>JBBRFH010000270.1:0-4353 GCA_038224615.1 Tepidisphaerales bacterium
GGCGGCCGAAGCACCTGGGACAACATCGTGTGCTGCTGCATCAAGTGCAACGTCAAGAAAGGCGGCCGCACCCCCGAGCAGGCCCACATGAAGCTGCTCAGCAAGCCCGTCAAGCCGAAGCGCTCCCCCGCGATCGGCTTCAAGCTGGCCGATGCGCGCTACCGGAGCTGGAAGCAGTTCCTGGATGAGGCGTATTGGACGGTGGAGTTGAAGTGAGGCTAATCCTCTGGGCAACAAGCCTCTGGACATTGGTGGCGTGCGCGGCGTGCACCAACTGCACCGCGCCCGGCGGCACGTCCAAGACCGTGGCTATGTCGCAGATTGCAAGCACATGGGTCGTCCGCACAGTCGAAGGCGTCAAAGGCAACCTGCGGTTGAACGCGGACGGCACGTGCATGTGCAACACCGGCAAATCGACCGATGGCGCGAGCGCCGGCGGTAGTCGGCATGCAATCGGGGTTCTTCCTCAGATTTGATGAAACAGGGCAGTTGCAAGCAACGAGGAGCCCATTGCTGCATCGGGAATGCATCTGCTGGTTCACGAATTGGGGCACCTTCATCAAACCTAAGGAAAAACCGCAATCGGAAAGCAGTGCTGAGTGTCGCGGTCAGGCCGAGGGCGGCGCCGGCGGCGTTGAGCACGATCTGCGTCTTGCGGCCGACGAATGGCGGGCGATGCCCGTGCCATTCCGATCGGTGTGCAGGTTTGACCCGATCACTTCGGCTGGCCGTAGTACGCGCCCTTGCCGTGCTTGCGGAGGAAGTGCTTGTCGAGCAGCACCTGGGGGATGGGCTTGACGTTGGGATTGAGTGCGGCGCTGTGCAGATACATCCGGGCGGTGAACTCGAGGACGATCGCGTTTTCGACGGCGTTGTCGGCGCTGTTGCCCCAGGCGAACGGGGCGTGGCTGGCGATGAGGCAGCCGGGGACCTGCGTCGGGTCGATCTGCTTCGAGCGGAACGTCTCGACGATCACCTTGCCGGCGTTCAGCTCGTACTCGCCGTTGATCTCGTCGGCGGTCATCGCGCGGGTGCAGGGGATCGCGCCATAGAAGTTGTCGGCATGGGTGGTGCCCAGGCACGGAATCTCGCGCTGCGCCTGCGCGAAGCACGTGCCGTAGGTGCTGTGGGTGTGGACGATGCCGTTGACGCCGTCAAACTCACGATACAAATGCCAGTGCGTCGGCGTATCCGACGACGGCCGGGCGGTGCCGTCGATGACTTTGCCGGTGTCGAGCGCCAGCACGACGATGTCCGCCGGCTTCAGCACGCTGTAGGCGACGCCGGACGGCTTGATTGCCATCACCCCCGCGTTGCGGTCGGCAGCGCTGGCATTGCCCCACGTCAGCACGACGAGGCCCGCATCGACAAGAGCGAGATTGGCACGATAGACCTGTTCGCGAAGTTCGGTGTAAGCCATGGGAGCCTCAAAAGGAGATAGGAGACAGGAGACAGGAGGAAGAAGCCGTTTTGCTCCTGTCTCCTGACTTCTGTCTCCTCTTGCATCACATCCGTCCCAACCCCGGCGCGAGGTGGTAGTAGATTTCGTTGGTCCGCAGCGTCTGGCGGAAGTCGTTGATCTCGGTGCCTGCGTCGATGACAGCGAGTTCCACATTCGCGATCTCGGCGAAGTCACGGATGTGCTCGGTCGTGACGGCGTAGCTGTAGCCGGTGTGGTGCGCCCCGCCGGCGTAGATCCAGGCGGCACAGGCGGTCTTAAAGTCCGGGCGGCATTCCCACACGGCGCGTGCCACGGGCAGCTTTGGCAGCGGCTTGGGAGGCTTCATCGCATCGACTTCGTTGACGACCATGCGGAAGCGGTTGCCGAGGTCCATCATGCTGACGTTGATCGCCGGGCCGGCCTGGGCGTCGAAGACCATGCGGACCGGGTCTTCCTTCCCACCGATACCGAGCGGGTGGATTTCGATCTTCGGCTTGCCCGCGGCAATGGACGGGCAGATCTCGAGCATGTGCGCGCCCAGCACCAGCGGCCGCTTGGGGTCGAGGTGGTAGGTGTAGTCTTCCATGAAGCTGGTGCCACCGTCGAGCCCGTCGGCCATCACCTTCATGGCGCGAACCAGCGCTGCGGTTTTCCAGTCGCCTTCGCCGGCGAAGCCGTAACCGTCGGCCATCATTCGCTGCGCCGCCATGCCGGGCAGTTGCTTCAGGCCGACGAGGTCTTCAAACGTGTCGGTGAAGCCGACGCAGTTGTTTTCTTCCAGCACCCGGCGCAGGCCCAGCTCGATCTTGGCGCTGTAGCGGAGCGACTCGTGTTTCGCCCCGCCTTTCCGCAGCGCCTTGTCGAGCGTGTAGAGCGAATCGTATTCCTTGCACAGCGTGTCGGCGGCGCTGTCGCCGACGCCGTCAATCGCCGCCGCCAGCGCGCCGATGCCGTAGCCGTGTACCTGGTAGCCGAACTTGATCTCGGCCGACACCTTGTCGCCTTCGGTGACGGCGACATATCGCATGTTGTCCCCGAAGCGGGCGAACTTCGCGCCCTGCAGATCGTGCCACGCGCGGGCGGCCCGCATCCACGTCGCGACCTTTGCCTGTACGTCGGTGTCCGACCAATGCCCGACGACAACCTTGCGGTTCAGCCGCAGCCGCGTGTGGATGAACCCCGCCTCCCGGTCGCCGTGGGCGGCCTGGTTGAGGTTCATGAAGTCCATGTCGATTTTGTCCCACGGCAGGTCGCGATTGAACTGCGTGTGCAGGTGCAGGAACGGCTTGCGCAACCCCGACAGTCCGCCGATCCACATCTTGCTGGGGCTGAAGGTGTGCATCCACAGGATCAAACCGCCGCACTCGGGGGTGTTGTCCGCTTCTCGACACAGCTTGGCGATTTCCTCCGGCGACTTCAGCACCGGCTTGAAGACGACGTTCAGCGGCAGCGCCTTCGACGCGTTCAACTGCTTCACGATCTCCGCTGAGTCCTTATCGACCTGGCGCAGCGTCGCTTCGCCGTAGAGGTTTTGACTGCCGGTGACGTACCAGATTTCGCAGGGCTTCAGGTTCTTCATGTGTTTTCCTGTAGTGTGGGCTTCCAGCCCACGCTCTTTTTTCCTTGAATGAGGCTGTGGGCTGGAAGCCCACAGTACGCTAACGGTTCGCTTCGTCGCGGATGTCCAAGAGGTCTTTCATGACGTTGGAGATGTCCGCCTTCGTGCCGGCGATGCCGAACGCGTCGTGCAGTTGGCGATAGAGTTTGTAGAGCTTTTCGTACACGGTAACCGCGGCCGGGTTCGGCTCGTACAGCTTGGGCATGACTGACGTCATCTTCTCGATCGCTTCGCCAAACGTCTTGTATCCGCCCTTCTCTTTTCCGGCGACGACGGCGCCGGCGATCGCCGAGCCGAGGGCGCAGGTCTGCGTGCTGCTGGAGATCGCCAGCGGGCGATTCATGATGTCGGCGTAGATTTGCATCGTCAGCGGGCTGCGTGCCGCGATCCCGCCGCAGTTGATGACGCGCTCGACCTTCACGCCGTACTCTTCAAAGCGTTCCATGATGACGCGAGCGCCAAACGCCGTCGCCTCGATCAGCGCCCGGTAGATGTCCGCCGGCGACGAATCGAGCGTCAGGCCGATGATGGTGCCGGTGAGGCGCTGGTCGACCAGCACCGTGCGGTTGCCGTTCATCCAGTCGAGCACCAGCAGCCCGCTCTCGCCGGGCTTCTGTTTCGATGCGGCTTCGTTGAGCTTTGCGTGGTCGAGCCCGCCTTTGCCGGGCTGCACCACCTGCACGAACCAGTTGAAGATGTCGCCGACGGCGCTCTGGCCGGCCTCGAGGCCGATCTCACCCGGCGTCACCGAGCCGGGGACGATGCCGCACAAGCCGGGGATGTTGCCGAGATCCTTGTTGCCGGGGCTGACCATGATGTCGCAGGTCGACGTGCCCATGATCTTCACCAGCGTCCCGGGCTTGACGCCCGCACCGACCGCGCCCAGGTGCGCATCGAACGCGCCGACCGCGATCGGAATGCCCGCGCGAAGCCCGGTTTTTTTCGCCCATTCGTCGGTAAGAAACCCCGCCGCCGCGTCGATCGCCGACACTTTATCGGGCAGATTCTTCCGCACGCGCTCGAGTTTCGGCTCCAACTGTGCCAGGAACGACGCCGCCGGATACCCGCCCCACGACGTGTGATAGAACGCCTTGTGACCCGCGGCGCAGATGCCGCGCTTGAGCTTGGCCGGGTGCGTCGTGCCGGCGAGGATCGCGGGGATCCAGTCGGCGATCTCGACCCACGTGTGCGCCGCATCAAACACCTTCGGCGCCACCCGCGCGGCGCGAAGGATTTTCGACCAGAACCACTCCGACGAATACCGCCCGCCGCACTTGGCGAGGTATTCGGGGTT
>JBBRFH010000271.1:0-4297 GCA_038224615.1 Tepidisphaerales bacterium
AGTAGGTCGAGCAGGGTCGCGACTGCCGCCAGCGAGGTCTTCCCGCCCCCGCGCGGGGCCCAGATGACCTGGTCGCGCGACGGCTCGAAGTATGCGGTCTGCAGGTAGTCGAACGGGGATTGGTGACAGTCGCACACCGCATGACGCGGCACGCGCAGACCGGTGTGAGTGGCGATCCAGGCGTGCAGCGCGTCGGGGGTGGTGACTGGGTTGAGCATGGGCATCCTGATGTTGGAACAGGTGTCGTTGAGCGTCGCGGCTTGCCGCGGGCTTTCCCGCGCGACAAGCGCGCGGCACGCCGCGACGCTGAACAGGGGTGAATCAGTGGAGTCGGCGCCAGTAGTAGAGAGGCTCGTCGTCGTCAGGCGGGTCGACGCGCGTGAAGCCGGCGCGCTCGAACATCGGGTGGGCGCGACCCATGCGCGCCGTCGATTCGATGAGCGGCGTCGTGCAGCGCGCACAGATCGCCTCGATGAGCGGGCGCGTCAGTCCAAGCGACCGAAACTGCGGATGCACGACGACTCGGCTGATCGTGCGGAGATTGGCATTCGCCCAACGCAGTCGCTGCCCGTACGACATCGCGCCCAGCCCGAACGTCCGATGCCGCGCCCGGTGTACCGCCGACGGGTACGAGAGGACGGCGATTCCGATAACCCGCGCGGGTTGTCCCGCGCCGTCGGGCAGGTAACGCGCGACCACGATCGCGGCCCAGGTGGCGGGACGTTTGGCGAGGTAGTGAAATCGCTCCAAAGCCGCGTATTCCGCCGTTTCTCCCGGACCCAGAGTGATTCTCCCGGGCAGGAAATCGAGCGCATTTTGTGGTATCATAGTCATAGCTTTTTTGGTCCTGCGGGCTGGGATACACCCCGTCGGTCGTGCCGCACGTCTTGGAGCCGTTATGGAAGCCGATTCAGTCGATTCAGCTTCGTCCCCATCGTCATCAGGTTCAGGCGTCAAGCTGTGCCGGGTCTGCGGTAAGGATTTGGCCGGCCATCGCCGGGTGAAGGACTCGCTGGGCTACATCTGCGTCGCGTGCGTGAAGGCCGAGAAGAAGCACGAGACCGCCGGCACCGTGCCGTGCGCCGAGTGCAAGCGTCGGCTCAAGCCCAGCGGGCTTGTGCCGTGGCGCAACACGATGATCTGCCGCTCCTGTCTGAAGGACCACGAGGAGATCAATCGCTTCAAGACGCCCCCGCCCAGTTTGGCGAACCACGACGCGTACCAACGGTATCGGCTGTTGATCTTGCTGGGCGTGCTGGTGGTGCTGGCGGTGATCATGGTGCTGTCGCAGATGGGCATCATCGGTGGGAAGTTGCCGGACAACCTGTCGCCGGCCGACCGCGACGCCGCGACGCGGCAAAGCACTGAAAGTCACAAGTAACAACGATGTCCGGATCGAGTGCGGTTGCCAGGTCGTCGTGACTGGTCGCGACGATCGCACTCACCCGCGCCGGCCCGCGATCGTCCCCTTGCCTGTCGATCAGCCTTCGCAGCGCGCGGGCGACGATGCGTGCGGTGATCCGGTCAAGCAGCGCCGCAAACTCGTCCATTGCGATCATCGCGGTAACCGTCGTTTGTCCTTCTTTGCCAATGCGCAGCGCCCGGGCGATCGCCAGCGCCAGGATCAGACGCCAGCGCTGTCCGTCGGAGAGTTGGTCAGGCGTCTGCAGGTAGGTCCAGGCCTCGGCAAGCCCGACCCGGCTCAGCAGTTCCAGCGCCAGTTCGATCGGCGCCGGCGCGGCGTCGCGCAGGCCGATCTCCTGGCACATCCGCTCGATGACGCACGAACCGTCGGCGTCATTGAGCGCGATCTGCGTGGGCTCGATCCAAAGCACGCTGGGATCGTCGCGGTGCGCGGCGCGGACCGCGTCGAGCAGGCGCGACTTCCCCCCGCCGCTGGGTCCGGTGTACAGCGCGATCTCCCCGGCGTCGGGGATGGCGCTGCGGAGCACCGCCATCGGGACCGCGCCCTGAGGCGGACGGGCATAACGCGGGAGCGCGAAGAGTCGACGGATCAAGGCGGCGGTGTTCATGGCGGGTCTCCGGGGGCTAAACGTGGGCATCGAAAAGGCCGGGCATCAGCAAAAGCGCGAGGCGAAACGCGAGGCGTGTTTAAGGACCGCTAAACAGAGTTGCGGCGGAGCATTCCCTGCACGATTCCGCAGGCAAATCGGACGTGCTCACGGACCGCCGATTCAGTCAGCCCGAGGGTGCGGGCGATGTCGGGGATGGATCGTCCGCTCAGCCGATTGAGCAGCGCGATTTTGCGACAGGTCTCCGGCACCGGACTGTCGGGCACCAGCAGCGTCTGCACCAGCGGCGAAGCGAGCCGCCTGCGGACCCGGGCCAATCGCCTGCAAACCGTGCCTTGATTGAGACTTACGGCACGCCCGATGACGCGCAGCCCGATCCCTTGTTCGGCCAGCTCAAAAATCGTGCGGTCGCTGTCGCATAGCCAGTCGAGCGCGGCGCGCCCGAGCGAGCGCCGACGCAGCGAACGGACCTGCTCGCCGTCGGCGACCTCCGTGCTGTCAAATAACCCGAGCATGATGCACTCCCCGAGAGAGATTTAGAGGTCATCAAACTTCAGCCCGCATGTTAGGTCTTTGTTCGGTTTTGTCAAGCGAAATTTTCGCCGTGGCGTCAGTACGCGCGGCGCGAACGGTTGTCGCTGGTGCGGCGGCAGGCTACAACGCGAGGCATGTCGCAGTCGCATGACACGTTAGACCTCGCCGGAGTGAAGCACGTCGCCAAGCTGGCGCGCCTGGCGCTCCCGGAGGCGGAGTTGCCGCGCTTCACGCAGCAACTCGGATCGATCCTCGAGTACGTCGAGCAGCTCAAGCAGGTGAACGTCGACGGCGTCGAGCCGATGGCCCACGCGGTACGGCTGACCAACGTGCTGCGCGACGACGAACCCCAGCCGGCGCTACCGACCGAAATCGTGCTGCAAAATGCCCCCGACACCGACGGCCCGTTCTTTAAGGTGCCCAAGGTGATCGGCGGTGACGAGGACTCGACGGGATGATAGAGTTGTGTTGCATGGACGAAGTACCGATTCATCTTCATATCGAGCCGCTCGACGAGGGCGGCTTTCTCGCCACCAGCAGCGACGTACCGGGGCTGGTGGTCCAGGCCGACAGCGTCGGCGAAGCGATCGAGATCGCCAAAGACGTGGCGATGAAGCTGGCCGAGTCCTGCATCGAACATGGTTTTCCCCTGCCGCCCGCGCTGCGAAAGCGCAGCACGCCGGCGCCGATGGACGTGGTGATCGCGGTCGGAGCATTTTGATGGGACGGCTGGGTGGATTCCGGTATCGTGAGATCACTCGACGCCTCAAAGCTCTTGGCTGCGAGTTCGACCGTCACGGGGCGGGGAGCCACGAGATCTGGATAAATCGCGCGGCACAGCGATCGTTCTCGGTTCCACATCACGCCAAGGACATGCCCGAGGGTACACTTCGCTCGATCCTCCGCGAGGCCGGCATCGACGTTGACGAGTTTCTGAAAGCCTGACTGCAATGCAAGTAGACACCCTTATCGCCGCCCGGGACGCGATCGCGTCGAAGACGATTTCGTCGCAGGAACTCACGCGCCAGACGATCGCGCGGATTCAGCACCTTAATCCGACGCTCAACGCGTTCAACGAAGTGCTGGCCGAGCGGGCGCTGGCGACGGCGAAGCAGGTGGACGACGGGCACATCAGCGGCCCGCTCGCGGGCGTGCCGATCGCGGTCAAGGACAACCTGTGTACCCGCATCGGCAAGACGACCTGCTCGTCGCGGATGCTTGCCAACTTTCGCGCGCCCTACGACGCGACAGTGATCCGCAAGCTCGAAGAAGCGGGCGCGGTGATCGTCGGCAAGACCAATCTCGATGAGTTCGCGATGGGCTCGTCGACCGAAAACAGCGCCTTCGGACCCACGAAAAACCCATGGGATCCGACACGCGTGCCCGGCGGATCGTCGGGCGGCAGCGCTGCGGCGCTGGCGGCGTCGATGTGCTGCGCGTCGATCGGCTCGGACACCGGCGGGTCGATCCGCCAGCCCGCTGGCCTGTGCGGCCTCGTCGGGCTTAAGCCGACCTACGGGCGCGTCTCCCGCTACGGGCTGGTGGCGTTCGCGTCGTCGCTCGACCAGATCGGCCCGTTCACCTGGACCGTCGAAGACGCCGCGTTGATGCTCGGCGTCATCAGCGGACACGACCCCAAGGACACCACGTCGGCCCCGATCGACGTCCCCGATTACACCGCGTCCGTCGGCAAGCCGGTCGACAAGCTCCGCATCGGCATCGTCAAGGAA
>JBBRFH010000272.1:0-4265 GCA_038224615.1 Tepidisphaerales bacterium
GGTGATCGAAGCGCGAGGCCGCACCTATAGCGTGCTCGGCGCGGTCGGCGCGCCCAACCTTTATACGATTTACGACACGGATTTCCGTCTGCTCGACGCGCTGGTGAACGCCCGCGACGTCAACACGACGACGGGCGTGGACGTGATCTACGTCATCCGCAAGAAGAGCCAGGCCACCGCTGCCAATGGCGCAGCGCCTGCGACGGCACCGGCACCGGCCCGCGTGGACCCGCTCGCCCCGCAGTCCAACGCGATGCCGACCGCCCGCAGGAGCCAGATGCTCATGCAGGACGGCAAGGCTCCCGAAGGCGCCATTATCGCGATTGACGGCAAGGAAGTGGTGATCAACCCCGCTCCCTCGGCCACCAATCCGGTGACCGGCGCGCCGGCCGTCCAACCCTTGGCGGCCGACGCGATGGAAACTCCCGTCGCCGAGGCGGGCGGCAAGTTCCAGTTCAATTCGCTGAAGGAGCCGGACGACCGCGTCGTCATCCGCATCCCCTACAAGGAACTGAAGTCCGGCCAGCTCAAGTACAACATCGTCATCAAGCCCGGTGACCTGATCTTCGTGCCCCAGCCGGTCGTCGGCGAGTACTACATGGGCGGCAACGTCCAGTCCCCCGGTGCTTACAGCCTGACGGCCCGCAAGATCACGCTCACCCAGGCCGTTGTCGCCGCCCGAGGCCTCAACGAAGTCGCCTGGCCGAGCCGGACCGACATCGTCCGTCGCCTGTCCGGTGACAAGCAGGTCATCGTCCGCGTCGACCTCGACAAGATCTTCTCCGGCCTCCAGCCCGACCTGTACCTCAAGCCTGACGACCGCGTGAACGTCGGCACCAATGCCATCGCCCCCTTCCTGGCGGCGTTCCGCAACGGCTTCCGTCTCACCTACGGCTTCGGCTTCCTGTACGACAAAAACTTCGCGAACTCCAACAACAACAGGAACTAATCGTTGCTGAACGGGTCATCGGTCTAAGTTTTCTATCCTCCGTGATCTTGCACCCGATGGGCTACGGCCTTGAGGGTGCAAGATCATTGTGCTTAAGGGTTTACGGTTGTCTGTGGGAGGTCCAGCGGGCGCGCGCCCCGAGAGGCTGGTGGACCTGCGGTAGGCGCTGACGAGCCCGGAGCGCTGGTCGGGCGCGGGGTTTCACCATTGGACGGGTGCGTGGCGTTGTTAGACTGCCCGTCGGAGCGGCGTCTCGATGAATGCACGCAATGCGGACAGGCGGGCACGAGTCTCGGCGGCGCGGGCAATCATGAGGTATGCTGGTGCTGGACGCCCGGCCAAACTCCGCTGTCGCGGGGTCGGTGTCGTCGCCTGCGAATCCGACTTACGGTCGGCTGCGTAGCCGTGGACGCCTGCTAAAGCGCCTCGTGGGTCTGTTTTGTCGTGCCGTGCGATGAGGATTGAAATCATTGGCCAGTCTTGAGTCATCCAGCGACGCCTCGACCACCCGGCCGCTGCCCCTGGGCAGCGCCCCGGACGCCGCGCCGGCGCGGTTCATGGGGGCCACCACCGGAACATGGCTGAAAGTTGGCGTCATTGCCGTCGCGTTTTTCTGGCTTTATCGCGAGAACCTCTGGCGCCTGTGGGAGATGACCAATCCCTACAACGGCGACGACAACTGGAAGCACGGCATGTGCATTCCGGCGATCGGGCTTTACTACCTCTTCCTGCGCCGCGACGAACTTGCCGCCGCTCCCATTGAGCCATTGCTGGGCGGACACTTTAGCAAGGCCCGCATCATCTCTGCCAGCGCCCTGATCGGCGTCGGCCTGCTGCTGGCGTTCTTCGGATTCCACCTCCTCCCGCAAGGCGAGGGGTGGTGGATCATCCGCGGCATCCTCGAGAACAGCGGTCACGGGATGTGGGCGTTCGGCATCCTCGTTCTCCTGCTCGACTGGGGCCTTGCCGCGTTTCTCGGCGGGCTCTTCATCTCTGGCTACTGGCCGGCACAGAACAATTTCGTGTGGGATTTCGGCATGGTTCTCACGCTCTTCGGCGCGGTGCTGACGACGTGTGGTTGGCGCGTGATGCGGATCGCGTGGTTCCCGATCGTCTTCCTCGTCTGCATGCTTCCGTGGCCACAGCTCGTGTACAGCCAGGTCGCCAGCCCGCTGCAGGCGATGGCGGCGCGCGTGTCCGTGGGCATCCTGCAAGTGACCGGCATCGACGCCAGCTACGGCGGGACGAAGATCTTCATCCCGCAGTTCGGCCCGGACGGGCTGCCCACGCAGGACCGCACGCTCAACGTCGCCGAGGCCTGCGCGGGGCTGAAGTCGCTGATGTCATTCATCAGCATCGCCGCCGCCATCGCCTTCATTTCGGCGCGGCCGCTGTGGCAGAAGCTGATCATCACGTTCTCCGCCATCCCGATCGCGATCTCCTGCAACGTGATGCGCGTCGCCGGGCAGGGGCTGCTGGACCATTACGTTGGTCGCGAGTGGTCCGAAGGGTTCGCCCACCAGTTCGCGGGCATGATCATGATGTTGCCGGCGTTCCTGCTGATCCTGCTGGTCTGCTGGATCGTCGACCATTTATTCATCGAGCAGGCGCTTGAGCGGAGGGGCATGACACCGGGCACCGCAGCGCCAGGTCTAAGCGCGTCCGGCAACCGGACGACCGGGGGTGCCGCGTGAGCCAGCTTAGCGCCGTCGATCCGCCCGCGCCGCGCACGCGCTCGACGCTGGCGTTCATTATCGTCGCGTCGGTGCTCATCTGCGCCGCGGCACTCCGCGATACCGTGATGGCGACGATGCAGATGAGTTTCCGCAAGGAGCCGGTCGACACGCGCCTTCCGCTCAGCGTGATCAAGTCCGAACTCGGCCCGTGGGTGCAGATGACCATCGACCGCGCCCAGAGCGCCGACATGGAGCACGAGCTGGGAACCAGGCAGTATATCTTCCGCGACTACTACGACACGCGGCTGCTCAAGCCCGTCGACCGCGACGCAGTGCTGAAGATGTCGATCGAGGACCGCGATAAGTTCTATTTCGCCAGGCGCGGCGAGATGCTTCGCGGTCGCGTCTACCTGGGCATCACCTATTACACCGGCGGCACCGACACCGTGCCGCACGTCGCCGACCGCTGCTATGTCGCCGACGGGTTTAAGCCGTCGACGTACGATGTCGTCACCTGGCCGGTCCTTCCGCGCGCGAGTGACGAGGCGAAGAACACGCAGGTGCGGCTGATCAACTTCATCGACCAGATCGACAGCCAGCAGCGCCGCCCGGTGCAGGTGGCGTACTTCTTCCAGGTGAACGGCGCCTACGAGCAGGACCCGGTGTTCGGCGTGCGGCGCCGGCTCTCGAGCCTGCTGCAACGCCGGGCCTATTTTGCGAAAATCGAAGTGCGCACCGATCTGGAAAATTCCCTCGAGGCAGCGCCGATCGTCAAGGATTTTTTGCAGTACGCGATGCCCGAGGTCGAGCGCGTGCTGCCGGACCCGGCGGGCTTCGAGGCGGGCGCCGACGCGCCGACGACGGTGCCGGTAACAACGCCGGCGACGACGACGGCATCCGAAACAGCACAACTGCAATAGACAAAGGGGACGCGGCGACGGGCAGAACGGGGAGTGGGGGCTGGGAAAGCCACAGAGGCAGCAATCGAACATGGCACGCAAGCTCAACACGAAATTCATCGTTATCCTGGCGGTTTCCGGCGCGCTCCTGGCGGGCGTCGTCGTGGTCGGTCCGACGGTCGGCAGAAAACTGTTCCGTCCCAGCATCGCCAAGCTCGAAGCCCAGGGGGACGCGGGTATGAACGCCGGCGACTTCGAGTCCGCGGCAGTCGCGTACGGCAAGGCTGCCAGTCGTGATAAAAACAACATCGCGCTGCAACTGAAGCTCGTCGACGCGTTCGACTACACCGTCCAAGGCGACAGCGACAAGTATCGCAAGCTGCGGCAGCTTCTGGCGCAGGTCGTCGCCAACGACCCCCGCTCCGTGCCGGCGCTGGAGCACATTCTTGCCTTCCAGACCAGCGACGTGCGCGGCAATCCCGCCGACGCCGCCGCCGTCCGCGCTCTGGCGAACACCGCCGAGCGCATTTTGCAGATCGACCCCAAGCACGTCGCCGCCCGCAAGGCGCTGGTGAACTCGATCTTCGAGCCGTACCGGCGCAACCTGGAAGTCAGCCCCGCCGACGTCGAGAAGCAGCGCGACGCCGCCGAGGCGTTGTACGACGAGCTCGGCGGCAAGGACGCCGAAACCATGCAGATGGTGACGTTGTTCCGCCTCATCGCCGCCCAGCGCGCCGCCCA
>JBBRFH010000273.1:0-4251 GCA_038224615.1 Tepidisphaerales bacterium
GCGGGCGCGAATGTCGCGGACCGCCGGGCGGTCGCTCCCCGTGGCGAGGTGGCTCGCCAGCGGGTGGCCGTAGGCGATGTTCTCGGCGATGGTGCCGGGGAAAATCACCGGGTCCTGCGTGACGATCGCGATCTGCCCGCGCAGGCCCTTGAGGTCGTAGTCGCGCACGTCAATGCCGTCGATCTTGATGGCGCCCGCAGTCGCCTCGAAGAAGCGCGGGAGCAGCGAAAGCAGCGTCGTCTTGCCCGACCCGTTGCGGCCGACGATTGCGACGCTTTGGCCTTTGTGGACCTGCAGCGACACGTTGTCGACCGCCAGGTGATTGGTGCCGGGGTACTGGAAACTCAGGTCTTGAAAAACAATGTCACGCTCCAGCGACGCCAGCAGCGCCTGCGGGCGGTCGTTGCTGCTGGAGAGATACTCGCGCTCGCTGGGCTCGTCGATCACCTCAAAAATGCGCGACGCGGCGGCGTTGGCTTTCTGCAGGACGTTGTTGAGCTTGCTGGTGCGGCGAAGGCTTTCGCCGATGCTCACCAGGCAGGCGAGCACGAGCAGGAAGCCGCCTTTGTCGAGGCTTTTTTCCTCGAAGATCAGGTACGACGCGACGATCAGCACGCAGCCGACCGCCACCATGCCGAGCGTCTCGAGCGTGGGCGTGCTCCACGCTTCATAACGGGCCATTTTGAGCTGGTCCCGGCGGAGGTTCTCCATGATCGCGCCGTAGCGATTGCCTTCGTAGGATTCGGCGGTGGCGCTTTTGACGACGCGCACGCCGACCAGCGTTCCTTCGATCTGTCCGAGCATGGTCGAGCTGGTCGCCAGCGCGTCGCGGGAGGCGCGGCGCAGGCGTCGCCCGAACTTCTTGATCACCGCCACCGTCACCGGACTGAAGACGATGATGAACAGCGTCAGCCGCCAGTCGATGATCGCCGCCAGTCCGAGCGCGAAGACCGCCTTGATCGGCTCGGCGATCGCCGGGCCGAGCACGGTCTTGAAGCCATCCTGAAGGTTCTGCGCGTCCTGCACGAGCCGACTGGTGACGTCGCTGGTCCCGTACTTGCCGAAGTAGCCCAGCGGCAGGTGCAGGATGTGCTCGTAGAGCGTCTTGCGGATGTCGTTGATGCCGCTGATCGCGCTTTTGTCCGACAGGTATTCGTGCATGAAGCGGAAGACGTTGCCGAGCATCGCCAGGCACATGATGAACGCGAACACGGTCGCGATCGTCATCACCGGCCGGTCCGGCACGTACTGCGCCGCCCAGTGCGCCAGGTTCCAGTACCACGGCACGCCCGCGGGGTGCTCGCCGATCTTCTGATCGACGAGCTGCCGTACGGTTTGCCCGTTTAGCAGCACGTTGATGATCGGGTACATCGCCCCCAGCCCGCCGGTGAAGATCAGGCCCGACATGAACGCGCCGGTGACGGCCGCAATCACCTGCCGGCGGTAGGGCTTGAGAAACCCCAGCGCCCGCCGAAACTCCCCGCGCCGCCGCTTCTTCCTCGGTACCGCGACATATTCAACTCGTTCAGAATTCACAGGCCGGGGAGTATACTGGCACATCCATGAACCGCGAAGATGCGACGAGCGCGAAGTCGAACGCGAAGAATACGGGGGAAAGCAACTTCTGGTGCTTTCGTTCCGGTCAGGCCGACCCCGTTGACGAGGAAATCGAACTCCTGGCCGAGCAGGTGATCGGGGCGGCGATCGAAATGCATCGCCGACTGGGCATCGGATTGCCGGAGGTTGCCTACCGGAATGCCATGCATCATGAATTGACCATTCGCGGAATTGAGTGTGAGCCGGAAGCCCCCGGACCCCTCGAGTATAAAGGCGTTCGTGTCGCCGAGGGCAGGGTGGATCTGCTTGTTGGCAAACGTCTCGTTGTCGAGTTGAAGGTGGTCGAACAGCTCGGTCCGATCCAGATCGCACAGGTTGTCGCTTACCTTGCCGCGATGAACCTGCCCCTCGGCTTGCTCCTGAACTTCAATCACATGACGATGAAGGACGGTATCAAACGCGTTATTCACACAAAGGCGTCTTCTTCGCGTTAATCTTCGCGCTCATCGCATCTTCGCGGCCCTCTGCTTCTGAACACCCATGAACATTCCCCTTTCTCAACCGGATATCACGCAACGCGAGATCGACGCTGTTGTTGATGTAATGCAGAGCGGCACGCTGTCGATCGGGCCGCGCGTGGTGGAGTTTGAGGACAAGGTGGCGGCGGTCGCCAGGCGAAGGTACGGGATCGCGGTCTCCTCGGGGACCGCCGGGCTGCACGCGGCGATGATCGCCGCGGGGATCGGGCCCGGCGACGAAGTCATCACCACCCCCTTCAGCTTTGTCGCGTCGGCCAACTGCATCCTCTACGTCGGCGCCACGCCCGTCTTCGTCGACATCGAACCCAAGACCCTGAACATCGACATCTCCAAGGTGCAGGCCGCCATCACTCCACGGACCCGCGCCATCGTCGGCGTCGAGGCGTTCGGACACCCCGGCGGGATGATCGAGCTCGAACAGATCGCCCAGCGCAACGAGCTGATCCTCATCGAAGACTCCTGCGAAGGCTTCGGCGGATTCGCGCAGGACCGGCCGGTCGGGTCGTTCGGTCGCGCCAGTGTCTTCGCGTTCTATCCCAATAAGCAGATCACCACCGGCGAAGGCGGGATCATCGTCACCGACGACGACCGCTTCGCCGAAACCTGCCGCGCCCTGCGCAACCAGGGCCGCGAGGGCATGGCGTGGCTGGCGCACCAGCGGCTGGGCTACAACTACCGCCTCAGCGAGATCAACGCCGCCATCGGCTCGGTGCAGTGCGACCGCCTCGAAGAGATCCTCGACAACCGCCGCCGTGTCGCCCACCTGTACATGCAGCGGCTGATCGACAACCGCTACCTGATCGTCCCGACCATCGGCGACAACGACCACATGAGCTGGTTCGTCTTCGTCGTCCGCCTCAACGACCTTTTCGGCCCGGCCGACCGCGACGAAATCATCAAGGGTCTGCGCGGCGCCGGCATCGGCACCAACAACTATTTCCCGCCCATCCACCTCCAGCCGTACATGGCGAGCCAGTTCGGCTTCAACGAAGGCGACTATCCCGTCACCGAGTACGTCAGCGCCCGCACGCTGGCGCTGCCGTTCTTCTCGCGCATGACCGAGTTGCAGGTGGAGGAGGTCATCCGGGTCCTCGACATCGTGATCCAGCGCACGCTGACGGTCCGGAAGGATCGGAAGTTCTAAGCGGACGAGGGTACGGAAAGTCGCCTTGAGAAGTGTCGCTTCCATCGAAGCGGAAGTCGATCAATTCTGTCCTGTCTGGAATCGAACCGTTCAGGATGTCGCCGATCCATTGCCTCACGCCGGGAGCGATTTGCGCGAGCCGCGTATCGGTTTGCACGTTCAGCTCGTTGCGCGTGTTTAAGATTATTCTCCGGGGATGTAACTGATGACGCCTTCAAACGGACTGGATGCCGTCGCGTAGCGTTTTTTGGGGATTCGGCCGGACTGGTAGCTGAGCCGGCCGGCCTCCAGCGCGTGGCGCATGGCGTGGGCCATTTTCACCGGGTCTTTGGCGTGGGCGATGCCGGTGTTGAGCAGGACGCCGTCGGCACCGAGTTCCATGGCGATGGCGGTATCCGACGCGGTGCCGACGCCGGCATCGACGATGACGGGGAACGTCGGATCGCCTTCCTTGAGCAGTTCCAGACAAAGCGAGATGTTGAGCGGATTGAGAATGCCCTGCCCCGAGCCGATCGGCGATCCCGCGGGCATCACCGACGCCGCGCCGGCTTCCTTGATGCGGACGGCGCTGCGCGGGTCATCGCTGGTGTAGGCGAGAACCGTGAAGCCTTCCTTGACGAGTTCCTTCGTCGCTTCGATCGTGCCGACAGGATCGGGCAGCAGCGTCTTCTTGTCGCCGAGCACTTCGAGCTTCACCCAGCCGGCGCCCTTGTTGCCTTGCTTCTCCAGCAGGTCGCGCCCCAGCAGCGCCACCCGAATCGCGTCATCGGCGGTAAAACAGCCGGCGGTGTTGGGGAGGATGATGTACTTATTGAGATCGAGGAAATCGAGCAGCGACTTGCCCTGCGCATCGATCAACCGCTCGCGCCGCACCGCGACCGTCACCACCTGGCACGCACTCGCGTCGAGCGCCTGCTGCATGATTTCATAACTTTGGTACTTCCCGGTGCCGACAAAAAGGCGGTTGGCGATCTCGAAATTCTTGATGCGGAAGACGTCGGGAGTGATGGG
>JBBRFH010000274.1:0-4250 GCA_038224615.1 Tepidisphaerales bacterium
ATTGAGTTGTGGTTATGGTTCGGCTGGGCATGCACAGGGTGTCACATGATGCAGCAGGTGATACATCGGGAAACAGGCGAGCCGACGCCCGGCGCGGGCCGGTGGGTGGCGTCAGCGGGCCAGGCCGAAACTGAGCCAGAGGGGGATGGTGGCGAGGCTGACGATCTGGGTGCCGATGACGACGCGGACAGCGGTCGGGGCGTCGCCGCCGTAGTGACGGGCCAGCACGATCGGGAAGATGGCGGCGGGCATGGCGGCCTGGATGATGATCACGCGGTGCAAGGATGCGTCCGGCATCAGCCAGGCGAACGCGAAGAACAGCGCGGGAAGCACTCCGAGGCGCAGCACGCACGCCAGCGTCGTGGTGCCCCAGCCTTCGGACAAATCGGTGTCGCGCCAGACGTCGGCGATGGTCGCGCCGGTCAGCAGCAGCGACAGCGGGATGGCGCAGTTGGCCAGCAGGTCGACGATCCGCACGACCGGGCCGATGACGTCCCACTGGTGCGGGATCGGATGCGCGGTGATCAGCGGCGTGATCAACAGCTTAATCATGATCGCCGCGACGATGGAAAGGACGACCGGATTGAACAGCCCGACCCACCACTTGCGGCCGAGCCCGTGGGCGATGATCGACAGGCCGACCGTCCACAACGCCGTCTCGACACCGACGTTGAAGAGCATGAGGGTCGGCATCATGGTGGGCTCGCGCGGGAACAGTTCCTGCACGAGCGGGATGGGAATGTAGCCGTAATTGAACAGGCCGCAGCAGAGGACAAACGTGCGGACCTGCGCGGGGGTGGAAATACCGAGACGATTGCCGACGAGTTTGACGGCGATGGCGCAGACGCCGTAGCTGACCACCGTGAGCGCGAAGGCGCTGGTGGGGGGAATGACCAGATCGGTCCAGTTGGGCAGCCAGCCGGCGCGGTTGATCTCACGCAGGATCAGGCACGGCATGAGCAGGCGGACGACCAGCGCGATCAGCGTGCGGTCGGCCTCCTCGGTGAGCCAGTTGATCCGCCGGGCGACAAAGCCCACGCCGATCAACCCGAACACGACCCCCAGCGCGGAAAGGATTGTCTGCCATTGCTGCATGCGAGAGTCGACAGTGTAGGCTGAATGGTGTGCGATGAAAGTGCCCCGCACTTGGGGTAAACGAACGGTTGCGAAAGAAATGGAACCGCAGATTACGCAGATTTCGTAGATTAGAGGAAAGTCTGCTTTCCAGTATTCGCATTCATCTGCGTAATCTGCGTAATCTGCGGTTCCCCCCTGCTTTGCCGCGCCTCCTGATGAGTCAGCGGGCACGGGATGAGGTCGGTCAAGGGCAACGAAATCGATGGAACCTTTGGCGGGTCCAACTTCGTTTCAATACCAACGCGACGGTGCTCGTGCAGAGGCTTTATTGGACGTGACGGATGCGACAAGGCGTTTCTACCAGGTCGTCTGGCCGCAAATGGACGTGGTGCTGCGTTACGCGCAGATGCTGACCCGGTCGTCGGCCGAGGCCGAAGACTTGTCGCAGGAGACGCTGCTGAAGGCGTTCCGGGCGATCGAGAAGTTCGAGCCGGGCACGAACGTCCGCGCCTGGCTGATGACCATTCTCAGGCGGACGCATGTCGACCGTGTCCGCGCCAGTGCGGCCCGGCCGAGCGTGAGCCTCGACACGCTGGTGTTCGACCCCGCGACGGCAGAACGTCCTGAGCCGAGCGATCCGTCGGCATGGCGCGACGCAGACGCGATGCTGCAGCAGTTCAGCGATCAATCGGTCATCGACGCGCTGCGAGAGTTGCCGGACGACATGCGATGGACGCTCCTGCTCGTCGACGTCGAAGGCCTGGACATCGCGGAGGCAGCAACGGTGCTGGAAGTGGCGCCGGGCACGGTGAAATCACGCTGCCACCGGGCACGGGCGCTGCTCAAGACACGATTACAGGCAAACGCCGGGGAGTCGGACCAGATCAAGCGAGCGACGAACGCCGGCAGAGGTGGACAGAGAGACCAACATGACTGACGCCAACGAACATGATCTGCTCGACGAGCAAACCGATCGCGCCATCGCGGCGCGGTTGGGAAAGCTGCGGTCGACCCCTGTGGATCTGGCGCGGTTGCGGACGGCGATCGAGCGCGAGGTGCCGCGTCCTGAGCCGGCGCATGGTCGCAGGCGGCTCGGCTGGCTCAGTCCGCTGCGGGCGATTGCAGCGACATTGCTGGTGGCTGCGATTGCGACGATTGCAGTAGTCATCGCGACCACGGGTCGGCCGGCGCTGGCGTCGGCGGATCGGATGGCGGAGGTACACATGAGCATGGGATCGATGTCCAGGACGGTGTCGTCGCTCGAGGAAGCCGAGAAGGCGCTGCGGGCCGAGTGGCCGCAACAACCGGGCCTGCCCAGCGGACTGCCCGCCGACGACAAGCCGATGGCCTGCTGCATCCACAACCTCGACGGCAAACAGATGAGCTGCGTCGCGGTCGACCTCGCCGGCACCCGCGTCTCCATCGCGGTGGGCCGCGCCGACGACTTCAAGATCCCCCCCGGCAGCCGCCGGACGATCGACGATCATGAGTACGTCATCGACAGCGCGCAGGGGATCAACATGGTAATGACCAAGCGCGGTGTCCGCTGGATCTGCGTAATGTCGGCGCTGCCGATCGACGAACTGGTGACCTTCACCGAGAAGGTCGTCTGGTAATTCGCGGCGGATTGCGCGAGGAACGAATGGCGATGTCAACGCAAAGTTAAAATGTCCGGTGTTTGTGCAAAGTAGAAATGTCCGGTTCAGGCACATGCCTTTTGCCGCCAGGGATGGGTTGGCGGTGGACGATAACTTTGTTTGCTGCTACCACAGCGCTTGCCGCCGGCCGGACACGGCAACGCACAAGTGCGACCCGAGCGGTCGGCGGGCTGGTCTACGGCAGGCCGGGCTGGTTCGCCGGCGCGAAGTTCGAGCACGGCGGTTTATGGTCGATCAGCCCTTGACCGCGCCCGCCGCCAGGCCCTTAACGAACAGGCGCATGGTGAACAGGAACAGGATAATCAGCGGTATCGAGATGATCGTATATCCGGCCATCAGTTCACCCCATTGTTTGACGTACTCGCCTTCGAGTCGCATCAGCCCCACCGTGACCGTCAGCAGCTCGTCGTCGCGCATGATAATCAGGGGCAGCATGAGGTCATTCCAGCGGCCGATGAACTGCATGATCGCCAGCGTGCCCATGACACTGCCGCTCATGGGGATGACGATGTTCCAAATCTGCGCGATGTGCCCGGCACCGTCGATCTGGGCACTTTCAAAGAGCTCTTTGGGGATGTCCTCGATGAACTGTCTGAGGATGAAGATGCACGTCACCTGCCCCCCCACCGCGCCGACGAGGACCAGCGCGTAGAGCTTGTTGATCATCCCCATCGACTGGATCAGCTTGAACAGCGTCACCAGCGTGGCGGCGGTGCCGGGGAGGAACATGGTGCCGATGATGAGGTAGTAGATGACTTCTTTGCCGGCGAACTGGTAACGGGCCATCACGTAAGCCGTCAGTGTCGCGGTGACCAGGCAGATGGCGACCGCGCCCATCGACGTGACGATGCTGTTGGCGATGTAATTGCTGACAGTGTCCCACGCCATCGACCAGTTCTGCCAGTTCCAAGTCGACATTGCGTCGGGCAAAAACGGGTTGGCAGTGAACTGCTGGTTGTCCTTGAAGCTGATGACGACCATCAGGTACAGCGGAAAGAACGCGAAGAACAGCACGAATAAGATCAGTGCGTGCTTGGTCAGTTCTTTGGGGCGGGAGATTCGTTGGGCCATGGGATGTTGTAGTCGATAGTCGAGAGTTGATAGTCGATAGCAGGAGCGTGGCTATCGACTATCGACGTTCGACTATCGACTCCCTTTCTACTTATCCACCTTCACATACTTCTGATAGAGGATCGTGATCGCCAGGAGAATGACGAACAGGATCATGCCGAGGGCGCAGGCGTAGCCGAAGCGTTGTTCGATGAAGGCCTGCTGATACATGTACAGACCCGGCACCATTCCCTTGTTGCCCGGGCCCCCGTCCGGGCCCAGGAGCAGGAGGAAAAAGCCGTAGTCGGTGATGGTGCCGATGGTCAGGAAGATCAGGTTGATGCGGACCTGCGTGAGGATCAGCGGCAGCTCGATCGACCAGAGCTTGCGGAAGGTGCCGACGCCGTCGAGCTCGGCGGCCTCGTAGACGTCGTTGCTGATGTTCTGCAGGCCGGCCAGGTAGAT
>JBBRFH010000275.1:0-4247 GCA_038224615.1 Tepidisphaerales bacterium
AGCATGTCGTGATTATCGCCCCTTCCGTTTCACCGACCTACGACCTGTCTCCCGCGGTCCGACGCGCCGCGTGCGGCATCGACGTCTTCTACTCGGACAAGGACACCACGTTTCTGAAATGGCGGACCGGCAACTTCGGCACCTATGACGGCATCAAGACCCCCGCCGCCGGCTACGCGGGATTTACCAAGACGACCGCACACGTTCGTCAACATCCGTACGACCCGAACTGGAAATCCCTCGGCAACGACGGCGGCCACGGCGGCGGCGTGGCAAGGGCGTTTGTGCGCGAGGTTATCTCACCGCTTCTTCGCCAACGCGATGAGCCGCGATGAGTCGGGCGTGACGTCGCCGCCGTCGTAGTCGCCATACAGACGGTCGACGGTGAAGCCGTTTCGTTCGAGTAACAACGTGAGCTCGCGCGGGAACATCCACGTCATCTCGAAGCGGATCTGCTCGCGATGCACGTCCCCGCTGTCGTCGGCCCACGCGTAGTGGAACGTCACTTCCTGCAACTGCGCCCGCTTGGTCGAGCGGCGAATCTCGGTCGTGCGATGAACGGACCGATTGAGTGCCGGCACGTAGAAAGTAGCTGAATCAAAGTGCTCGTGATGATCGACGGCCAGGATAGACAGGTCGGGATAGAAGACGTCGATCCAGAACCGCCCGCCCGGCTTGAGAGCGGCGCACACGTTCGACATCAGCTTGTCCTGCTCGGCCAGCGTGGTGAAGTTGAGCAGCGTGTTGAAAATGAGGAATGCCCAGTCGAACTCGGCGTCGCGGCGAAACGTCAGCACGTCGGCACGAACAAGCTCAAGACGCGAGGCGTCGAGGCCGGAGACCTTAGCCTTTCGCCTGGCGATCGCGAGCAGCGCCGAATCGACGTCGATCCCCGTCATCCGATGCCCCGCCTCCGCCAGCGGAACCGCCGCGCGGCCGGTACCGCAGCACAGTTCGAGCACGCGCTGGCTGCGCTTCGGCAGATGATCGAGCAACATCGGCACGTCGTGGTCGAGCACGTCATTGGAGACGTACTCGGCATCATAATACTCGGCGATCGCGCGGTAGTGCTTGGAGCGTTTCATCAAAGGATGCTTTCGACGACGAGACCATCGTACGCCAGGCGCACATCGCTTGGCAGCCGGGCATTGGTTTCCGCGTGGCCGCAGCCGTGAGCGATGTGGGTGAAGAAGGCCTGGCGCGGTTTCACCCGCTCGACGACTTGCATTGCCTGGTCGATCGAAAAATGCGTCGGGTGCTTGTGCCAGGCAAGGGCGTCGAGAACGAGAACGTCAAGGTCCATCAGCAACTCGAACGATGGCTCGGGTATATGAGAAACATCCGTACAGTACGCGAGTCGGCCGACGCGGAAGCCCAGGACGGGCAGATCGCCGTGGATCAGACGGATCGGCCACCACGTCACGCCTTCGAGATCGAACGGCCCGGCGATAGAGCGGCGCACCAGGTGCGGGCGGAAGACCTTCTGTTCCGGATCGGGCTCACGAAAGGCGTAGCCGAAACAGCGCGTCAATGATTCGTGCGTGTCGCTGTCGGCCCAGATATCCAAGGGTGCCTTGCGGATCGCGTTGAACCGGCGCACGTCATCCAGGCCCATGATGTGATCGGCATGGGCGTGTGTGAAGACGACGGCGTCGATCCAGTCGACGTTGTTCGCGATGCACTGCAGGCGAAGTTCGGGCGTAGTGTCGACCAAATAGCGTTTGCCTCGATAACTGATAACGACGCTGCACCGAGTCCGCTTGTCGTGCGGATCGCTGCTGGTACACACGGCACACTTGCAGCCGATCATCGGCACGCCAACGCTCGTACCGCTACCGAGGAAGAGAAGCTGCAGCTCACTGCTCATCGGTATTTGGTTATACGCGTAGGGCGCGGCCCGACAAGTTGGCGCGTCTGCCGTGTCGGCGTCGCACGCCCATTCCCGGTGAAGCTCAGGCCGGCTCGGTGGATGCGGCCTTGGCGCGGCGGACAGGTGGCTTGCGCTTGGGCTTATCTTCGACGGCGGCGCGGTTAATCGTCAGGTCGGGCAGGCGGCCATACGTTTCGATGGCGCGGCCGGTCATCTTGGCGGCCAGTTCGTAGCTGCGCTCGGTGCGGGCACGCAGCTCGGGGAGCAGGCTCTCGATGTACTTCGTTTGCGCTTCGGTCAGCTTGCCGACCATCTTGGTCGCGCGGCACTTGGGGAAGCTGCTGCAGCCCAGGAACGGGCCGCGCTTGCTCCACCGGAGCAGCATGGGCGCGCCGTCCTTCTCGCACATGATCTCGGTCTTGATCGGCGCGGCTTTGGGCGCCTGCGGTTGGCCGGCCTTGTCGATGGGGATGATCATCGAGCACAGCGGCTTGCCTTCGGCGTCCTTTTCCTGGTAGCCGGTACACGACAGGAAATCGCCGAAACGCCCGCCCCGCTTCATCATCGGGCGGCCGCAGTTCGGACACATGAAGCCGCTCTCTTCGCGCAACACGGGCTTGCCGAACTCATCGACCGGCTTGGTCAGCTTCACGTTCGGATCGCTGGACGCGAGGAAGAAGCCGTTGGCGCTGATGCGGTAGACCAGCGGGATGCCAGTCTTCTCGTCGACGTACGGCGAAGGTGCCCCACCGGCATGTTCGAGCTTGGCGACGGCGCCTTCGACCGTCTCATGGAACGGGCCATAGAAATCGCGCAGCAGCTTCACCCAGTCGAGGTGTTGTTCTTCGATCTGGTCGAGCTTGAGCTCCATCTCCGCCGTGAAGCCGACGTCGAGGATGTTGGGGAAGCCCTGGATCAGTTTCTCCGTGACCACCCGGCCGAGCAGCGTCGGGTGCAGGCGGCGCTCGATCTGGCTGACGTACTTGCGGTCCTGGATCGTCGAGATGATCGACGCGTACGTGCTGGGTCGGCCGATGCCCTTGCTTTCGAGTTCCTTCACCAGCGACGCTTCATTAAACCGGGCCGGCGGCTGAGTGAAGTGCTGGGTCGGCTGCAGTTCGATCGGAGCGACGGGCGCGCCTTCGCGCAGTTCGGGCAAAA
Organism: Tepidisphaerales bacterium; assembly: GCA_038224615.1. Classification (GTDB taxonomy): domain Bacteria; phylum Planctomycetota; class Phycisphaerae; order Tepidisphaerales; family Tepidisphaeraceae; genus JBBRFH01. Next base: position 3,032 of record JBBRFH010000275.1, read on the forward strand.
GCTGGTCTTCGCTGCTGACGCCTGCAACTTTCATGAAGCCGTCGAACACAAGCTTGCGCCCGCCGGCGCGGAAGACGCATTCGCCGAGCTTCGTGTCGGCGGCGATCGAGACCGTCGTCTGGTCGAACTCCGCCGGCGGCATCTGGCAGGCGATGAAACGGTTGTAGATCAAGCGATAAAGCTTGGCTTCGTCGTCCTTCAGTTTGCCGTCCGCTTCGCGCGGCGTGAACGACGCATCGGTCGGCCGAATCGCTTCGTGGGCTTCCTGGGCGCTCTTGTTGCTCGAGCTGAAGAAGTTGGGCTTCTCAGGCAGGTAGCGATCGCCGAACTCGCTCTTGATGAACGAGCGAGCCATCGTCAGCGCGTCGCCGGACAGGTGTGTCGAGTCGGTACGCATGTAGGTGATGTGCCCGGCCTCGTACAGCGCCTGGGCGACCTGCATGGCCCGCTTGGCGCCAAAGTACAGCCGCGTGCTCGCCGCCTGTTGCAGCGTGCTGGTGATGAACGGGCCCGGCGGACGGCTGGTCGAGCGTTTCTTCTCGATGCTCTTGACGCGATAGTCGCGCGACAGCGCCAGCGCGCCTTCGTAGCTCACCTGGCGCTGCTGCGGGCCTTTGGCCTCGGGGACGTTGACGACACGCTCGTTCTTGACAACGTACCCGAGCGCCTCGGCGATCTCACGGGCGCGGGCGGCGTTGTCGGGCTCAAACTTCTCGCCACCGACTTCGACGAGCTCGGCGCGGAAACAGCCCTTGGACGAAAGCCATTGCTCCTCGTCGGCCTTCTTCAATTCATCCGACGACTTCCGAAACGCGTTCCACTCGCCCGCCAGCTTGGCGGCGGCGCCGGTGTCGGCGGTGAAGATCGAACCGATGCGCCAGTACTCGCTGGGCATGAACGCTTCGATTTCCTTCTCGCGATCGACGATCAACCGCACCGCCACCGACTGCACCCGTCCCGCGCTCAGACCCTTGGCGACCTTGCGCCACAGGACCGGCGAGATTTCGTAGCCCACAATCCGGTCGAGAATTCGCCGCGCCTGCTGGGCATTGACGCGATCTATATCTATTGCATGCGGCGTGGCGAACGCCTTCTGGATCTCGGCCTTGGTGATGGCGTTGAAGATGACCCGCTTCACCCGGTCATCGGGAATACCCAACGCCTGTTGCAGGTGCCACGCGATGGCCTCTCCTTCGCGGTCCAAGTCGGTTGCCAG
>JBBRFH010000276.1:0-4224 GCA_038224615.1 Tepidisphaerales bacterium
CGGGCACCAGCAGGGCGCGCGGGTCGTCAAGACCATCGTCACCGAGTGCTCGCGCCTGCGCGATTCGCTCGGCGGGCCCGACTTCCTCACGCTCTACTCCTTCTCGATCGAGAACTGGAAGCGGCCGGTGCAGGAAGTGGCGTTTCTCATGCAGATGTACATCGACTACCTGCGTGACGAGCGGCCGACAATGATGAAGAACAATATCCGCTTCCATCAGATCGGCCGCCTCGACAACCTGCCCGACGAAGTCCTCGACGAGGTCAACAAGACGCTCGAACAGACAAAGCACAACACCGGACTGAACCTCGTGCTCGCACTCAACTACGGCTCGCGCGCCGAGATCGCCGTCGCGGTGCAGCGGATCGCTGAGCAGGTGAAGAACGGTCAGCTCGACCCGCGCGACGTCACCGAGCAGACGATCAGCGACCACCTCTACACCGCCGGCTGGCCCGACCCGGACCTGCTGATTCGCACCGCCGGCGAGATGCGGGTCAGCAACTACCTTCTCTGGCAGATCAGCTACGCCGAGCTGTTCGTCAGCAACGTCCTCTGGCCGGAGTTCGGCGTGAAGGAACTGCACGAGGCGCTGCACTCATTCGCCCAACGCAACCGGCGCTTCGGGGCGCTGGATCACACCAATCAGCTCAAGCGCTAGCAGGAGCGAGCACCCCGGCCTGACCTCGGCCACCCTAACGGCGAGGCGCTGCCCATCCCGGCACGCCACCAACTGCCCTGCTGGTACCGTACCCGCGAGAATCACCACCTGTCGCTCCCCTGATGCTTCGTCAGCCGGGTCGAAGTGGAATCGCTTACACCGGCGGCGGGGATTTCGGCTCGTTTACCCAGTCGGGAATCTGCTGCAGTTCGCCGGCGCGGTCGACGCAGGCGATCGTCGTCGCCCCCTCGGCCAGCAACATCGGGCCGCGCTTGAGTTCGTAAACGTGGTCGTAGCGGACGTGCGTGCGCTTGACGAGCTTCGTCGTCAGCGACAGTTCCTCGTCGTATTTCGCCGGCGCGCGGTACTTGAGCTCCGCCTTCACGACGACGAAGAAGATCCCGCCCTGTTCCAGTTCGGCGTAGCTATGCCCGAGCAGCCGCAGCAGTTCCACACGGCCGATCTCGAAGTATTGCAGGTAGCGGCTGTGGTGCAGGTAACCCATGCCGTCGACCTCGGGGTAGCGCACGCGGATGGTGATTGTCTGCTCGATCAGGCTCGTCATAGTGCGACGATATACACGATCGTCCGGTTCATCGCGATGCAGGCAACACGGAAGGGATTCCGAACTGCAGATTTCGCAGATGACGCAGCTCAAGACGGAAGAAACACAATGCGTTGGAACCACAGATTGCACAGATGACACAGATTCAGAGGAAGCCATTCTGCGCCGTCCGCGGTTCCGGCATCTTCGTCGCTTCAGCTGCGTCATCTGCGAAATCTGCGGTTCAATCGCTTCGCGATTGCGTCCGCCGCGAAGGCTGGCTAACGTGTCGCGTCTCTATGGACGCTAAGCACCGCGCGGCCGAGGCAGCGCTCAAATATGTTCGGAGCGGGATGACGGTCGGTCTCGGGACCGGCTCGACCGCCCGCATCTTCATCGACCTGCTCGGGCAGGCGATCGCCGCGGGCACGCTCACCGGCATTCGCGGCCTGCCGACGTCCGTTCGCTCGGATGAACAGGCCAGGCAACTCGGCATTCCGGTCGTCGATTTTTCCATCGTCGATACCTGTGACGTCACCGTCGATGGTGCCGACGAAGTCTCCCCCGCCCTCGACCTCATCAAAGGCCTTGGCGGCGCGCTGCTCCGTGAAAAGGTCGTTGCGCAGAACTCGACGAAGCTCATCATCATCGTCGACGACACCAAGCTAGTCCCCCACCTGTGCGGCAAGGGACGGCTGCCGGTGGAGGTCGCGCAGTTCTCGCGATACTCCAGCGAGCGGTTCCTCAAGGCCGTCGACGGCGACCCGGTACTGCGTCTGAACGCCGACCAGTCGCCGTACGTCACCGACAATCACAACTTCATCTTCGACTGCATGTTCCCCCCGATCACCCAACCGGGCCCGTTCGACCAGATGCTGCGCGACCGCGCGGGGGTCGTCGAGACGGGGCTGTTCGTGAAGCTGGCATCGGTGGTGATCGTCGCCGACGACGAAGACATCCACGAGCTGAAACGCGACGGTGAAGAAGACGAAGGCGATTCCGACGAAGACGACTCCGTTTAAGGCGATGCGAAGTTCGACTAAAATCTCGTACGCCGCGACCCCCTTGTCATCCTGAGCGCCGCGAAGGATCTACTGGCTTCGTGAAGGCCCGTCGAAGCGCTGATCGACTCACCAACTCGAATGCGCTTAGCGAAAGGGCCTCGCCACGGACAGCAGATCCTTCGCGTTGCTCAGGATGACATTGGGTTTGGACGCACGATGGCGCTACGCCCGACGCAGCACGATCGCGCTGTTCTTGCTGCCAAAAGCGATGCAGTTGCAGAGGGCGGTGTTGACCGTGTGCGGCCGCGACGCGTTGGGGACGTAGTCGAGATCGCAGTCGGGGTCGGGGTCGGTGAGGTTGATCGTGGGGTGCAGTTGGCCGCTCTGCATCATCAGCACGGTCGCCGCGATGCCGGCGGCGCCGCCGGCGCCCTGGGGGTGGCCAATCAGGCTCTTCGTCGTACTCATCGGAATTGCGATCGAGTTCTCGAAGACGCGTTTGATCGCGGCCGTTTCAAGACGGTCGTTTAACTGCGTGCCTGTGCCGTGCAGGTTCACGTAATCGATGTCGGGCGGTGTCGCGTCGGCATCGGCGATCGATTCCTGGATGGCCCGCACGCACTCGGCAAGGTCCGGCGCGATCTGCACGCGATGGAACGCGTCGCAGGTGCTCGCGTAGCCGGCGATCTCCGCGAGCACCGTCGCGCCGCGCTGTTCGGCATGTTCGAGCGTCTCGAGCGCGAACATCCATGCGCCCTCGCCGAGGATGAAGCCGTCGCGGTCGCGGTTAAAGGGGCGTGAGGCGAGCGAAGGGTGATCGACCGTGCGGGTGCTAACGACGCCCATCAATTCGAACCCGCCGAGAATTCCGGGTGCGATCGGCGCGTCGGCACCGCCGGCGATGACGTGATCGACGACGCCGCTGCGAAGGAACAGCATCGCGTGGCCGATCGCATCGGTGCTGCTGGCGCAGCCGGTGGAAATCACATGCGAGAAGCCGCGCAACTGGAGTTGGATCGAGAGTTCGCTGGAGAGATTGCCGTGCGTGCCGGCGGTGATCGCAAACGGCGAGCGCTTGCCGCCCTGGAAGATCCGGCGGTACTGCACTTCAACGAACTCCAGGCCCCCGCCGCCCGTGCCAAGCATGACGCCGACGCGGCGCTGGGCACCGACATCGTCGGGCGCGATCTCCAAGCCCGCCTGCTGCATCGCTTCGCGCGCCGCCGAAACAGCAAATGGGATCATCCGCGGCACCCGCCGCACGTCGGCGGCGTCCATCACACCGAGCGGATCGAAGCCGTCGACGATGCCGGCGTAACGCGATTTGAGTGATGACGTGTCGAACGCGGTGATCGCCTTGATTCCACTGCGGCCGGCGCGACACGACTCATCGAACGCGGCCCGGCCGATGCCGTTGGGAGCGACGACGCCCAGGCCAGTGATGACAATGCGTTGCGAGGATGGGCGTCGGTTCATGAAGACAATCCTATGGTGTCGCCGGGTGTCGCGACCAGATGACCGCCGGTTTTGCGGACGCGGACTGAAACGTTGAATCGATCGACGACCGCACAGAAGTCGATGTCTGCATCGAGATTATTGCGGCGGATGTTTCGCCCGCCGTACGTTTCGCCAAGCGTGGCGAGCAGATCGTCGCGTGAGGCGTTCCACGCGGCGCGGGCGATCTGGGCGGCGTCATTCTCCAAGGCGACCTCACCGTCCATCGCGTCGCTGAGCGCGCCACAGCCGATGACGTCCTCCATCGACGGCTGGCCTTCGGAGCCCGAGCAGAGCAACGTGATCGGCATCTTCAGTGCCCGCAACGTCTGTGCGGTCGCGGCGCGATTGGCGAGCGCGCAGGTGAGCAGTTCACCGGCCGCATGACCGGCGACGAGGGCGGCGGTGCCGTTGGTGGTGGAGAAAAAAATCGTCGCGCCGCCGCATCGCTCACGCGTGAAACCGCCGGGGCTGTTGCCGAGATCGAAGCCGGGCGGCGGGAGTGTGCGGATTTCGCCGGCGAG
>JBBRFH010000277.1:0-4200 GCA_038224615.1 Tepidisphaerales bacterium
GTGTTTGTGACCGACTTTTTGGTCGTTCAGGATCGAGCGTCGGGCATCGTCGCCCCGGTTCGGCGGTAAAACGTGAGCTAAGCAAAATCCTGACCGTCAGTTACGCCGCCCGACACCCAGTCCGCGCATGCCACCAGGGACGCACATTCCGCACGCACGCCGTGTATTCACGGCAACTTAACGCAGTTTTTGCTTGCGACACCTCCGGGCCTGTGCTACACGGGTTACGTAGAGTTTCGCGGGAAGTCGTCGGCTTCCGTTTCTAATAGCCAGCACCGGGATTATGCCGCATGTGTTTTCGTCGAAACTCCGAGCAACCTTTTAGTCTCGATGCGCTCGAGCGCCGTAGCCTCTTCGCAGCGCACCCGGTTGCCGTCAATTTCAACGACGAAGCGCTTTGGGACGCGAATTTCTCCACCGCCGTCAACCAGGCGCAGAATCTGGGCGTGAGCGCGGTCCGTGTTTGGGTCGGCGTGCCGGATTGGAATGCCAGGCCTAACGCGTGGGATCCGATTCCGGAGTTCGGCACAACCTACCCCGGCGACACCGCTCCCGACAAGACGCATGTCAACACCACCGCCACCGCCATGCGCCGCGCGTTTGATCTCAACCGCGCGGGGTTCAGCGTCCTGTTCGTCGTCAATGGCGACGAAGGTGCCGGGGCGCCCTCGCTCAGCCAGGTTCAGGGTTTCTTCCGCCACCTGCGCGGTGCCACGGAAAGCCCCACCGGCACGCAGACGCTGGCCGACGTGGTGGACTACTGGGAGGTCGGCAACGAGCCCGATCTGAGCTGGTACTGGGCGCCTTCGGGCATCAATAAGACATCGGGTCTCAAGTCGTACGTCAACGACTTCCTCATCCCCGCCGCCGACGTGCTGCACGAAGGGTCGTACGACGAAAAAATCGTGTCGGCCGGTGTCAGTTCGCTGCCCAGCGACCTGAAGACCATCCTCGACGAACTCAGCGCCAAGGGGCGGCTCGACGCGATCGACTTCGCGGGCTTCCACCCGTACGGCAAGTACGACCCGATGACCGGCGTGAACGAGGTGCGTGACCGCACCACCCTGGCCAAGACCTACGCCACCGCCGTCGGCAAGAATCTGATGGCAACCGAGTGGAACGTCCGCGGCTACAGCGTCACCGGCTCGCAGGACACCCAGTGGGCGGCGGCGACCGACTACATCTACCGCAACGTCATCCTGCCCAATTACGAGGTCGGGTACTACTTCGCGTTGCTCAACAACTACGACGCCCGCAGCAAGCCCAGCACCACCAGCGCCCGTCCGGCGGGCGTGCTGGAGCACAGCACGGCGCTTTCGGTGACGCCGGATTCGTCGATCGCAAGTCTCAAGGACTATTACCAGTCGCCGCTCGTCGCCGCCAATCCGTACTACGACACGTTCAACGCATGGCAGTACGGCGCGCTCTCGGGCGCGGTTGTCAATGCCGCCAGCGGCAGCACGGCCGTGATTCCGACGACCAGCGTCTACATCGACGTCGATAACGACGGCACCTACGACGCCGGCGAGCCCACGACCACCACCGGCGCAGGCGGCGCGTTCACGCTCAAGTACAGCAGCCATGTGGTGACGGCCGGTCAATACTTCCTCCGCGTGGTCACCCCGGCCGGATGGTTGCCGGCGACCAACGCCGTGTCAGTGGCGCTCGCCAATCTCAAGACCCAGACCGGCGTGTCGCTCTCGCTGACGCCGCAGGACATCACCCCGCCGACCGACACGCTCGGCACCATCGCAGGCATCGTATGGAACGATGCCGACGCCGACCGCGTCATCGACTTGACCGAAACACCGGCCAGCGGCAAGACGGTCTACCTCGACATCGACAACGACAGCGTCCGCGACACCGGCGAGCCCCTCGCGACCACCGGCTCGACCGGCGCGTATCTGCTCACATTCAACCCGGCCGACTACACAGTGGTCGCCGCCTCGCTTCGCGTCGATCAGGGCACTGGCTACGAGACCACCACGCCCGCGCCACTGATCACGATCGCCGCGGGAACCCGCAGCGGTGTCAACGTCGGCGTCCGCTCGATTGGCGGGTCAACGCCGAGCTCGACGGGCTCAATCTCCGGCGTGCTGTGGAACGACTCCGACGGCGACGGGATATTCGACTCGAACGAATCGCTCACCGGCGCGCGCGTCGTCTACATCGACGCCAACAAGAACGGCCTGCGGGACGCGACCGAGAAGTACGTCAACTCAAACACGGCCGGCGTCTACAAGTTCAGCGGTCTGGTGGGCGGGACGTACTACGTCACGCGCGAGTTCCCCAGCGGCTACCACATGAGCAACTCGGCGAACAAGTATCTGACCGTCAATCTCGGCGCCGGGCTCAACATCACCAATGCCAACATCGGCACCACCGACAAAGGCACCGTCGGCACCGGCGGCACGATCGGCGGGGGAACAACCGGCGGCGGAGGCTCGACGGGCGGCGGAACCACCACGCCCACCGGAACCGCGTCGATCAAAGGCACCTTCTTCTCGGCCAAGAGCTCTTACGCCGGCACGCTGTTCGCCAAGGCCTGGACCGTCTACGTCGACCTGAACAAGAACGGCAAGCTCGACACCGGCGAAAAGCCGACGACCGTCGCCAGCGACCACGCGTACGGGCTCACCGGGCTTGGCGCAGGCACCTTCCGAATCGCCGTCGTGGCACAGACCGGCTGGAACGTCACCACGCCGACGTCCAGGTACTACGACGTCACGCTGACGGCTGGCAAGGCCGTTACCGGCAAGAACTACGTGCTGACGAAGGTCTGATCGACGGCGCCTTCGCGGCCGCCCGGTTTTCCGATACATTGACCCAATGGCCAGTCTGAGTTACCGCACCGCCGGGGAATCGCACGGCAAGGCGCTGATCGCGTTCGTCGAAGGCATGCCGGCCGGCGTGCAGATCGACGCTGACCTGATCAACCACGAGCTCGAGCGCCGCCAAGGCGGCTACGGCCGGGGCGGGCGGCAGAAAATCGAGACCGATCGCGCCGAGTTCCTCACCGGCGTCCGTATGCTCAAGACGATCGGCTCGCCGATCACGATGCTCATCCCCAACAAGGATTATCGCCTCGACGATCCCGACAAGACCCCCCCACTTTCGCGCCCGCGCCCCGGCCACGCCGACCTCGCAGGCTCGATCAAGTGGCTCACAACGGATTGTCGTGAGACGTTGGAACGCGCCAGCGCGCGCGAAACAGCAGCGCGCGTCGCAGCAGGCGCACTCACGCGATCGCTCCTGAAAGCGTTCAACATTGAAGTCTTCGGTTTCGTCCGACAAGTCGGCGCAGCCCGCGCAACGATCTCCGCACTCGATGTCCAAAGCCCAGGCCACGCCGGGCCTGGGCTTTTGAAGGCGCTGACCGAAGCACGAAACGCCTCCGATCTTTACTGTCCCGACGAGTCGGCCTCGGCGCAGATGCGCGACTTCATCAACAGCGCCAAAGTCGCGAAAGACACCGCAGGCGGCATCGTCGAGTGCCACGTCTTCGGATGCCCCGTCGGACTCGGTTCGAGCATGACCATCGAAGGCCGGCTCGACGGGCGCATCATGGGTGCCGTCGGCGCGATCCAGGCGTTCAAGGGTGTCGAGATCGGCATGGGCTTCGGCGTCGCCGAGCTTCCCGGCTCGAAGGTACACGATGAGATCTTCTACGATGAGAAACAGAAGGATCTGCCCAGCCTCGGCTTCGTCCGCGCGACCAACAACGCCGGCGGGCTCGAAGGCGGCATGACCAACGGGATGCCCGTCATCGTCCGCGGCGTGATGAAGCCGATCAGCACGCTCGGCAAGCCGCTCCGCTCCATCGACCTCAACACCAAGCTGCCCAGCGAAGCTGGCTGGGAACGCTCCGACGTCAGCGCCATCAGTGCCGCCAGCGTCATCATGGAAAACGCCATCGCCTTTGAAATCGCCCGTGCGCTGATCGAAAAATTCGGTGGCGATTCGCTGGCGGAGATGAGACAGAACTACGAGAGTTATTTAGCTGCAGCGCGGCGATTGCCGCTGTGAGATCGAGTGAGCATGCGATCGAGCCGAGGGTACAACACCTCGATCGGCGTTCGCCGCGCCTGCCACCCGATCAGGACCGTGATCGCGATCAGCGCGAATCCCGTCACGCGGTTCTGCCAACTCGATAAGTCCCACGCGTCCCAGTTCACGAATTTGAAATCGCTGAACGGCCAG
>JBBRFH010000278.1:0-4172 GCA_038224615.1 Tepidisphaerales bacterium
CGAGTCTGCTATTTTCGGTCCTTGCGAGGTCCGCTTCTGTCAGGGTGACAGTCCGGTCAGGGGTGGTGTCAATCTGACAGGGACTCCGGCCGACCCTGCGAATCGCGTGGACCTCGATTCCGAAAGCCGCGTCAGAACGCGAACTCCCCCTCGAGCCGGATGTACGGACCATCGTCGAGCTTGGTGATTTCGTCCGTGTCGCGGCTATCGAAACCGAAGCGGAAATCCTGTCCGAAGGCGTAGCCGCCGGCGATGAGCACGGTGAAGCGGTCGTCGATGCTCAAGCGAGCACCCAGCTCGGCCTGCGTTTGTTCAAAGATGATGCGGTCGTGGTCGTTGGCAAGGTCCTCGCTATGCCAGGCGTCGTTCCGGCGGGCGAGCGAGGCGAAGACGCCGACGCCTTTGACGACGTCGTAGCTGGCGCGGGCGCCGACGAAGTCGGGGAAGGTGAAGTTCACTTCGAGCAGCAGCTTGTCGATCGGGCGCCAGCGGCCGTAGGCGAACGGAAAGCCGACACTCAGCTCGGCCTTCTCTTTCGGGAGCTGCCATGTCAGCACGACGCCCGGCAGGGGCGTGTCGGGCATGAACGAGCGATTGCCGTTGTAGTCCAGCGCCAATCCGAGGCTGATGTCGGGTGCCAGTTCGCGCCCGACGAGCAAAGTGGCCATTCCGTAATAGGCGTCGGTGTCGCCGAACTCATTGGCACCGGCCCATCCCGCGCCGAGGGTGAGACCGGCGACCCAGCCGTCAAACTCGGCGATGCCGGTGCCGAGGCTGACGGAGACGTCGGTGAAGCTGTCCGGCAGTCCGCCGGGCCCGCCGGTCTTGAGGTAGCTGGCGGAGATGCCGATGCGCGGGTCGGCCTTGTTGTCCGGTGCCAGGCGGAATCGCGTGTTCAGCGAATACCGCTGAAGCTGGGCGTCGACGTCATTGGCATCGCCGAAGCGTGTGTTGGAATCGAAGAAGTAAGTGGCCGACGTGCTTCCGTCGGCGTGCAGACCCTTGGTCATCGGCTTGAGCAACAGCTCAGGCCCCGACTGCCCAAGCGATGCACCAGCGAGGAGGACTCCATTCACAGCAACGGCAGCGACCGCGTACGACAGGTGTTTCATGTGGGAACGTTTTACCGGCAAGTGTTTCGCGGGCCAAGTGTTGAACGCGCTACGAGCGATGCCCAACGCGCTGGAGGAACGTTTCCTCGTCGATCACTTCGACGCCGAGCTCTTGCGCTTTGTCCAGCTTGCTCCCCGCACTTTCGCCGGCGACGACGAAGCTGGTTTTCCGGCTCACGCTGCCGGACGGTTTGCCGCCGAATTTTACGATGATTTCTTCGATCTCCGGCCGCGTCATTTTCGACATCGTTCCGGTGACGACGATGCTCTTGCCCGATAGCGACAGACCCGCTGCGGGAACCTCGCGCTTGGGCGCGTCGAGTTTCACGCCCAGTTTTTTCAACTCCGCGAAGACCGCGCGTCCGCTGGGGGATTGAAGAAAATCATGGATGACCTCCGCCGTTCTGACGTTGGTGCGGAGTGCGGCGGCGATTTCGTCGGCGTCGGCCGACTCGAGTTCATCGACGTCCGCGAAGCGCGCCGTCAGCAGCGCGACGCGCGACTCGTTGATGCGCCGGCCAAGCCCGGCAATCGTCTTGAGCGACTCAATCCGCGTCTCCACGTCGTCTCCTGAAAAAAGCCCACCGACGGTGGATTTCAGCCCGGTGACAATCGCCTGCGCGAGCGTGTTCAGGCCCTTGTCGCTTTGGTCGTCGTCGGCGTCGCTGTCGCGCAGTGCCTTGCGGAGGTCGTCGACAGATGCCGACAGCAGCGTGTCGATGTCGCATGCCCAGTCGGCAAGCTTGCGGCCGTTGGTGGTGCCGAGGAAGCGAGCGCCGACGCTGCCCAGCACGTTCGCCAGGCCGCGATTTTTCGACATCTCGATCGAGTTCATAATCGCCGCCGCCGTCTTCTCGCCGACCTTGCGGATGCTCGTCTTGGTCGCGCCGGTTTTCTTGTCGATGCGCGATGCCTCGCTCTCCAGGCCCGCGATCTGGTCGGCAGTCAGGCGGTAGATGTCGGGGATCGACCTAAGTGCGCCGGCGTCGATGAGTTGCTCGATGATCCGCTCGCCAAGCCCGTCGACGTTCATCTGTTTTCGGCCGGCGAAGTATTTTAGCCGCTCAACCAGTTGCGCCGGGCAGGACGGATTTTCGCAAAAAATGTGCGGCCCGTCCGTCTCACGCTCCACCTTCGCGCCGCAGGAGGGGCACTTCTGCGGCGCGTCCACCGGCTTGGCATGCGCTGGACGTTTCGAGGCGTCGGCCGAAATCACCTGCGGGATGATCTCGCCGGCTTTTTCGATCGTCACGGTGTCGCCGACGTGCAGGCCGAGCTTTTCGATGTTGACGATATTGTGCAGCGTCGCCCGGCGAACCGTGGTGCCGGCGACGAACACCGGTTCCATCTCCGCGACCGGGGTCAGCGTCCCGTTCTTGCCGACCTGCCACGTCACGTCATTGAGCGTCGTCTGCACCTGCTCGGCCGGATATTTGTAGGCGATCACCCAGCGCGGCGATTTGCTCGTGTAGCCGAGTTGCGCGCGCTGACGCTGGGAATCGACCTTCACCACCATGCCGTCGGTGTTGTACGCGAGTTTGGTCCGGTCGGTCGCGAAGCTGCGGATGGTCTCGATCGCGACGTCGATGCTGGTGACGTGCTTCGTGGCACGGCTGACGGGGAGGTGGAGCGCTTCAATCGCTTTCACCGTGGCGAAGTAGCTGTCGTCGGTGGCCGGGTCGAGTTCGCCGAAACCGTGGGCGACGAACTTGAGATTGCGCGACGCCGTCACCTTCGGATCAAGTTGCTTCAGCGTGCCGGCGGTGAAGTTGCGGGGGTTGGCGAAGGTTTCCTTGCCGGCGGCTTTCTGCTGCTTGTTGATTCTGAGAAAGGTTGCGTTCTCCATGTAGACTTCGCCGCGCACTTCGAGGATGCGCGGGGCGGCGTCGGCGCCCAGACGCAGGGGAATGGATCGGATGGTTTTGACGTTCGGCGAGACGTCGTCGCCCACGCGTCCGTCGCCGCGCGTGGCGGCATGGACCAGCACGCCGTCCTCGTAGCGCAGGCTGACCGCCAGCCCGTCGACCTTGGGTTCGCAGACGTAGGTGGGAACCGCGCCGTCGAGGCGCTTGCGGACCGATTCGTCCCAGCCGCGGAGGTCGGCTTCGTTGTAAGTGTTGTCGATGGAATACATCGGCTGCGCGTGAGCGATCTTGGGGAACGACCCGATCAGATCCCCGCCGACGCGCTGGCTGGGTGAATCGGGCGTGAGCAGATCGGGATGGGCCGCTTCGAGCGCGATCAACTCCGCCATCAAAGCGTCGTATTCCTGGTCCGTGATCTCCTGCGTTGCTTCGATGTAGTAAAGACGATTGTGGTGTTCGATCGCTTTTCGCAGCGAGGCGATGCGGTCAGCAAGAGTCGGCATGGCAATGATCTTACGACGAGGTTTCAAGCGCGCAAATCGCAGCCGTTCCTACGACAACGACGCAGGCATCAGCAAACTGTCAAAAAGGCATGTGGGTTTGGGTTCCGATGGAGACTGCCTCTCATTGCTCGCGAACGCCATTCAAACGGCCTGCTCTCGCTGCCCGCAAGCACCTCGTGGAGCACCGGCACAGTCCCGTCAGACGCCGCAAAACATTCGCGCGGCGTGGCGCTGCGCGTACTCACGTTTCCGAACCGGTGGCCAATGGTCTGTGACCTTCGCGACTGCGGATCATGCCGTCTTCGACGTCGAGGATCCGATCAAAAACATGGAGCGTACGGTGATCATGGGTGACGACAAGAACGCCCGCGCGGCGTTCATGAGCGATCTGAACAAACAACTCCATGACCTGTTGACCAAGATGGCTGTCGAGCGACGCGGTGGGCTCATCGGCGAGGACGAGGCTGGGCCCATTGGCCAGTGCGCGAGCGACGGCAACGCGCTGCTGCTCGCCGCCCGAAAGCGCCACCGGCAGGTTCTTGGCGCGGCCGCCGAGGCCGAGCGAATCGAGCAGTTCCATCGCCCGCCGTCTCGCCTCTCGTGGCGAACAGTCGTTGACTTCCATCGCGATCTGAACGTTCTCAAGCGCAGTCAGGAACGGGATGAGGTTGGCCTTCTGGAACACGAACCCG
>JBBRFH010000279.1:0-4159 GCA_038224615.1 Tepidisphaerales bacterium
GGGTGCGTGTCACTCCACGCACATCACCAGCATCGTTCGATCGTCCTGCGGGGGCTGTTGCGCGGTGAAGCTGAGCATGTGGGTGGCGGAACCAGTGCCAGGGTGTGCGCGATGGGTCTGACGATGGTTCAACGTTGCTCACGACTTCTCAGGGTAATCGAAGACAATCCATTCTGTGGATTCCAGATCGAGGCCTGCGGAGTCCGACGTGTACGCGCGGAGGCTCGCGCCTTTGGCAAACCGCCGTCACTACTTACAATTTGCCGCATGGCTATCCCCGTGATCGTTCCCAACCTCGGCGATTCTGTAACCCAGGCCACCCTGCTGCGCTGGCACAAGGAGGACGGCGAGGTCGTCAAGCAGGATGATCCGATCGGCGAACTCGAGACCGACAAGGCCAACGCCGACGTCCCGGCACCGGCGGCGGGGGTGTTCAAGCGGTCGGCGGGGATCGGAGAGGGAACGATCCTCAAGGTTGGCCAGGTGATCGGCGAGATCGATCCCGACGGCAAGCCCCCCGCGATTAAACCCGCCGCGCCCAAACCGGCCGCGCCTGAGGCGGCGGCGCTGACCAAGACCGATCCCGCAACGCCCGAGAGTTCGGCTTTGACCGAAGAGCTGTCCCCGGCGGTGCGGCGCATGATCGACGAGCACAAGCTCGAGCCGAAGAAGATTCCCGCCACCGGCCCGGGCGGACGTCTGACCAAGGAAGACGTCATCAAGTTCATGGAAGCCACCAGCCCCAGCGTCACCCCGCCCAAGCCCGCGAAGGATGTCGACAGTGTCGAAGCCGATGCGGCCGTCGCGCCGGAATCGACGCGCCAAGCGCCCGGCGTCGGCGTAACGCGCACCCCGATCAGCAAGATCCGTCGCCGCATCGCCGAGAACCTGATCCGTGCCCAGCAGACCGCCGCCATCCTCACGACCTTCAACGAGGTCGATCTCACCGAAGTGCTGGCGCTGCGGACCAAGTACAAGGAAAAGTTCGAGAAGAAGAACGGCATCGGCCTGGGCTTCATGAGCTTCTTCAGCAAGGCCGTCACCACGGCGCTGAAGGCGTTTCCCAAGGTCAACGGGCAACTCGACGGCGACGACGTGCTGACGTTCGATTACGTCAACCTCGGCATCGCCGTCAGCACTGAGCGTGGGCTGGCGGTGCCGGTGCTGCGTAACGCCGACAAGATGTCGTTTGCCAGGATCGAGAGCGAGATCAAGCGGCTGGCCGGCGCTGTGCGCGACGGCAAGCTGGGCATCCAGGAGTTGAGCGGCGGCACGTTCACGATCACCAACGGCGGGGTCTTCGGCAGCCTGTTGAGCACCCCGATCATTAACCCGCCACAGAGCGCGATCCTCGGGATGCATACAATTCAGAAGCGGGCGATCGTGGTGAACGACCAGATCGTGATCCGTCCGATGATGTACGTCGCCCTCAGCTACGACCACCGCCTCGTCGACGGCCGCGAGAGCGTGTCATTCTTGGTGCGCGTCAAAGACCTGCTCGAAGACCCGTCAAGGCTGTTGTTGGAGGTGTAGGTATGAGATCAATGCTGGAAGTCAAAGTCGATCAAGAGGGCAATGCGGTCATCCCGCTCGGCGCAGCGCTGGGCGGTCAGGAAGTGCGCATTGTCTTTGAGGTCGGCGCGCCGGCCTTGTCGACGACCGCACAGGAGAATAACGAGATCGTTCCGGCAGACGAGCCGCTTGAAGGCCGCGATTATCACCAGCTTGTCGCGTCCCTCTTCGGCAGTTGGGATGGCGACTTATTCGAGCCCCTCGATACACCGCTCGATGAACCCGGGCCGCTTTTTTGATGCCGCGATACCTACTGGATACCAACGTCTGGTCCGTTTTCCTTCGCGGTCGCGATGAGAACGTGAGGTGCCGCATCGATGGGAGTAATCCGTCTGACCTCATCGTCTGCTCAATCGTTCGCGCCGAACTGCTGCACGGGTGGGTGCGTAACGCCCGTCCGGCAGGGCTGGGCGAGTCGCTGCAAAAGCTTTTCAAGGCGTTTCCGTCTCTCGCATTCACGAACAAAAGTGCCGAACAGTACGCCAACATCCGGGCGAAACTTGAAGAGGTGGGCGGGATCATCGGGCCTAATGACATCCTGATCGCCGCCATCGCGTTGGCACACGATCTGACCCTCGTCACGCACAACACGCGAGAGTTTCACAGGGTCATCAATCTGCGCGTCGAGGACTGGCAGCAAACGGGCGAATGATCGCGCGTGTTCGGGAGAAAACAATGTCACAAAACAGCAGCGGCGGCGGGGGTCGTTTTGACTATCGGACCAAGCATCGCCAGCGGGCGCACGACGAGGCGCACGCGGATGACGGACCGATCGCCGAGACGCACATCCCCGATGCCGTCGCGGCGCCGCGCGGGAAGCCGGAACTGGTCACCAGCGACGCGCAGCTCGCCGAGTTGCTGACGCACCTGCGGACGGCCGGCTCGTTCGCATACGACAGCGAGTTCATTGGCGAGTCGAGCTATCACCCCAAGCTCTGCCTCCTCCAAGTCGCCACCACCGAGCGGATCGGGCTGATCGACCCGATGGCTGAGATGAAACTGGCGCCGTTCTGGGAACTGCTCGCCGATGCGTCGATCGAGAAAGTCGTTCACGCGGGGGCGCAGGACGTCGAGCCGGTCTATCGCTACATCGGCAAGCCCGCCGCCAACCTGATCGACACGCAGATCGCAGCGGGGTTCGTGGGGATGGCGTATCCGACATCGCTCTCGAAATTGATCGGCGAGCTGACGGGCATCCTGCTGCAGAAGGGCCTGACCTTCACCCACTGGGACCAGCGGCCGTTGTCGTCCAAGCAGTTGCGCTACGCCGCCGACGACGTGCGCTACCTGCCCGCGGCGGCGATCGAGCTGAAAAAGCGGTTGGCGCAGACCGGCCACATGAAATGGGTGCGGGCCGAGTGCGATGAGCTGTCCGAGCCGATGCAGTACGTCTTCAGCCCCGAGACGGCGGTCGAAAAAGTGCGCGGGTCGGGGTCGCTGGACGCGTCGCGGCTGAACGTCCTGGCCGAACTCGTCGTCTGGCGCGATGCGGCGGCGCGTGACGTGAACGTGCCGGCGCGGGCATACCTGCGCGATGAGGTGATGATCGACCTGTGCCGGAACCTGCCCAAAAAGCTCGATCAGCTCAACCGCATCAAGGGCCTGCCAAGGCCGGTGATCTCGGATGAAGGCGAGTCGATCTGCGCGCTCGTCGTGCGCGGCCTGGCGGCGCCGACTGAAGGCGTCGAGAGTCTGCGCAGCCACGAGCCGACGCCTTCGCAGAAGTTTGCCGCCGACGTGCTGTGGACCGCGACGCAGGCGCTATGCCACTCGCAATCGATTGACCCCGCCGTCGTCACCTCGCGACAGGCGATCGGAGAACTCCACCGCGCGCTTGTCAACGGCGAGTCGTTCGACGATCTCCGCCTGATGACCGGCTGGCGGCGTGAAGCGGTCGGGGATCGGCTGGTTGCGATGTGGCGCGAGGGCGAGAGCGTGAGCGTCGCGCTGCCTAAGCCGATCACAGAATGACTGCCCGCGTGGATCACGCGCCGATCTTCAGCAGCGTGTGCAGCTCAACGGGTTCGGTGATCGCACTGATAAACGAGAGTTAAACTGACGCTCGGCCCTCACCCTTCCTTCTCCGGGATTACCGGGAGAAGGTATCAATGCCCATATGCGGTAGCCCTGCATGGTCCGGGTTTTCCACGCCCGCTCCTTCCACAAAACGCCAGTTCGGACGTATAAGATAGTCGCCATGCCCATGTATGAATACGCCTGCGCCAAGTGCGGCCACCAATTTGAGAAGCTCGTCAAGTCTGTCAGCCAACGCGATGTCGCGATCGAATGCCCCGAGTGTGCATCGAAGAAGACGTCTCGCAAGCTGAGCGTTTTCTCCGCCGTCGGCACCCATGCGGGCACCGGGTCGCCCGCGCCCGGCGGCCACGCCCACAGCGGCATGTGCGGCTGCGGCAAGCGTCCCGGCTCGTGCGGAATGAACTAGGGAACTTAGCCGCGAAGATGCGATGAGCGCGAAGCCTAACGCGAAGAAGTACGAGGATGAGTACGCTTCGCGTTGATCTTAGCGCTAATCGCATCTTCGCGGCTAAGTTACCTAGTTCATTACGCACGAGCCGGGACGCTTGCC
>JBBRFH010000280.1:0-4138 GCA_038224615.1 Tepidisphaerales bacterium
CACCGGGGCCGACGATGGTGCCGTCGGCAGTTGGTTTAATTCGCACCGAGTTCACGTCCACCGGCGGCGTTTCCCCGGCCGGGCCGGCGGCGTCGATGCTCTCGATGCGGAATTTGACTTCCTCTTTCACCGTGCCGGTAAAGAGCTTGATCGACTTGATTAGCGCCGCGTTGACCTTGTAGCCGGGCTTGCCGCCGAACAAGAAGCCGAAGATGACCTTGTTGGTCTTGCTCTCGCCGGGTTTGATGCCGACATTCTCGGCGTTCCAGGGGTTGAGCTTCCAGTCGCCGGTGTCGTCGATGCGGACCGTGACGGTGAGCGGCTTGCTGCCGAGGTTGGTGATCTTCGCCTCGACGTGTCCCCACGCGGCAAGGTCCCAGGTGTCGCCCGCATCGGGCGTGAAATCGACGCCCGGATACCCCGCCTTGCCCGGCGCGATCGTGACGACGACGCCTTCGGCGGTCTTCTCGACGGTGACCTGCTCGCCGGTGGGCTTAAAGCGCGCCTCGACACCGGGCGCGTCCACGTTCATCAACGGCTTGGGACCGTCGGCGAGGGCGCCTGTTGCAAGAAGCGACAGAAACAATGCGACGGCGGAAGCGGATTTGGTGCGGATCATGGAAAGCGCTTTGAGTAAGACGGATTTCAGACCCCGTAAAGAAATACCAACGGCCAAGACACGGGTTGAAGACCCATGCCACAAAAATTCGCAGCGACACTTCGGGCTTCGGGCCGCGAAACCATTGCTGGGTGGCCGATTTCTAGCCGGCGTACTTGAAGCACACTTGGTCCTCCAAGTATGCGCCGTGAAGGCCGACGTTAAGACCGCATTCTCGTGATGAAGGCAGGCACCCGCGTCGCGTATCCGCCGTTGTCGAGTATTGCGCTGCATGCGCAAAAGATCGGGTTTGAAGCGGCGCGGTTACTCGACCATTTGATGTCCGGCGGCAAGCCGCCGAAGGCGCCGATTCTGTTGCCTCCCGAAGGGGTGGTGACCCGGCAGAGTACGAACCTGCTGGCGATCGAAGACCCGGACGTCGTCGCCGGCGTCCGCTACATCCGCGAGCACGTACACCAGCACATTACGGTGCGTCATCTGCTCGAAGCGGTGCCGGTGAATCGGCGCTATCTCGAACGCAAATTCAAGGAAGCGATTGGCCGCACGCCGCTGCAGGAGATCCGACGGGCCCGGCTGGAGAAGGCGAAAGAGTTGCTCTCGGCGACCGACCTGTCGATGCCCGCGATCGCCAGGCGCAGCGGCTTCCCCAATCCCGAGCGCCTCGCCAACGTCTTCCACGACATGACCGCCATCACCCCGACCGCCTACCGGCGCAAGTTCCGCCTGCGCGACGACTAACCACGGACCTTGCCGCTTCAGCGGCGAGGTCTGCTTCTCCGCGCCAACGCCCTCTTCTGCTACAACACCCCCATGCAACGCGGTCGTCCCCAGCCCCGCCACCAACCCAGGAAGCCGCCGCTGCGCGTGCAGGTCACCACCCTCTGGGACTACCCCTCCCAGGACTACGGCGACGAACACCAGGGCATCCCTGGGTACAAGGGTGCTACGCCGAGCTACATCATCTGGAATTTGCTGCAGCGATATACGAAGGAAAACGAACTCGTCGTCGACTGCTTCTGCGGCAGCGGCACCACGCTCGACGTCGCGCGCGACCTGAAGCGCAAGGCGCTTGGCTACGACGTCCACCCGACCCGCAAGGACATCTTCCGCGTCGATGCCCGCAAGCTCCCCCAGGAGCTGACCAACAAGGTCGACCTGGTCTTCATCGACCCGCCGTACTCGACGCACATCGACTACGGTCCTGACCCGCGCGACATCGGCAAGCTCAGCGCCAAGTCCGGCCAGTACTACGACGCGATGGAGCAGGTCTTCAAGGAAATCCACCGCGTGCTCAAACCGGGCAAAATTTTCGCGCTCTATGTCAGCGACAGTTACGAGCACGGCACGGGATTTTTCGCGCTCGGATTCGAACTGTTCGATCGCGCCAAGAGGACTGGATTCGAGCCCGTCGACGTCATCAGCGTTACGCGCCACAACAAGACACTGGAGATGGGCAACTACCGCAAGGCCGCCGAGGCGGAGAACTTTTTCCTGCGCGGTTTCAACTACCTGTTCCTGTTCAGAAAGAACTAAAGCAATGGCAAGCGAGGCATACGAGCAGTTGGTCCGTGAACTGCGGGAGATCGGCACGTTCGGGACCGTCAGCGCCCTGCTGGGCTGGGACGAGCAGGTGATGCTCCAGCCCGGCGGCACCGAGTTTCGATCGGACCAGTCGGCGCTGATGGCGCGGCTGATCCACGAGCGGTTCACTTCCGAAGACGTCGGCGATCGAATCGCCAAACTCGAAGCCCAAGCCCTCGGCGGCGACGCTGCCGTGATCGTGCGCGAAGCGCGGCGCGAGTATGACCGGGCGACCAAGCTGCCGACATCGCTGGTCGAAGCGATCTCGAAGACGACGGTGCTCAGCCAGTCGGCGTGGATCGAGGCGCGCAAGAAGAACGATTTTGCGATCTTCGCGCCGTGGCTGAGCAGGATGCTCGATCTGAAGCGCCAGGAGGCCGCGTGCATCGGCAGCAAGTCGGGGAACCCTTACGACGCTTTGCTCGACGCCTACGAGCCTGGCGAAAGCGCCGAATCACTGACCGCGATCTTCGACAAGATGAAGCCGCCGCTGGTGGCGCTGATCAAGCGGATCGCCGAGTGCGGGAAGCAGGCTCCGATCGAGATCCTCGAGCGCCACTACCCCGCCGCCGCCCAGCAGAAGCTGGCCCGCGAGGCGGCCGAGATGATCGGCTACGACGTGAACGCCGGCCGGCTCGACGTGTCGGTCCACCCTTTCTGCTGCGGTATCGCGCCCGGCGACACCCGCATCACCACGCGCTACGACGAGGCGTTCTTCAACGACGCCTTCTTCGGCACCCTCCACGAGACCGGCCATGCGATGTACGAGCAGGGATTGCCGAAGATGCAGCACTTCGGCACGGCGCTGGCGGAGGCGACATCGCTTGGGATCCACGAGAGCCAGTCGCGCATGTGGGAAAACCTCGTCGGCCGCGGGCGGGCGTTCTGGCGATTCGCCATGCCGAAGGTTCGCGCGGCATTTCCGGACGCGCTGAAGGACGTCAGCGACGACCAGTGGATGTTCGCGATCAACGACGTGCGCCCCAGTTTTATTCGCGTCGAAGCCGATGAGGCAACGTACAACCTGCACATCCTGCTCCGTTTTGAACTCGAGCAGGCGATGATCAAAGGCGATCTCAACGTCGCCGACATCCCCGGCGCGTGGGACGAACGCTTCAAGGCCTACTTCGGCCTCGAGGTGCGCGACGCCGCCAACGGCTGCCTGCAGGATGTCCACTGGAGCGCCGGGTTGATCGGTTATTTCCCGACCTATGCGCTGGGCAATATGTACGCTTCGCAGTTCTTCGAGCAGGCTCAGAAGGACATCCCCGGACTCGATGAGCATCTCGAGCGCGGCGAGTTCAAGCCGCTTTTGCAGTGGCTGCGCACCAACATCCACCAGCACGGCCGGCGCTACCGCGGTCGAGAACTCGCGCAGCGCGTCACAGGCCAGCCGATCTCGCCGGATGCGTTGATCCGCCACCTCGAGGCAAAGGCCAAACACTACTACGGCGTCTGAGGGACACGTCCGCATGTACTGGCTCGCTTCCATTCTCCTCTGCGGCGTCTACCTGCTTCTGCCGGTGGTGTCGCTTGGCGCGTTCTTTGCCAAAGCGCCGCCGCGGCTTCGCCGGCATGTGGCGGGCGGATGGATCAGCGGCGCGCTGCTCGGTGGAGCACTGCTCGCCGCGTACGCGTATTCAGCGGGCGGCAGAGTGCCTCTGTCGCAGATCGTCCTCACGCTCTACCTCGGCATCGCGTTGCTGCTGCTGCTGAAGCTCGCCGATTACCTGTTGCAGGCGGGATTGCGCCGCGCGCTGGGGGCGACCGCCCACGCGCGGCGCTGGCGCCGGATCACCGCCAGCACGCTGCGGGTCATCATCTTCGCCTCGCTGGCGCTGCCCTGGGTGATGGCGGCGGTGATGGTCTATCGCCCGCGGATCGAGCCGCTGGAAACACCAGCATCGGTGCTGCGAATCGACTACGCCGACGTCGAGT
>JBBRFH010000281.1:0-4132 GCA_038224615.1 Tepidisphaerales bacterium
GGCTTTGACCGGGCTTGGCATCACCAACGCGACCGTCACCGTCGCCGAGTCCGCCACCGGCGAACTGCCCATGGGCGACGGCAGCGGGATCGACTTCGCCCATGTGCTGCACGGCGCGGGCATCGTCGAACAGGACGCGAAGATCGAACCGTTGATCATCAAGAAGCCGATCCAGGTGACCAATGGCGACGCCACCCTCACCGCGTTGCCCGGGCCGACTGACCGGCTCGAGATCATCTACGACTTTGAAGCCGCCGCGCCGATCGGCCGACAGGTGTACGCGTTCCACCTGGGGCAGGACGATTTCCTCAAGGAACTCGCCCCTGCGCGGACGTTTGTGTTCGAGCACGAGGCCGGCGAGCTGCGCAAACGCGGCTTCGGGGAACACCTGACGACGCAGGACCTGCTGGTGATCGGTGCCAGCGGCCCGCTCGACAACGAATTCCGCTTCCCCGACGAATGCGTCCGACACAAGGTGCTCGACCTGATCGGCGATCTCACACTCGTCGGGCGGCCGATCTACGGGCGATTGGTGGCGCACAAAAGCGGGCACGAACTAAACCACCTGCTCGCCCGCCGCCTCGTCGAGCACGGCGACAACATGTGGCGCGAGTCGCTGCTGAAGCGCGACAAAGCGGCGCTGGACATCCGCGCCATCCAGCGCATCCTGCCGCACCGCTTTCCGATGCTCCTGGTGGATCGCGTACTCGAGATCGAAGGCGATCACCGCGCCGTCGGCATCAAGAACGTCACCAACAACGACATCTTCTTCCAAGGCCACTACCCCGGTGCCCCGATCATGCCCGGCGTGCTGATCGTCGAGGCCCTGGGACAACTGGGCGGCATCCTGCTCAGTCGAAAGCTCGAGCACACCGGCAAACTTGCGGTCCTGCTCTCCATGGATAAGGTGAAACTGCGACATCCTGTGGTACCGGGTGACCAATTGCTCCTCGAAGCGATCGCCATTCGCGTCAAGAGCCGGACCGGCCATATCCGTTGTAAAGCCTATGTGCAGGACAAGGTCGCTGCCGAGGCCGAGATCAAGTTCATGCTTGTGGATGCGGAACCAGTGTGAGAATTTGCAATTTGCAATTGGCACCCGGAAAGGCGGCGTACCCGCACTCGGTTGCAAATTGAAAATTGGAAATTGCCAAATAACGAATGTCTCAAATCAGCCCCCTAGCTTCCATCGACCCCAAGGCCCGGATCGGCGCTGATGTCGAGATCGGCCCGTTCTGCGTGATCGGGCCGAACGTCGTCGTCGGTGACGGGTGCCGGATTTTCAATCACGTCACGCTGATGGGCCACACCACGCTCGGGCGCAACAACGTGATCTACCCCAACGCCGTCATCGGCGCCCCGCCTCAGGACCTGAAGTACCGAGGCGGGCCGACGCAGGTGGTTATCGGGGACAACAACCAGATCCGCGAGGCCGTCACCGTCCAGGCCGGCACCGAGACCGGCATCGGCGTGACGACGGTCGGCGATAACAACCTGCTGATGGTCAACTGCCACATCGGGCACGATGCGACCTTCGGGAATAAGACGATCGTCGGCAACAACGTGATGATCGCCGGTCACGTCGTCTGCGGCGATGGTGTGGCAATGATGGGCGGGGTCGGCGTACACCACTTCGTCACCATCGGCGAGTACGCGTACATCTCCGGCTACGCTCGCGTCCTCAAGGACGTGCCCCCGTTCGTGAAAATCGACAACCCCGATCGCGTCCGCGCCCTCAACAAACTGGGCATGAAGCGCCATGGATTCAGCGAGGCGGACATCGAAGCCATCGACGACGCCGCCCGCCAGTTGTTTTTCGGCCGCGAAAAGCCGCTCAGTGTCATGCTCGCCGAGTTCGATTCCAACAACGGTTTGAACGTGTACGTGAAGCGCATGATCGAGTTCCTCCACCGCCGCAACCAGGGCAGGCACGGGCGCTACCTCGAATCGCTGCGTACGAAGTGAATCCGAATTAGTCACAGAGATTGAGCCGATTTCAGTCGCGCTAATCGATCGATGCGCCGTTTCGTCATCCTGAGGTACTCCGAAGGATCCGCTCGCGACGTAAAGGTCCACTACGGTGCCAGTAGATCCTTCGAAGTACCTCAGGATGACCACCGTGCGATTCCGACACGATCGGTTGAGATTCGCTCTAATCCGTCTTCCCCGACGCAACCGCCCGGAATTGGCTCGGCGACGATCCTGTTGCGCGCTTGAAGCGCAGCGAAAAGTAGAACTGCGTTTCGAATCCCACCTGCTGGCTGATCTCCTTGACGCTCAGTGACGT
The DNA here is from genome assembly GCA_038224615.1 of Tepidisphaerales bacterium. Lineage (GTDB taxonomy): Bacteria > Planctomycetota > Phycisphaerae > Tepidisphaerales > Tepidisphaeraceae > JBBRFH01. Next base: position 2,288 of record JBBRFH010000281.1, read on the forward strand.
CATCGTAAGCAGTTGCTTGGCGCGTTCGATGCGCTGGCGTTCGACGTACGCCATCGGCGAAATTCCCACGACATCTCGGAAGCGGTGGCCGAGACGCGATTCGCTCAGGCCGCTGATCTCGCTGAGGACGTCAAGGGTGATTTTCTGTTCCAGATGCCGCGCGACGAAATCCATCGCCTGACGAATCCGCGCGTCGACGGCGGCGTGGGCACCGCGGTGCGGGTTGGCCTGTTCGCACAACAACAGCAAGCCTTCGAGGGCGTTGACCGCCAGCCGGTCGCGCAGCGGATCGGTCGACAGCGACCGCTCGTGTACCCGATGGAACTGAGCGAGCACTTCGTCCCGCAGCGGGTGCCCCGCCAGCGACAACCGCAGCACGCCCGGCTCCAGCGCCGGCCAATCGAGCAGGTCCAGCCACTCGGCGCGGATTCGAAAGTGCGCCCACAGCAGCATCCACTTCTGAAGCGACTGCTCCACCGAGTAGTCCTGGAACGTCCGCGGGGCGATGAGCACCAAGTCGTCGGCGCTGGCGACGTGCGCGCGTCCGTCGGCCGTCCCGAAGCGCCCGCGTCCAGTGATCGTATATATCAGCAGATAGTCGTTCGTCCCGTCCGGCCGCCACGAGTAATAGCCTGATCCTTGCTCGAGTAGTCCGGTTATCATCGTCTCAATCGACGCGTGCGGCGTGATGGGTCGAATCGCCATGGGGCAGGATATTATATCAAATAGAGCAAGGGTTGAATGGCCAGATCGGCGACGGAAGTGCAATATTGTCGCAGCCAAACACACGGAGGCACAACACATGAGCAGCGCAACGATGACCGAGCCGTTTTTGACCGACGAACAGATCGCCGATTTTCGCCGCGATGGATTTTTGGTGGTGCGGGGCCTGTTCAAGCCCGCCGAGATCGCCGAAATCCGCGACACCTTCATGACGATGAATCAGAACGGCCCGGTCGAGGGCCTGTCGGAGGTGCGGCGTTACCACACCGACGGCAAGAGCGGTTACGACCCGTCCGACCCGCTCGCCTTTTATCCGCGCATGATGCACCCGCATAAGCACGCGGATAAGCCGGTCGGCCCGATCGCGACCAAGTACATGCTCGACCGCCGGGTCGAACGCGTGTTGACCGATCTCATGGGCGAGCCTCCCTTCGCCGGCCAGAGCATGTTCTACTTCAAGCCGCCGGGCGCGCGCGGGCAGGATTTCCACCAGGACAACTTCTACCTCCGCGTGAAGCCCGGCAGTTGCATGGCCGCGTGGGTCGCGATCGACCGCTGCGACGCCGAGAACGGCGGGATGATGTGCGTCCCCGAAACCGGTAACTACGCCATCCAGTGCCCCGAGCAAGCCGACGCCGCGCTCTATTTCACCACCGAGCACGTCGCCATCCCCGAGGGCAAGACGGCCGTCCTCCCCATCATGAATCCCGGCGACGTCCTGTTCTTCAACGGCAGCACCATCCACGGCAGCCAGCCCAACACCAGCAAAGACCGCTTCCGCCGATCGTTCATCTGTCACTACCTCCCGCAGAGCACGACCGAGATGAGCGAGTACTACCAAGTCCTCGATTTCACTGGCAAGCCTCTCACCCACGTAAAACCCAACAAGGAAGGCGGCCCCTGCGGCACCCTACAGGAAGCGAAGGGGCCGCACTGATGATCGGCGTCAAATCCGAATAACGAAGCCAGAAATCCGAATGAAGCGCGAAGGCAGACGCGAAGCATGCGTATTTTTTGATATTTCCCTTCGCGTTGATCATCGCGCTCTTCGCATCTTCGCGGCTCGCATTGTTCTCGCAACGCAATCCGGGCCTGATCACTACTCGACATTCGACCCTTTGT
>JBBRFH010000282.1:0-4085 GCA_038224615.1 Tepidisphaerales bacterium
GCACGCCGCCGTCACATCGGCACGGCGGACAATGATGGGGAGCGGCGACCGCTCGGAGCGGATTCGCACCTATAATTTCCCCCAGAACCGCTGCACCGATCACCGCCTCGGCGGCGAAGGCGGCGGGGAGAAAAACTTCAACCTTTCCCAAGTCATCGACGGACATCTCGACGAACTCATCCACGCCCTGCTCGAACTCGATAAACAACAACGGCTCGAAGCGCTGTGACCGCTTGGCGCGGACCTGCCACGCGTCGTCGGTCGCCAGCCCGGGTCAGCTCGCGACGGATTCGCATACTACGGAATGGCCCCCTACAGAACTGCTCGCAAGTCGGCTAGAATCGTCCAACGCACATGCCCGACCAGCCCCAAAAACCTGATCCTGATTCCCTTGAGATCGACCCCGATGCCCCGGCCGAGAAGCCGCTGGTACACACGCGCGATGTGATCGACGAAGCGCTCGCCAAGCAGGCCGCCAAGCGCGCCGTCCGCGAGCCGGCGATCATCACCTCGACCATTCCGATGCTCCCGCGCCAACCCAAGCCCGCCCGCGACCGCAAGCGACGTCGGCAGGGATAGGCGAACTCGTGGGGGGCACCGCGTCACGCGTTGATCGTCAACGCGGGGGCGAGTTTCATTGCGTTGCTGAATTTGCCGGGCCGGTCAGGTCGTGGACTTCATCGGTCCAGACGACGAACTGCGCCAGGTTGGCGACGCCGAACGCGGTGGTGAGCGCGACATCCGTGGCGTCGCGGCCGTGGGCCATGAGGACGCGGCCGATTCGGGGGGTGTTGTGCCGCGCGTCCATCGTCCACCAGCGACCGCCGAGATACACCTCGAACCAGGCGCTGAAATCCATCGGCGCCGGTGAGAACGGCACGCCAATATCGCCAAGGTAGCCCGTCGCATAGCGGGCCGGGATGTTCATGCAGCGGCAGAACGTGACGGCGAGGTGCGTGAAATCACGGCAGACGCCGTTGCGCTCGCGATAGACGTCGGCGGCACTTTTGGTGTTGCGGGCAAACTCATAACCGAACTGCACGTTGTTGTGGACCCAGTTGCAGATCTCCTGCGCCAGCACCCAGCCGGGCGGAACATTCTTGAACAACTCCCACGCGACATCTTTGAGCAGATCGACCTCGCAATACCGGCTGGCGAGCAGGAACTGCAGGATGTCCGGGGGGAGTTGTTCGATCGGGTGACGGATCGCGCCGCAGCCCAGGTCGTCCGGCCAGCCGCCGTCCTCGACGATGGCATCGTTGTAAAGCCGCAGCCGCCCCGCCGGCGCGTGCAGTCGGCCACAGATGTTGCCGAACGAATCGGTGTACTGCGAGATATGCGCCGAAGCCGGCTCGACGCGCAGTGCCTCCGCCTTGCGCACGCTGGTCAGGCGCGACGGGTGCAGGTTCAGCATCAGCAGAACGGGCGCGGGAGCAGGAAGATCAAAGATAACGTCGAATCCGACACGGATAAGCATTCGTGTTCCGATCAGCCGGGGCGCGAGGGTTCCTGCCAGGACAATAGACCCGGCGCGGAAGAAAGTGAAGATAATCCCGATATCGCGCCCGCTTCCCGCGATGCACCCGAACCCTCACGCCCGCGCCTTCTGTCGGGTCTTTTTCGGCAGCAACGCGCGTTCCAGGTTGCGCATCGCCTGCTTCAGTCGCTCGGCGTTCTCGACCAACGCGATGCGGACGTATCCTTCACCCAATTCACCGAACGCGCGCCCGGGGGCAAGGGCCACCTCGGCGTCGTCCATCATGCGCAGGCAGAAGTCGATCGTGCTTTCTCCTTTGAGGTGCGACGGCGCAATCTTGGCCCAGACGAACATGCCGGCATTGGGCTTGTCGTAGGTCCAGCCCAGTCGGTCGAGGCTGCGGCAGAGGACGTCGCGGCGCTTCTCGTAGATCTTGCTCTGCTCGGCGGGGACTTCTTCGCATTCGCGCATCGCGATGACGCTGGCGATCCAAATCGGCGCGAACTGCCCGTAGTCGTAATATCCCTTGATCGTTGCCAATGCCTTGACCATTTCCTTATTGCCGCAGCAGAAGCCGACGCGCCCGCCGGCCATATTGAAGCTCTTGGACATGGTGCTGAACTCGACGCCGATCTCCTTCGAGCCGGCGGCGCTGAGGAACGACGGCGCGCGGTAGCCGTCGAAGCAGATCTCCCCGTAGGCGAAATCGCTCAGGATCATGATCCCGCGGCGGCGGCAGATCTCGATCGCTTTGTCCCAGAACTTGGGCTCAATCGTCATGCTCGTGGGGTTGTGCGGGTAGTTGAGGATGACCAGCTTGGGTGTCGGGTAGAGGCTGTCGACCATCATTTCCATGCGGTCGAGGAACTTGTCGTCGTTGCCCAGCGGAATGCGCACCACGCTGGCGCCGGCCATCGTCGGGGCATAGAGGTGCGCGGGGAAAGCCGGGTCGGGCACGATGACGGTGTCGCCTGGCCCGAGCAGCGCCAGGCACAGGTGCGAGAGGCCTTCCTTGGAACCGATGGTGACGATGACTTCCTCGTCCGGGTCAAGCTCGACGCCGTACTTGGTGTGGTACTTCTTGGCGATCTCGCGGCGCAGCCCGGCGATGCCGTTGCTGACGCTGTAGCGGTGGTTGCGCGGATCGAGCGCCGCCTCGGCGAGCTTATGAACGATCGGCTCGGGCGTGGGATCGGTCGGGTTGCCCATGCCCAGGTCGATGATATCGACACCGGCCACCCGCTTCTCGTACTTCATCTTGTTGATGCGCCCGAAGAGGTAAGGCGGCAGACGTTCAATGCGGGGCGAGACGGCGATTTTGAAAGGTTGGTCTGACATAGCGAATTCCAGAGTGGCCGCGAAGCAAAATTTACTGAGGCGACCAGCCAACAGCTTTGTCCTCCTGAGCGCAGCGAAGGATCTACTTGCGGCCGCGAGGAGATCCTTCGCTTTGCTCAGGATGACACTGTCTTACGACGCCTCGTCTTGTTGGCGTCCACTTCTCGCTCTTCGCGACTTCGCGGTCGCTCGTAAGTATCGGCGAACGGTGCGGGAAATCTACGGCTGGGCGGCCGGCGTGGTGGTGGCCGGCGAGGGACGGGTGGTGGCGCCCTCGGGCGCCTTCGCCGGCGCGGATGCCGGTGATTCTGCCGGGGCAGGCGGCAACACGTCTGGCGCGGGGGCGTCCGGGGTGGGGACAGTAGCCGGCGACGTCGCGGGTGACGGCGGAGCCACGGGCGCCTGCTGGCGCTGCTTTTCCATCTCTTCCTTGATCTTGGCCTTGTCGCGGATGAGCTGATCGCGAGCCTTCAGCCGCTTGTCAAATTCGGCCTTCAGTGTCGGGTCGGTCACATTCAGGCGCGCCAGCGCCTGGAACGCGAAATCGTTGCGCAGCTTTTTCTGGCCTTGGACGACGATTTTTTCCTGAAGTTCGGCCTTGATGCTGTCGCGCATATCTTCGATTTTCATCACCTTGGGGGCGATGCGGCGTTCGACGCGGATGAGGTGATACGAGCCGTCGCCGACCACCGGATCGGAAACCTCGCCGTCCTTGAGTGCGAACGCGACGCGTTTGAAGGCCTCCGGGAATTTCTGGCTCTTGATCGTGAATGGCGGAAGCATGCCGCCGTCACGCTTGTCGGGATTCTTGCTGTAGCTCCGGATCAACTCGACGAAATCCTTCCCCGATGCCAGCAGTGCCTTGTACTTGGCGGCTTCCTGTGGATTGGAGACCATGAGATGCCGCACCTGGATCTGGGCGCCGTAGCGTTCGTCGAACTCCTGCTGCACCGCTTCGGGCGTGATGGCATCCTTCAATAGCGGCTCGACCAGCTTGCGCAGGTGAGCGTTGGTATCCATCACGATGTCCCACTCGGCGCGGGTCGACACCTCGCCGGGCGATTTGGGCTGGGCGAGGAGCTGATCGATCAACTTCTGGGGGTCATCACCTTCCGACGACGGCGCGTTCTGGAGCAGGATCGCGATCGCAGTCGTTTCCTCGGCGGTGATGTCCTCGGGGGACACGACGCCAACGAGTCGGGTCACAGTGTGAGGCTACCGGGCATGGATAGGCGCAGTTCTTGGCGCGCAAGAGCGAGACGGCCCGATC
>JBBRFH010000283.1:0-4083 GCA_038224615.1 Tepidisphaerales bacterium
GAGCGTGCCGAAGACCAGCATCGCCTGCGGGTAGAGGATCGACAGCCCCACCGCCAGTGCGATGGCACACGAGCTGTGACTGGATGGAAAGCTCTCGCGGGCGTTGTCGCGCTTGAGTGTGGGTCCGGTGAACCTGCCGGCGTTCTCGCGATTCGGGCGAACGCGCCCGAAGAGCTTTTTCAGGACGTTGGTGATGATCGACGTGCCCAGCACGGTGACGCCGAGCGCGATCATCTTCTTCGGTTCGCCCGGCTCGAACGCCCACACCAGCGCCATCGCCACCGCCGTCGCGACGAACTGGCCGAACTGGGCAAGCCACTGGCTTTCGCGCTTGAGGTCGCCTTTGAACGACAACTTCAAGGTCAGCGGCGCCCCGCGGAACTCCAGCCCCATGAAAACCCCGGCAGCGGCGACGAGCGAGAAGAGCAGCCAAAGGTTCATGGAAGTCTCAGGGTGTAGACGATCGGAATGACCAATGTCAAATGACCAATGACCAATGAAGATCGGGAGCGTCACTCATTGGTAATTGGTCATTGGTCATTCCCGCGAAGCGCCCGTAGCGTGTACCAGGGCATCCAGATCGCGCAGCGGACGGTGACGGTGATGATCGTCGCCAGCACGATGCCTCTCAGTCCCCAGTTCGTCTGTGTGACAAAGACGATCGCGAGGGCGACGTTCGCGATACCGCCGACCACCGCGGCGATCGTGTACGCCTTGATGCGGCCGATGCCGAAGAGGACCGATCGCCCGATCGACGCTGTGCCGCCAATGACGGTATGGATCAGCACGAGCGGCAGGATCGCCTGCGTGGCTTCCATCGGGTCTTTGAACCAGAGTCGGAAGATGACATCCTTGAGCACGATGACCGCTACCGCACAAGCGACGAGAGCCAGCAGACTGGCCAACGACCCGCGGACGTAATAGTTGCGGATTGTTGCCAGATCGCCATGTGCGTGAGAGATCGCGGTTTTGGGGAGCAGGACGGTGGAAAGCCCGGAGACGACCAGGAGCATGGCACCATCAATCTGGATGGCTGGCGCGTAGGTCGCGACGCGCGTCACCCCGATTGTGCGGCTGATCAGAATCTGGTTGAACGGCGCATAGAGCCAATCGGCGAGCTGGCTGAGCAGTACAAGCGCGCCGGACGCAATGACGGGTGCGACGAGCGTCAGGACGCGTGACAACGGAACCCCGGGCGTCCATACGCCTGCCAAGGCGAAGCGTGCGCCGGCGATGCCGACTGCAGCAAATGCGAACGCCGACGCCGCCCCCGCCGCAGGATACGGCTCACGGACAAGCAGGAGGCTCCAGATTGCAAAGCCTATTTCGCCGCAGATCACGATGTAATTGTCTTTGGCGAGTCGTCCGGTCGCCGCAAGCCAGGCGGCCGGCACATCACTCCAGGTACGGATCAAAACGCCGATCGCCAGCAACAGCGCCACATATCCGCCCCGAACACCATGAAGACCCGGAATCCTGTGCGCTGCGCCGAAATTCTGCGCGTACACAATCACAGGCGCCATGGATAGAACTGCGATGATTAACACGATTAGGGTTGCGGACCCGTAGATGGCGCGCCTCTCCGGGTCGTCGTCGCCTTCGATAGCATTCCCGCGTGGTGCATCGCCCGGGCGGGCGTATTCGAGCGGCGACACTGCCTGCACAGGCGTCGCGGGAACGACTTGCAACGGAGCGACGAAGCAACGCATCAATGCAGGTGCAAGACCCAGCGACGTATATGTGAGAAATCCGACGGTCCCGCGTGCGAGCATCAGCAAGCTAAGCTCGATCGCACCGCCGCGCCGGTACACCACCCCCGCCACGATCGCCCAGCTCGCGACGCGGGCGATGTTGGCGGCGTACGCGGTGACGAGGTCGAGCTTCATGGGTTTGGCAATTGCCCCCGCAAGCAGAGCCGCTTCTGGCTGCTTCGCCGCCGGGGGAGGTTGGGTGGGGGTTGCGGACGGTGCGGCGCGACAGCATCCATCACGGCGACGGCTGCGTCGTCGTCGGCGAGGTCGATTCCTTCGCCGGGTCCGGACGACTGTGCCACCAGATCATGCCGATCACGCCGATCACCATGAGGACGACGCCGACGATTTGCCAGAAATTTGGTTTCATTGCGCTCCCTGCTGCTCTCTCGCTCGGCACGCGTTTCCTCACGCGGCCCGGCGGCGGACGATTGTAACGGGGGTGGCGATGATCGGCACGTCGTCGTCAATCGCCGATTGTGCGTCGGCGAACGGGCGTGTGGCCCGGCGGATCATCAGCAGTGCGATCGCGCCGAGTATCAGCGTCGCGCCGTTGATGCGCGTGAGGTTCGACATGCCGGGATTGATCAGCAGCCACGCGTAGAGGCAAACCCACAGCCGCAGCAGCCATTGGTCGGCGCGCGGCTGCGCGTGCTCCGCCGGCCTTGCCAGTTGCTCGCTCGCCAGCAGGACGGCGGGCACCGTCAGCAGCAACAGGTCGTAATCGAAGTAAAACGGCATCAGCAGCGGCGCCGAGCAGATCGTCGCGGCGATCAGCCGGTCGCGCCACACCTTCTTGGTGACCGTGCCCCAGGCGTCATCGCGCGCCCCGCGTGATCGCACTTGCGACCAGGCGCAGCGGATCAGCAGTGTCGCCAGCGTCACGAAGCTGACCGCGTAGAGCGACGTCGCCAGCCACCCCATCTCCCCGGCCTCGCGGCCGCGCAGCAGCAGGCGCCAGAAGGCCTTCAGCGTGACATGCCGCTCCCACATGTAGGTGTGCTCGATCTGCATATAGCGCACGTTCTCAGGCAGTCGGTGCAGCCACTGGACGAGCGTTTCGGGGAGCAGCAGTTGATTGGCGAGGATCATCGCCGACCCGACGAGCGTCAGACCGACCAAGGCGCGCAGCCCGAGCGAGGCGACCAGCATACACGCCACGACCGCGGCCAGTTGCGGCTTGTACGCCAGCAATGCGCAGCACGCGCCGGCGAGAATCGCCCGCTTGCTGCGCCAGAATTTCACGACCGCCGTCAGCAGAAAGAGGCTCATCAGCGTGTTCTGTCCGTGGCTCATAGCCTGCACGAACGGCATCGACAGCAACACCAGCAACGGCACCAGTCCGGTGGTCTGCCAGTCGACAGGCCGCCCGAGCGAATCGTGGTCGAGCCAGCCAGGGGCAAGAATACGCACCAGCATCACCAGCGCCGCCCCCAGCGCCACCATGTTGAGCAGCGTCCACACCGCGACTGCCTGGTTGAACGGCAGCATCGACAGCGGCACGAACAGCAGCGCGTAGAACGGCGGATTCCACCACGGGCCGAACTTCTGCTTCGCGTAATCGATGGAGATGTCCAGCCCCGCGGCGGCGGCAACCTCCTGCTCGCGCGTCGCAACCGCCTTCATGTCATACAGTTCCGACGTCCTTCCTTCGCGCACCAACGAGCCGGCGGTGTAGAAGGCGAGGAAATCATGCCCCAGCATCTGCCGGGTGACTGCCTTCTCTTTGGGGAGACAGGCGTTGACCGACACGAACGTGATCGTCACCAATGCCAGCAGCACGCCCAGTTGCCACAGGCGTTTGCGCAATGGCGCGGGGCGCAGCAGGTGCGGTAGGTTCATGCAAGGAGTTGGATCGACCCGAAGCGCCGCAAAACTTTCCCCCAAGCCGTTATCAGACGGAACCAAATCCACCGACCGATCGGGGTCGTCACCTGGGCGTTGCGCTTCGTAGCGGCCGGGCGCTTACGCTGCATCCGCCGACGGGCAGGAAGCGATTCACCAATCCATTGTGGAACGCCCGGCGCGCGGGTGTTCATCTGGGGCCGATTTCCGCTATAGTTGCGGGCCTGTGAGTGAACCGCAGCCGCAACGAACGATTGGCAAGGAAGTCACGCTCCGCGGGAGAGGCCTGTTTTCGGGCGAATCCGCGCAGTTGACGTTTACGCCGGCAGACATCAACGCCGGGATCACCTTTGTGCGCCGATTTGGCGAGAAGGTGGCGACGATTCCTGCGCTGGTCCAGAATGTCATCAAGCGCCCCCGCCGTACCTGCCTGAAGAACGGCACTCTGCAGATCGAGACCGTCGAGCACTGCCTGGCGGCTTTGATC
>JBBRFH010000284.1:0-4077 GCA_038224615.1 Tepidisphaerales bacterium
GACCAGTTTCAAATCAGCCAACCCTTGGCGTTCTCAGTGACAAGCTTGGTCATCACGGCGGTGACGCCAGATTGCAGTCCGGTTGAACCGGTCAACTCACACCAAAGTCAAACTCAACTCGCATCCACAGGATGGATCGGATCACGATTGTGAGGTCTATCGGTGTGGCCAGCTTTCGTGACACATAGCATCGTGCATGAGGAATCACGAATGCCGGCGACGAAAAGTTCTACTGGTGTTTCGCTGGCTCCAATTCTGAACGCGGCGGTTGCGCGGATGTTTTGGGTGCCTCTGGATTACTCGAGGCCGTTTTCCCTCGCCAATTGATCGGCCCGCGCCCGCAATTCGGCCGCCCGCTCGGCGCTTCCTGGGCGGAAGCTGCCGTCTGGACGGAAGCCGTTTTGCTCGGCGGTCAGCGCGTTGGCACGCAGCAATTGAATCTCCTGATACGCCGTCGCCTGGTTCTGATCTTTAAACGACCGATTTCCCGGCGATTGACCGAGCCATTTGACGAAGTAGGCGGCCTGTGCGTTGCCGAGTGCAGCGGCACGGTCGTAAAGTTCCATGCCCTTGCGCTCGTTCTTCGGCACGCCCAGACCGAACAAATACGCCCGGCCGACATTGAGGATGGCAGACGGGTCGTCCTGGTCGGCGGCGAGATTCAACAGCTTAAGGCCCTCGACCGTGTCCTTGGGAACACCGGTGCCTTCCAGCAGCATCGATCCGAGCAGGTTCTCGGCTGTCGGGTCGCCGCTGGCCAGGTCCTTGCGAAACCACTCGGCGGCGACGGAGGCGTCCTCTTTTGTGCCTTCACCGGCGGAGTATTGCCATCCCACCATGGTTGCCGCGTGCGGATAACCCTTGGCCGCCGCCTGTTTAAACAGCGGCAGCGACCGCGCGAAGTCGCCGGCCTCGAAGGCCTTCACGCCTGCGACGTACTCGTCGCCACCCTGCGGAGGGGTGGTGTCTTTCCCAGTAATTTTGTTGTATGCGGCCATCGACAGCGTCAGCGGCTGATCCGGCGACTTGAACTTCCCCGCCCGGACATCGTCCGCGACCGAGTTGAACATGCGGTAGATCGCCCAATTGGTCTCGGCCCCTTTTTTGAGTGAAGCGAGATGACTGGCAATCGCCAGATCCTGAACCTTCCACGTATCGCCATACTGTATTGCGATGAAGCCCTGCGGAAGCTGCCGCGTGCTGCCGTCGGGCATGTGAATGGTTGTCGTCACCTGCAGCTTCCAATTGTTGCCGCTCGGCGCGGCCTGATCGATTTGGATCGATACCAAGTGCTGCAGCATTGTCTTGAGTTGAGTGTCGTCGAACGCGTAAGCGAAGCCATTCGGGTCGCCGAACTGGCCGAAGGTGTCGCGGATCACCTGCTCCAGGTGTCGCTTGGCCTCGCCGACTTTGGTGGCCGAGTCCGCGTGCACTCGAAACACCTCGGCCACCGGCGATGCGAGCGTGTCGGCGTACTTGTTCAGGTCGCCGGATTGTTGCGCCGCGACCATCCGCTGCAGCGCAATATTTACTTCCGCCGGCAATGCCGGCTGCACATCGTCCGCCCACGTTTCGGACGCCGCGGCCAACACGACCACCGTCATCAATGTTCCCGCCGTCCGCCGCCGCGCTAGTCTTAGTTCAAGCATTGTGTCTTCCTATCTGCGATCACCGACTGATCGCCGAATCGTTTCACGAAATCAACTACCACGGGCGCTCAGACAATCGTAAAGCGGGAAGATTGACTATTATAAAGTTTGCCACTTCTCGCGGCGGACCGAAGGGATGTCTGGGATCGACGAGAATCGTACCGGCGTGAGCGAAGATCAGAAGCTGTGGACCATGACCCGGCAACAAAAGCGGCGCGTCTTGGATATGGATCTCGAACCCCACCCGTTGCTGAGATGAGCCGCGGAAGAAGAGACCCTGTCGGTGCCGACTTCTATGCCCGTCGTACGTCGATTCGACAAGATGCCGAGACGCTTGAACCTCGCCAAGGATTCGGCGCCGTGGATGTTCAGGGCACGACGCCGGCCGAACCGCGCGGGCGGGGCTACGTGAGCACCGGCTCATGGTGAACATATTGCTCAAAACGCCGCTTGTCGAGCGCCTTAATGTAGGCGTCTTCAGGGTCGACGGCGCCCTGTTTGACCAGCCGCTCGAGGCCTTCGTCCATGGTCTGCATGCCGCTGGCCTTGCCCGATTGGATGAGGTTGATGATGGCTTCGATCTTGCCTTCGCGGATGAGGTTGGAGAGGGCGGGGCTGCCGAGCAGGATCTCATTGACCGCGACGCGTCCCTTGCCGCCGGGCTTGCGAAGCAGTTGCTGGGCGACGATCGCCTTGATGGACTCGCTGAGCATGATGCGAATCTGTTCCTGCTGATCGGACGGAAAGACGTCGATGATGCGGTCGATGGTCTTGGCGGCGCTGTTGGTGTGTAGCGTGCCGTAAACCAGCGTGCCGGTGGCGGCGGCGCTGAGTGCGAGGCTGATGGTTTCCAGGTCGCGCATTTCGCCGACGAGGACGACGTCGGCGTCCTGTCGAAAGACGCCGCGCAGGGCGCTGGCGAAATCCTTCGTGTGCTCGCCGATCTCGCGGTGGGTGATGATGGACTGGTCGTTGCGGTGCAGGAACTCGATGGGGTCTTCGATGGTCACGATGTGACGCCGCTGCGTCTTGTTGATGAGGTCGATGATCGCCGCGAGGGTCGTGCTCTTGCCGCTGCCGGTGGGGCCGGTGACCAGCACCAGCCCGCCGCGGAGAGCGGCGAGTTTCCTCAGTACTGGGGGCAGGTTCAATTCTTCGATCGTGGCGATTTCAAACGGGATGATGCGGAAGACCGCCCCGAAGCCCGTGCGCTGGAAGAAGTAGTTCACCCGGTAGCGCGCCGTCTCGCCGATGCCGTAAGCGAAGTCGAAATCCTTATTGGAAAGATAGCGCTCGCGTTGCTCCGGCGAGACGAGTTCGAACATCCATTCGCGGACGGTTTCCTCGTCGAGTTCTGGGTAATCGTCGACCGGCGTGACCTCGCCGTGGACGCGAAACTTCGGCCGCTGGCCAACCACGATGTGCAGGTCGGATGCGTGGTTCTCGATCATGCGAAGCAGGAGCGGGTCGAGGTGAGCCATGGGTTTACCGCGGTTCGGTCAATGAAGGTCTCGTTCCATCTGGGCGACGTTGTCGGCGCGACCCATCGCCTCGTCACGGCTGATCTTGCCTTCCTTGACCAGCTTGATGAGGACTTCGTCCATCAGGTGCATGCCTTGCTTGTGGTGCGTCTGCATCATCCCATGCAACTGGAAAGCGCGGTTGTCGCGGATCAGGTTCGCGATCGCCCCGCTGTTGAACATGACTTCGGTTGCGAGGTGTACCGATTTTCCGTCCGTCCCCGGGATCAGATATTGGCTGATCACCCCGCGCAGACTTTCGCTGAACATCGCACGGATCTGACCTTGCTCCTCAGGCGGGAAGACATCGACGACCCGGTTGATGGTGCGCGGCGCGTTGGGCGTGTGCAACGTCCCGAAGACCAGGTGCCCCGTCTCGGCCGCCGTGATGGCGAGGCTGACGGTTTCCAGGTCGCGCATTTCTCCGATCATGATCACGTCCGGCGCTTCACGCAGGCTGGCGCGCAGCGCGTTGGCAAAGCTCTTCGTGTGTACGCCGATCTCGCGCTGGTTGACGTGCGCCTTCTTGCTGGGGTGAACGAACTCGATCGGGTCCTCGATCGTGATGATGTGGTCCGCACGCGTCTGGTTGATGTGGTCGATCAGCGCCGCCAGCGTCGTCGTCTTGCCGCTTCCCTTGGGCCCGGTCACCAGCACGATGCCCTGGCGGAACTGCGTGAATCTTTTGCAGACGTCGGGCAACTTCAACTCGTCGAAACTGGGGACGCGCTCCGGGATGAGGCGAAAGGTGCCGTCGACCCCGTGGTGCTGACGCAACAGGTTAAGCCGGAACCGGCCGGACTCGGCGCCGGCGTCGAAGGAGCAGTCGAGGTCGTTGGTTTTTTCAAAGTGCTCGCGGTCGGCGTCGGTCAGGAGCGACTTGAGTGCGCGCTCGACCCGGTCAGGAG
>JBBRFH010000285.1:0-4063 GCA_038224615.1 Tepidisphaerales bacterium
TCCAGCTTGCCGGCGTCGAAGCGGGCGAGGTCGAGCACGTCACTGACAAGCTCGACCAGGGTCTTGGCGTTGCTCTTGAGATCGGCCGCCATTTCCGGCACTTCGTGGGCGGTAAGGGGGTCGAGCGCGGTCTGTTCGATCAGGTCCGCCAGCAGGCTGATCGCGTTGGCCGGTGTGCGCACGTCGTGCGAGACGGCGGCGAGGAAGCGTGTCTTCTGCTGCGACGCCTCCTCGGCCTCGCGCCGCTTGTGCTCCAATTCCTGTTGTGATCGGATGGCCCGCAGCGAGATCGCGCACTGCGCCGCCATCCACTCGGCGATGTGGAATTGTTCGTCGGTCCACTGCTGCGGCTGGCTACTGTAGATCTCAAGGGCCGCGATCGACTTGCCGTCGATCCAGATCGGCGACGCCAGCACCGACCGGAAGGGTCGTCCCGCGGTCGGGTGAGGAAGGCGGATATCGGGCCGGGTTTCGACATCCTCGAGGCAGGCCGTCTGTCCGCGTTCCATCACCAGGCAAGAGAAACAGTGCGCGAAGTCGATCGTTTCGCCGCTTGCGCCGTTAATGCCGAATCCGCTGTGCCCGCGAAGTGAGACCTGCCCGCCGCACGGCTCGATCATCGCCGCCGCCTGCACTGATCCGCCCAGAACCTGTACGGCAGCCTGGCAGATGGCGTTGGTGATGACCTGCTCATCGAGATCGCTGCGCATCCAGCGACCACTCTCCAGCAGCGTGTGCAGGCCGCGCTCGCGGCGCGTGAGTTCGTCGTTGACCTCCTGCAGTTCGACGCTCTGCTGCTCAACTTCCTCCGCCTGCTGGCGCAACTGCTCGGCCTGCTGCTCGAGTTCCTCGGTCTGGCTCTGCAACTCCTCGTTCTGACGGCTGATCTCCTCCTCGCGCTGCGCCAGTTCCTCATTAGTGGCGGTGATTTCCGCGTTGCTGGTCTCGAGGTCGGCGTTGAGTCGCAACAGGTCGGCATTCTTCACTTCCAGCAACGCGCGGGCGGCGAGCAGCCAGTTGACTACCAACGCGACCACCCAGATGTTGACCATCTGCATGCCGAACGCGATCCACTTGTAGCCCCCCTCGCTGTAGTGATCGAGCGACAGCGGGAGCAGGAACAGCAGTTTGGTCGCCGACATGACGGAGAAGACGGCCGCGGTTGCGAAGAGGAGCCAGCGCTGGCGGTGCCAGAGACACACCAGCAGCGGCAGAGCGTAGGTCAGCGGGACGAGGCGGTCGGGGTAGACCTTGAACTGCAGCACGCCCATCGTGCCGACGATCAATCCCGACAGCAGCAGGACTGCCCAGATCGGTCTGCTCGGCCGTCGCGCGTCGGTCGAAAGGTCCAACAAGTCGCCGGTGCCCTGTTCGGCGGGGTGACGAAGGCGGGGCTCGGCTTGGTCGGTCATGGTGGAAAGACGGGTCAAGGTCGTCATCGCTTTTGGTAAAAACAGTGGCCCACTCGACGCAGGCCGCTGACCGGTGGCCGTTCTGCCTTGCCAACAACAAGATAACCGCCCGATCGCAATGCGCCTGCGAGCGAGAACCACAGCCGGGTGGCGGCGGGTTCGTTCAGATAGATGGACATGTTCCGGCACAGGATCAGGTCCCACGCCGCCGTTGCCTGCTCGTCCGGGGCGTGCTCGTCCCGCTGGAACGGTGCCTGCAGCAGGTCGGCGACGTCCCATCGTGCGAGCGCTCGCAGTGTCGGGATGATTTCGAACGTCGCCGCTTTGGGCTGGGTGAAAAACCTCTGGCGCATTTCGGGATCAATCGAGGCGACCTGGTGAAGCCCGTAGCAGGCACGCCGTGCCAGGTCGATCGCGCTCAGGCGGATGTCCGTGCCATGAAGGGTGCGGATTGCCGCGCCGTGCTTAAGCAGAAGCATGCCGACGGAGTAAAGCTCCGCGCCGTCCGAGCAGGCGGCGCTCCAAACTCGCAATGGGCGCTGCCGGCTGACCAGGGCAGGGATGATTACGCTCTCAAGGTGTGCAAAGACCGGCGGGTCGCGAAAGAAACTCGTGACGCCGATCACCAGTGCGTCGATCGCGCGACTAAGCGCGTCCGGATTGCGCGTCACTTGTCGCGTGGCTTCGGAAAGCGAGCCCGCCTTGAGCGCCCTCAGGCACGCTGGCAGCCGACGCGCTAGCGGTTGCACGCGGTAGCGGGGCAACGGCAGAGCCGCCAGACCGAACACATGATGGAGAAACGCAGTCTGCTCCGGCGAAACCGCGTCCCGCTCCGGCGGCGCTGTTGCGCGCCGACTGGCAACTGGCCGCGATCGACGCCGAGGCGTCACCGCATAGAGGCGCTCACGGGCGCTGACCCCGGCGAATCGCAGCCCACGATAGCGCCCGTCCGCGTGGTCGACGTCGTTAAGCGCCGTCACCCCCGCGTCGTCATGCCCGGGGAGGCTCGCTGGGTCAAGCTGCAACATCATCGAAGCCCGCTCCGATCCCGAGAAAGCAAGGGAGACTGCCGATGCCGACTATACCGCGTTATCGCAGCGCGATCACGCATTTCGTACGCGTCAGAACAGTATTTTATGCGATGGAAAAATGAATCGACGCGCGACGATGCAGGACGATCGTCCTCCGCTACCAACCGAAGAGCCGCCCATCGGAGTCGAACCGACAACCCCCGCTTTACAAAAGCGGTGCTCTGCCAATTGAGCTAGGGCGGCGGGGGGAAGGCAATGACGAATGACGAGTGTCGAATGACGAATTGGGGCCAGATGACTCGTCTTTAATCGTCAATCGGCACTCGTCATCCGTCATTTTTCCCTCACACGATTTCCAGAATCTTGAACTCCATGGTCCCGCGCGGGGCCTTCACCTTGATGGTCTCGCCCACGGTGCGTTTCATCAGCGCCTCGCCCATCGGGCTGGAAGCCGAGACGAGGACGACGTCGCTGCTGGGGTCAGGCGGGGTGGCTTCGCCGACGATGCGGACGAGTTGCTCGCTGTCGTCATCGAGATCCAGCAGCTTGACGGTGTGGCCGAGATAGACCATGCCTTCGGGGACGTCGTCACTGCTGACGACGGCCAGGTTGCGGAGCTTGAGTTCGAGTTCCGCCAGTTCACGCTCGACGGCGCGGTTTTCCTCTTTGGCGAAGTGGTATTCGGCGTTTTCGGACAAGTCCCCCAGCGCCGCCGCCTTGCGGATGCGATCCTGCACGTCCACCTTGGCCGCGTACAATTGCTCGCGCTTTTTCTCGAGCGCGACCTTTTCATCTGCACTGACGATCTGCATGGCACTCACTCCGGACGACAACATGTCCTATGAAAAAAACGAATCACCGCGCTGCGGCGCGGTGACTTTCGATGGCCTAAGTATAGCAGCACCCCCCGTCCGATCAAAGGAAATGCACGCTTTGGCGACGCAAAAAGGCAGTTTTTGATTCTGCGGAAAAGGCCTGGCATGGCACCTTGGGGGCGTTAGGCTTTTCCCCTTCATTCCGTCGTAATGTCGCCTGCGGCGTGACCGGTCGGCTGGCCGGTCATGTCTCCAACTCTTTCGCTTTCACTGCGGCTTCGGTTTCCTTGACGCTCGCCGTGGCGCGTTCCGAGCGGATATCGACGCGCAGCCGGCCGTAGAGGCTCATGTAGAGATTGGCGACGAAAACCAGGGAAAAGAACGCGATCACATACCCCCGCCAATCGTCCAGCAGCAGGTGGTAGCCCGTCAGCACCATGAACGCCAGCGTGATGTAGTGGCTGAAGCAATACTCACAGGTGAAGAGGTAGAACGCCTTCCGCTCGACGAGGCGCCGGCAATTTTTGCTGCGGCAGGAGCAGTAGTCACGGAGCTCGCGGAAGATTTCTTCGTGCGTCACCGTCCACGCCACGCACGCGATCGGCACCGCCAGCACGAACAGCCAGATCAGTTGCTGAGTCGGCTCGGCGGCGGTCGGCGAGGCGAGGACACGGGAAAGTGGAAGCATGGGGGACTGTAGGCGGGGAAGGGGCATAAGCGTTAACTTAACGTGACGGCGATCCGGCCAGTCGGTATGTTGGCGATCATGGATACCATCGCAAGGAAGCGGATTCTCGACGTTGAG
>JBBRFH010000286.1:0-4025 GCA_038224615.1 Tepidisphaerales bacterium
GGTGAGGTCGGTGTCGATCTTCTTCCCGTAATCGGTGTCGATGACGGTGAGTCCGGGGCACGCGGTCTGCTTGGTACACTCCAGACAGTGCTCGCAGACTTCGTGCGTGACGTTCATGTGTGACTTGGTTGGCAGGAAGCCGTGTTTTTTGATTTCGGCGCGCTCTTCCTTTCCCTTGCGGCGGAAATAGGTAATGGCGCACTCTTTGTCGGCGATGATCACTTTCACGCCGTCGCGCAGGATGGTGCGCTCGAGGACGTTGTAATACTTGTCCCGATCTGCCGGCGACATCTTGACGACGTGCAGATCGCCGACGCTGCCTTTCATGGCGCGGACAATATTGTCGATCCGCTGCAGCGGTGTGTCGTTGCCCAGCACGTCCAACTCGGTGCCCGGGTGCTCCTGGTGGCCGGTCATGGCGGTGGTGCCGTTTTCCAGGATGATGAACGTCAGGTCCTGCCCGCTCTTGATGGCGTGGCTGATCGCGACCGCACCAGAGTGGAAGAACGTGCCATCGCCCATGAACACGATTTGCTTGTTTTTGATGAACGGGTCGATGCCCGATCCCGTGCCGCCGCCGAGGCCCATGCCGGAGTAGTTGTGCATCAACTGCTCGGTGGGGGTGAACATCAGCATCGTATAGCACCCGGTGTCGCCGTGCGCGACGAGATCGACCGGCCCGCGCTTGTGCCAGCGCTGCATGTATTTCGGGTCGGCGAGGTTCT
The DNA here is from genome assembly GCA_038224615.1 of Tepidisphaerales bacterium. GTDB lineage: Bacteria > Planctomycetota > Phycisphaerae > Tepidisphaerales > Tepidisphaeraceae > JBBRFH01. The sequence continues at coordinate 726 of JBBRFH010000286.1, forward strand.
TACGCAGCTCCAGTAGCGCGGCGGACGAGTCGCGGTGCGGGCAGCCGGGGCAGAACGTCGCCAGCCGCAGGTTGATCTTGTCGTCAGACACGGCAGACAACGTGACCGCCGCAGCGTTGCCGAGCACTTCGAGCTTCCGCTTGCCCGTCTCCTTGATTAGGTTCAGGGCTTCGGTCAGCTTGCCGTTGCGCTTCTCGTAGGGAATCTCTTCGCAGCTCTGGAGCAACGGCAGGATGAGCTGAGCGAGGACCGAGGGGTTCAGCCCGCGCGTCTCGGGAATGCCCGGCCGCATCTCGTTGACGTTCTTGAACGTCGGGAACATTTTTCCGCACATACGCCCGGCGATGTCAGACGCCACGTTCGGCGGCAGCTCCTTGAAGAGCCCGTCGCGGATGTTTTTCTCGAGAAAACTTCGGCGTTCCTCGATGACAATCATCGTCTGACACATCCCGCTGAACTGTCGGACCAGCTCGATATCGCACGGGTAGGGCATCCCCATGTTCAGGATCGGGAAGGCCTGTGCCAACCCCACGTCGTTGAGGATTTGTTCCAGGTACGCGCGGCTCATCCCTGTCGTAATGAAGCCGATCGGAGCCGCCGCTTGCGCCTTGGCGCGAATGATCCGGTTGACGCCCAGCTCACGGGCGACGGTGACCGCTGTCGCGTGGCGCGAGGCGATTCCCAATTCGCGATAGACCGTTTTCGGCGGCAGCAGGACGCGCTGAAGATCGATCTTGTCGCTCTCCAGCGTCAGCCGCTGGTGCATGTTGATTTCGGGATAGTGGTTGGCGCGCGGCGTGACCGACCCGCCGCCGTCCGCGAGAGTCGTGGTAACGATATACCCGATATAGAGTTGCGCCCTCTGGCTGATCGCAAAACTGGCGGCGATCCAGTCTTTCATTTCCTGCGCGGTGCCCGGTTCGATGACCGGCATGCGGAGATGTTCGCACAGAAAGCGTGAGTCGGCCGGGACTTGCGTCGAATCGCACCATGGATCGTCCCCGCACACGATCACCGCGCCACCGTCCGGATGTGGACCGGCGAGATTGCCCAGTGCCAGGGCATCGGCGGCAACGTGCAGGCCTACGCTCTTGAACGCGGTGATCGCCCGTAACGGCGCCATCTGCGACCCGTTAACAGCCGCAACGCTGAGCGCCTCATTGTTGGCCTGCATGGCACGAATACCGTGCTTATTCAGCAGGTTCTTAATCGAGCCAAGGGTGTCGAAGAAGGTGGCTACCGGCGAGCCGGGGTAGCCGGTGTAGAGGTGAACGCCGCCGGGGACTTCAAGGCAGCCTTTGACGAGCAATTCATTGCCGCCAAATACTTCACGTCCCTCGTTAGCGAGGAAGCGGGGATCCACTTTCATGTACGTCCTCTGGTGCGGCCTGAGCCCTCGAAGCTGTCTAGCTTCAAGGCAGGGCGTGACTTACGATTGCTCGCAGGAGACGCCGGCTGAGCGCCGCACAGTAAGATGTTCGCCCGTCCCGGGATTGAAGCACGCGCCTCGTGGCCGGTGGGGCTGAATCTGCGTCCTCATCGACCAAACCAATCGGTTTGCTCCATGAAGAGGGGCGCGACTATAGCGGGATTCGCGTGGGGCGCGAAGTTCAAATACGGAATCTTTTCCTAATTTGTGGGCGGGGGAAGCGCGACGCCGCGAACGACGCAACGTGGAACGCGGAACGCGGAACGCGAAGAATGCGGCGAACCGCTTTGTGGAACGAAGCCGGATCAGGGTTTTGGGCAAGTTTCGCTTTGAATCGAAAAGTGCGGGTTCGCCGGCGCGGGCAGGATCGAGGGGAGCCAAACGCTCGGCGACGAAGCGGCACGCATGGTCGCGAAGAACGGCAGGTGTTCGGGTCCGGACGTATTCCTGCTTCGCTGTTCAAAATACGACGCGTCTGCGGAACTCGGACCGCATCAGACGCGTAAAAGGGTCTTCAAGTGTATCGGCCATGCCGTGAACCTTATTCCCGGACCCCGAAAACTTATCGGATTCGAATGAAAGTGACCCTCAAGGATTGTCGTCTCTAGCTCCGATAGCCACGCGTATCGGGATGTCCCAGGCGCGTAATTTGGGTTGACCCTCCGGGCTAGACAACGTATATCGGACGCCTTGCCGAACGGGGCGGTAAGGTGAAGGCGAGCCAGCCCGTCCGGCCGTATTGCGGATCACAATTAAGGAAATGCCAACGTGTTGAAGAAAACGATCTACGCGACCCTATTCGTGGCCGCCTGCCTCATCCCCCCCTCGCTCGCGCAGACCGCCGTGCCGACGCCGGGCGAGGAAATCATTCGCGGCGTCACCCAGCCTTCATCTCGCAAAGAGATGACCTTCGCCAATCAGGGAATCATCGGCAAAGTCTTTGTGAAGGAAGGCCAGCACGTCAAACTCGGCGAGTTGCTCATGAAGCAGGACGACCGTGTCGAGCAGAAACGCCTTGAAGGCATGACCTTCGATGCCGACCGTTCCCTGATGATCAAGGCCAAGCTTGCCACGCTGGAAAACAAACAGGTCGAGCTCAAGCGCAAGACCGAATTGTTCAACAACCACGCCTTGTCCGAATCCGAATTCCTGGTGGCCCAGCTCGATGTGGTGCTTGCCGAGGCTGAGCACGACCTGGCCAAGCATGACGAGAAGGTGAAGCTGGCCGAGCAGCAGACCCAGGAAGCACGGGTGTCGCAGATGTCTTTGTTCGCTCCGGTCGAGTGCGATGTGCTCAAGATCGTGCAGAGCGAAGGCGAAATGACCGACACGCAGAAGCCGTCGATCATCGTCGTTACCAACAATCCGCTGAACATCGAGGTCAAGACGGTGCCCCAGGCCCTCGCCGACGGGCTCAAATTAGGCGATGAACTCGACGTGCGCTACAACGAGAAATCGCCGTGGCTCAAGGCCAAGCTGATCTTCATCGCCCCCGAGGCTGACGCCCGGGCGGGAACCCAGACGATCAAGCTCGAGCTGGCGAATCCCGAAAATCGCCGCAGCGGCGCGCAAATTGACGTGAGAATTCCGGCGGCGACCGTTGCCGAGGCGCGGTAAAACCAGCAACGGTCCTTAACGAAGGTGTGCAGTGTCGACAATCGTTGAATCCAATTCCGGTTCCGAACAGGAACGTAAAAAACAGCAGGGCGAACAGACGCAGGCGATGACGCGCTCGCACCTGGTCGCCAAGCTGCTCGCCGCGGGTCCGGACATCCGTGAGTTCATGCACGACCTGCTCACGGTGCAGGCAATCGTCGTTAACGGCACGGAGGCCGCCGGCTTTCTGCTCGAGCCCACGCCGGAGGGGATTC
>JBBRFH010000287.1:0-4012 GCA_038224615.1 Tepidisphaerales bacterium
CCTTCTCAGCAATTTTCTTGAGCTGGGATTCGCTGGCGTTGTTTGCGACTGGCCAGTCAAAGGGCTTACTATACTGCGTTTTTCTGTGGAGGTAGGCGACTTCTTCTGAGATGAACAATGAGTCGTCATCCGTTCCGGCCAGTCTAGCGCGATATCGGTTAGTGGTCGTCCCTTCACCGAATTCGACATCGATTTCCAGCTCCGGCGATCGTTTTCGACCGTAGTGAAGCAGAGAGTCCGCGCCGCCCTTCACCTGTGTGTAACCGGCGAGATTTCGATTTACGATTTCTTTGAGAAAGCGGAACACGCCGATCAGGTTCGACTTGCCCGAGCCGTTGCCGCCGATGAAGACATTCAGCGGATGAAGTTGCAACTCCTGCGATCGTATCGACTTGAAGTTGGAAATTTTGAGGCGTTGCAGGATTCGCATATTGTTCGTAGGGACCGTCCGCATTCTAACCGTGGGCCGATAGCGCCGATAGAGGAGACATGCTCGCCCTCGCCATCCGCCAGCCATCTGCCGAGTTGAGCCTGCGCGCGGACAACGCGGCGATCGCCTCACGCCGGCGCCGCGTTGGGTCTTTGGCGAAATCAGGACTCAAGCCGATTTCAATCGCCCGTGTCCCTTGATGCGCCGTTTTATCATCCTGAGGTACTCCGAAGGATCTACGGGCGCCGTAGCGGGCCTTTTCGTTGCGAGCAAATCCTTCGGAGTACCTCAGGATGACAACCGCGCAGTCCCGACACGGCCGTTTGAACTCCGATCTACCACCCCGTTGCCAGATCGCCAGAATCGCCCGATTTTACCGCCGACTTTTGCGAGCGGCGGCGGTATGGTTGGGGTGTTGATTGGTTGGGGCCGCGGGTGTGAATCCGCGCGGGGTGACGTCGCGCGCCGGCATCCTCGCACGGGTTCACACCCCGTCGCTCGGCTCATTGAAAAGTGAATAGTCCCCCGTGAACCCCGGCCGGTTTAGTAGGGCGAATGTATCAAATGTAGCGCGCGCACACGGGCGCTACATTGCTACATCGTTCTGCAAACCATGGCCGGTGCTGAAGTTCGGGATTTGGGTCGGTGTACGGGAATGTCACACGATGTATCACCTGTGCATCGGTGTGCGTCACTCATTTTCCCAATGCGGCGTGGCGACGGGTTTGCTTTCCTTGCTGCCGCGCTCGCGGAGGAAGATGCCCAGGATCACCATGGCGGTGATGGAGAGGAACTCGCTCTGCCAGTTCTGCATCGACTCGAACCAGAATCGCCCGCTCTCGACATATTCGATCAATGAGACAGGTGGCTGGCCTTGGATGACTTGCTCGTGGCTGTACGCGACCCGGCCGGCGATCGCGTGTCCGGCAAAGGAGAAGACGAAGATCAGCATGAACGCCATGCTCAGCGAATGTTCGTACAGCTTCAGCACCCAGCCTCCCTTGCGGACCGGCCAGGGGGCATTCGGGTCGGCGCTCTTCTGGCGCGGGTCTTCGTCGTGCGGCGCGTCGTTTTTGTCCGGGTCCTTGGATTCCGGCGATCCCTTCTGGAACAGCACCGCCGTCAGGTAGATGAACGCGCCCATCTGGAGGAACTCGCTCTCCCAGTTCTCGGCGACCGCCTGCCAGAGGTGCCCGGTGCCGAGGTATTCGACGAAGGTTGCCTCGTGCAGCGCGTGTTGGCGCTGCTGGTCGTTGTACTCTGCCCGGCCGGCAAGGATCAGGCCGATGAGCGTCACGAAGAATAGTCCGAGCATCACGATCGACAGTCCGTGGTAACGGAAGAAGTGGCGGGTTCCCATGGACCGATCGTAGGCAACAAAAAGACCGCACCGGACGCGCGACGTGGTTCACGTGCGTGTCCGATGCGGTTGTGTATCGGAATGGGTTGGCCGACCGGGATTACGGGATGTTGATGTGCTGGCCGACCTTCAGCTTTTGGGGGTCGAGGCCGGGGTTGGCCGAGACGATCTTCTGCCAGTCGCGGCCGGAGCCGTAGGAGGCCTTGGCGATCGAGAAAAGCGTGTCGCCTTTCTTGACGGTGTAGCTCTTGCTCCCGCCGGTCGACGCGACGGCGGTGCTGCCGGGCATGGGGGCGGCGGACGAGTAGCTGACGGGCTGGGCGTCATACACCGGCTGCGGCGCGGCTGCCGGGATCGGGGCGGGCGCGGGGGCGGCGGCGACGTTCAGCACGTCCGACTTCGCGGGACCACCCATGGCCGACTTCGAGCTGTTGCTGCAGCCAACGACCATGCCAAGAACAATAAAGAACATGAAGGCGACGATGCGGACCATGGGACGGCTCCTTTGCCGGTTCAAATCGACTTGCGGACGCGACCTCCATGTCACGTCGTCTGGTTCGTTATCGGACGAGTTCGCATCTCTCCTTGAACAAAAAATGTGGAGGGAAACCGTGTCGCTGAAGCGGCAACGCCCCGGGTGGGGTAAGGTGCGGGGGATTCATGGCTTGGGTTTCGCTCTGCGTATTTCTCCTTCTCGTCGCGCTCGCCTGGGCGGGGGTGCTGACGTGGATGATGGCGATCCACCTCCTGCGCCCGGCTCGCATGACCGACGGCAAGGCGATCGCCGTGCTGCGGAGGCTCTCGCCGGAGGACCTGGGGCTGGCTTATTCGCCGATGAACTTCACCGTCGCCGACGCCGCGAATCCGGGCACGACGCTCCGGCTGGCCGGCTGGTGGATCCCGGCGGGGGCGCCGTCGGACGGGTGCGCCATCATTCTTCACGGCTACTCCGACGCCAAAGTCGGCGGGATCGCCTGGGCGCCAACGTGGCATTCGCTGGGCTGGAACGTGCTGGCGCTGGACTTACGAGCCCACGGGGAAAGCGAAGGGCAGAACTCGACTGCGGGGTACTTCGAGCGCGAAGACCTCGACGCGGTGATCGACTCCCTGCGCCAAGAGAAGCCGCAGGCGACGACCCGACTCGCACTGTTCGGCGTCTCGCTGGGCGGCGCGGTGGCGTGTGCGGTCGCGGCGGGGCGCGACGACCTGCACGCGGTGGTCGTCGAGTCCGTCTTTGCCGACTACCTGTCGGCGATTCGCACCCACGGGCGACGATTGGCGATGCCGCTGGAGTGGTCGCACCCATGGGCATTCCGGTTGGCAGGATGGCTCAGCGGGGCACGCTTCGGCGCGGTTGGTCCGGTCGACCTTATCCCGCGGATCAACGCGCCGCTGATGCTCATCCACAGCGGCGGCGACTCGTTCGTCAGCCCGGCCGACCGCGATCGGCTCGACGACGCGTTTTCAACAAGACCGGCGGATTCGGTCTCCGAGCGGTATGTCATCGACGACGCCCAGCACACGCTCGGCCTGCTCACCGACCCGTCGGCATACCAGCACCGACTGGCGCAGTTTCTCGCACGCGCATCGGTGGCGCGTGATCGGCAAGAAACGCGTCGATGATCGCGTTGACCTCGACGGGGTGCGTCACGTTGCAGACGTGCCCGGCATGCGGGATGAGGTGGGTCGGATGAACCCAGGCGGCCGGGATCACCAGGTCATGCTCGCCGTGAATATGCACCACCGGAAGCCGCGTCGGCCCGGCACCCGGCCAATCGGCGATCGCCCCGAGGCACCAGCGGAGGAACGCCGCGTCGGTGTCCTCGATCATCCGGGTGAACCACTCGACGTGGGCATAGTGCGTGATCCCCATCAGGACGCGGACGCGCGGAATGATCGGCTTGAGCAGGTCCATCGACCACAGCGGAAAATACCGCGCGAGGCTGCATGCCCACCGGTACGGCAGCGGCAGGCCGCAGTTGGAGCGGCAGGTGGCGATCAGGACCAAACCCCGGGCGGGCACATGGCAAGCGACCTCCTGCGCGACCATCCCCCCGAACGACACCCCGCCGACGTAGATCGGCCGGTCGTCGATCTCGATCTGGTCAGCCAGCCGCGCGGAATAGCGGGCAAGCGTGTCGTCGGGAAGCGGGTCGATCCATCGCGGGATCTCGACGTCGGCATTGCGGATTGCCCGTTGCGAGGCGACGAGCCGTTCATCG
>JBBRFH010000288.1:0-4006 GCA_038224615.1 Tepidisphaerales bacterium
ACCATTAGACGGGCCCTGAGTCATTGACCGCATCGTGAAATGCGCGTCGATATTATCATGCGCATGTACGGCAACTTTGTACTCCTTCTCGGCTGAACGGCCCACTTGGCGCGAACTTCCAACAGCCCTACCCGCAAAGCCCGCAGCAGTGCGCGCTGGTGGACTGCCGCGCTCTTCGAGAACGGGCGGATGTTTTCCCTCCGTTCGGAGGCGACCTTTCGCCCCTGGCAGTGGACGCTCGCGTTTCTCGCGATTCTGGTCGGCGACTACATCACGGGCCCCTTCATCCACTCGGCGATCCTCTTCTACTTTATCCCGATCGGCATGGCGGCCTGGAGCGGTGCGCGGTGGTGGAGCCTCGCCATTGCCCTCCTCTGGCCGCCCTTGCGACTCGGCATCGTGGCACTCTGGGATACCGCCTATCCGTGGCGACTGACCATTGAAGACACGGTCGTCAACTGCATCGTCTCGGCTGCGTTCGCCAGCCTGGTCTGGCATCTGGTGCAGCAGGAGCGGAAGCTGCTCGTCCTCCGGGGGATGCTGCCGATCTGCGGGTTCTGCAAGCGGATTCGCAACGGAGAGGAATGGCAACCGATGGAGCATTACATAAGCGAGCACTCCGAGGCGGTGTTCTCCCACACCTTCTGTCCCGAGTGCGGCGAACGGCATTACGGCCCTTACCTGAGCTGACTGAGCGCAACCCCACGGTGCGGGACGAGATCGTGCTCCGTGGCTCCTCGCCCCCATGATCTTGAATCAAGCGGTCGGGGCAGCAGCCGGCTCAGCCCCGCCTCGGGGGGAGCCCGCCAGCGTGAGAAGCAGCATCCCACCTGGGGCAGAGCTTACGCCATGCCGTATTCCCCCGTCGAGCACCGCGATAGAGCCGGCGGGCAGCACCCGCGTGCTGCCGCCGGCGTCGAGTGCGATTTCGCCTTCCAACACGTGGATCGTGATCGGGACTTCGGCGCTGTGCTGGTGCAGCGCGCCACCCGGATTCAGGCCGATCAACGTCACTCGGAGGGGGCCTTCCTTCACCAGCGTTCGAGCGATTCGCGCGCGGCCCGCGGCGAGCTCGTCGCGAACCGTTCGCACTTCAACCGCCAGGTCGAAGACGAGCACGTCGTCCCGCAATGTCCGGTGCACGGGGGTCATCGGTCCCTCCTCATTTGAGTACCTGTGCGGCTCGGCCGAGTGCTTCGCCGCGACCCATGTCGAGCAGAACGCGACGCTTTGCGGCGTCGGCGAGCCCGAGGACCAGGCCCGGGTCACGGCCTCGCGCGTGTTACCTAGCCTTCTCGACTGTACACCGCCTGGCGTGCCATACCGTCGGCATGTTGCCTGACCAGCCCGGCAACGTCAACGCAATGGCGAATTCCTCCACCATCACGCCGACTTGCAGCAGGATCGCCGCGTGGAGCGGCCAGGCAACGCCGACCGTCAATCGCAAGACAAGTGTCACGCACAAGAGAGCGCTGACAACCTTCGCCGACCAGGTGTGATAACCCGGCACGATCCGCCACCGGAGCAGGCAGTAGATCGTCGGCGCGAAATACGTCACAATGCCAAGGCCGAGCCAGGGCGCCTCGACGCGAACCACCGACGGCCAAAGCCACGCCAATCCTGGAAGCAGCGCGATCGCAATGGCGTAGTCCGCAACGCTATCGAGGCGTCGTCCCAGGTCCGAGGTCGCTCCCAGCCGCCGCGCTGCGAACCCGTCCGCCACGTCGAGCAGGAGCGTCACGGCGAGCACGGCCCAGAATACCGGAACCGCGCCGAGTGCCGCCGCAAGTACCAGGACGGGCGCGCCGAGGAGCCGGGCGACGCTGAGAACATTGGGCACTGCTGAAGAGGCGGCACGCATTGAAGCCGCAAGCTCAACCGCGGCGCGCCGCCTCGATGGCAGCGATGTCGATCTTCTGCATCTGCATCATCGCATCGAATGCGCGCTTGGCCGCAGCGGGATCGGGATCGGTGATCGCATTGATCAGAACGATCGGCGTGATCTGCCAGGACAATCCCCATTTGTCCTTGCACCAGCCGCACGCGCTCTCCTGGCCGCCGTTGCCGACGATCGCGTTCCAGTAGCGGTCCGTTTCGGCCTGGTCAGCGGTTGCGACTTGAAAAGAGAATGCTTCGCTGTGCTTGAACTGAGGTCCGCCGTTGAGCCCGAGGCACGGTATGCCCATCACGTTGAACTCGACGGTCAGTACGTCCCCCTTCTTTCCCGAGGGAAAGTCACCCGGTGCGCGGTGTACGGCGCCGACGGAGGAATCGGGAAAGGTCTTGGCGTAAAACCGGGCTGCGGCTTCGGCGTCGCGATCGTACCAGAGGCAGATTGTGTTCTTCGCTGGGTTCACCATTTCATGTCTCCGTCAGGATGAGTCAGCGCAAGCGCGCCCGCTTCATGCAGCAGCGCGCTGTTCATATAGAAACTTCTGAAACCCGGCGAACACCCGGCCAATCTCTTCCGGTGCGCCCAGGTCGGCCATGGCGTCGGCGAGGGAATTGTGGTACCGGAGCCGCAGCAGCGGGGTGAGTTTGTCCTGGTCCAGTTCCTCCACGCCCACACTCACGTAATGCTGCAGGACAAAGTCGAGGAACACCCGCTGCCTGGCGTTGAACGATGTGTCGATCTGAGCCTTCGCGCCTGCGGCCCGCACCTCACGCGTGATGGGCGGCATGGCATACGCCACGTGCGCGAGCACGTCGAAGAGGTCGCTCTTTATTGACGAGTGCATGGGCGAACATTGCCGTCTCAGGCGGAATGATCCGCAAATCGCGTTCGAATGAACTCGCGCGTACTCTCGGCCGAAAGCTTGATCGTACCCGGCCCGGGTCGGACGAAGAAATCGCCCTCAGACGAAGATTCAACTCCCTTCCACTTCAGAAACACCGGCTCCGGGCTCCGCTGGCAGCTTACCACGCAGACGGTTTTCTCATCGACGATCTGCGTCTTGGGATCGATGCAAGTGCCGGCCCGATCGCCGAGACCGTTCCGCACCACCTGCGTGAGGTGGCGCATGAACTTGTCGTCGGTCTCGAGCCGGTCCCGCTCGATGCCCACGACGCTGCCATCGTCCGCTACGCCGATCAGAAGGTCTCCCCCCTCAGTGTTCAGAAACGCCGCCACAGTCTTGAGCACGGCGTGCGTGACGCCCTTGTCGTCCTGCCTGTCGTCCTTGAGGCTCCAGCGCAATGTTGACTTGAACTCCAGCGTCTTTGACTCTCCCCGACGGATCAGATCCTCGGCGTTTCGATGGGCCCGGAGGTACTGATCGAACAGGAAGTTCTTGACCGCATCCCCGAACCCACGATCGTCGGTGATCCGCTTGTAGAGATCGAAGTTCGAATCCACTATCTCCTGGATCACGTGCTCGACCTTCTGGTCGAAGGTCAGGCGGACGTTCTCCCGCGTGTTCACGCGTGCCGCGGCGTCCAGCGCCGGATCGTCGTCCAGCTTCCCCATCATCTGCCCGAGTGTCACCCGATGCTCAGTGCCAAGGTTCAGGCCGAACCGCTCGTTCAGCTCGGCGATGATGCGTGACAGCGTTTCCAGCTCCTCGGGCGTGACGCCGTAGCCTTGCTTGGCGCTGACCGGATCCAGCACGCCCGGCCTTCGCTCAAGGGGAATTTTGCCGCTCGCGGTCTGCTGAAGTCGGTACGACTCCATATCGATGTTCCGCTGCACTTCCTTCGGCAATTCCTCCCGTTCGCCCGGCAGCAGCCGGCGCAGATGTCGCGCGAACACGTACAGCTTCTCCAGATCCGCATCCGCGAACGTCAGCACCTGGGCCAGGAACACATACAGCCGCACATAGTCGGTCAGCTGCCCGCGGAATCCCTGCTGCTCGTCCGGAGCCAAGGACTTGAAGCGGTCCACCAACGGCGCAAGCAGGGCGTAAAGACGGTCCTGTGTCGCCTTTGCGTCGAAGTAGACTCTGGCAAAGGCGTTGATGTCGTTTTCGGTGTAGACCGGAAACGTGGCGAGCCGGGTCTGGAGTTCGTA
>JBBRFH010000289.1:0-3993 GCA_038224615.1 Tepidisphaerales bacterium
ACGTCCTCGCCCATGAGGACGCTGAACAGCCGCTCGGACTCGGCGGCGTCTTCGAGGGTGACGCGGAGCAGGACACGCTTGGTGCGGTCGAGCGTGGTGATCCACAATTCTTCAGGATTCATCTCGCCCAGACCTTTGAATCGGCCGACTTCCATTCCTTGTTTCGCCAACTGGTTGATCGCTTTCATGATCCCGCCCACGCCGGCGACGTCGATGGTTTTCTCGTCCTGCACGACGGCGTAGCGCGTCGTCAGCTTCTCGCCGCTGACGCTCTCTTCCTGGGTGAGGTAGTAGTCGTCGATCGACAGGTCGAACGCGGCGAGGGTGACGAAGAGTTTTTCCAACTCCTTCACCTCGTGCATTTCCTGCAGCTTGACGAACTTGCTGCGGTCGCCGTTGACGGGGTTGACGATCTCGTCGAGCGCGATGCCCTGCTGGGCGAGAATGCCGTCGCGCTGTTCGACGGTGTGTGCAAAAAACTCCTCGCCGCGGATGAGCAGCCGGTGCTGCGGGAGGTGGCCGTCGTCGTCGCGGCGGGCGAGGAAGTCGGCGAAGACCATGCCGCGGCGCTCGACAACGCCGATCAACTCATCCAGCCGATCAAGATGCCGGCAGACCTGCTTGAGGACGTCGCCTTCGATCTCGTGCAGTACGGTGCCGCGGTCGTCACGCACGGTGAGCTTGGTGCCGTCGGTGCCGAGATCGACGAGGATGCGGTTCATCTCCGCGTCGTTGAGGACGTAATCGACTTTCTTGCGCCGCGTGACCTTGTACAGCGGCGGCTGGGCGACGTAGATGCGGCCGGCGCGGATCAGCTCGGTCATGTGACGGAAGAAGAACGTCAGCAGCAGCGTGCGAATGTGGCTGCCGTCGACGTCGGCGTCGGTCATGATGATGATCTTGCCGTAGCGGCGCTTGGCGAGGTCGAAATCCTCGCGGATGCCGCAACCGAGCGCGCTGATGATGGTGCGAATTTCCTCGTGGCCGAGCATCTTCACGAGATTGGCTTTTTCGACGTTGAGGATCTTACCCTTTAGCGCCAGGATCGCCTGCAGTTCGCTGTCGCGGCCCTGCTTGGCCGAGCCGCCTGCGGAATCGCCTTCGACCAGGAACAGCTCGGTGTCTTCGTTCGATTTGCTGCGGCAGTCGGCGAGCTTGCCGGGAAGCGAGTTGCCTTCGAGGGCGTTCTTGCGACGCGTCAGCTCACGCGCCTTGCGGGCGGCCTCGCGGGCCTCGGCGGCGAGCATGCCCTTGTCGATGATGGCGCGGGCGTCCTTGGGGTTTTCTTCCAGGTACGCCTGCAATCGCTCGTTCATCGCGCTCTGCACGAATGATTCGATCTCCGGGTTGAGAAGCTTGTCCTTCGTCTGCGACTCAAAGCTCGGCTCCGAGAGCTTCACGCTGATGACCGCGACAAGGCCTTCGCGCAGATCGTCGCCGCTCGGGCGGATGTCGTTCTTCAGCAGGTTCTTCGATTCGGCGTAGCGATTGATCGTGCCGGTGAGCGACGTCTTGAACCCGCTCAGGTGCGTGCCGCCGTCGTGGTTGTTGATGTTGTTGGCGAAGGTGAGGATCGTCTCGCTGTAGCCGTCGCTGTACTGCATCGCCACTTCGACGTGCATGTGGCTGTTGGGCTCCTGCTTCTCGAAGGAGATGATGCCGGAGAGGAAATTCTTCCCCTCGTTCAGAAACGCGACGTACTCGACGAGGCCCTTCTGGAACTTGAAGATGTCGTGCTTGCCGTGCCGTTCGTCCTCAAACCCGATCTCGACGCCGGCGTTAAGGAACGCCAGTTCGCGCAATCGTGTGGCGAGGGTTTCGTGGACGAAGTTGACGTCGGGGAAGAGCGTCGGATCGGGCTTGAACGACACCTTCGTCCCGCTCTTTTCGGCCTTGCCGATGACGCTGAGCGACTTGCTCTTGACGCCGCGCTCGAACTCCATGTGGTGAAGCTGGCCTTCGCGGGCGACTTCGATCTCCATCCATTCGGAGACGAAATTGACGACCGATGCGCCCACGCCGTGCAGACCGCCGGAAGTCTTGTACGCCGACCCTTCGTTGTGCTCGAACTTGCCGCCAGCGGCGAGTTTGGAGAGCACGACTTCGACCGTGGGGATGCCTTCGGACGGGTGGATACCGACCGGAATGCCGCGGCCGTCGTCGGTGACGGTGCAGGATCCGTCGGCGTTGATCTTCACCTGGATGTGCTTGGCAAAGCCGGCCAGGGCTTCGTCGATCGAGTTGTCGACGATTTCGTAGACCAGGTGATGCAGCCCGCGCGGGTTGTACCCGCCGATGTACATGCCCGGGCGCGTGCGAACGTGTTCCACGTCCGACAGCACCTTGATCATGGCTTCTGAGTACTTGTCTTTTTCCGGTACCGGCGTGCCGTCCTGCGTCATCAAAAGGCTCCTGTGACGGACCGAATTGCGCGTCCGTGCGTGAGCGGGAAATTGTACCCGAAACGCCGTGCAAAGTCGCTTGCACCGAAGCGCGTTCTGCATCGGAATTTCTTGCGGTAAACCTGTGTCTGCACATACGATGCGGCGATGGAATTTTTGCGTCGCCGGGCGGGTGTGGGAATCTTGCTGCTCGCCGCGGCTGGCGCGACGGCGTGGGCCGACCCCGAGCAGCCAGTGCGGGCGTCGCCGCCGGTGGTCCTGTCGCCTTCAAGAGACAGCGACATCGACACGTTGATCACGCAACTGGCCGACCCCGAACCCGCCGTGCGTTTACAGGCAGCGCAACAATTGAAAAGCCGGGGTTTGTCGGCCAAGCGGGCGTTGCGCAAAGCCACCGAATCTCCCCGACCCGCCATCGCGGAGGCGGCTTCGGCACTGCTGAATGAAATCCCCTATTTCGAGCCGACCGATCCCAATTCCGTCAAACGGGCGTTGGTCAACTACGGCCAGCTCCCCACCGCCGAACGGCTCAAACGACTGGAGAAGCTTCTCGTAAGCCCCAACCCCGCCGAGCTGACCGCGCAACGGCGGGCGCTGCTCCGCGTGCTCGCCGATGAGGCGTCGTCCGAAGTGGCGTGGATTATCCTCCCCCGCCTCACGCCCGACGCGAGTTGGGCCGAAGCGATCGCCTCGATCGACGACGGTACCGCGTCCGGTTCTCTCCTGTTGTTCAAGGCCCGGCACCTTCAACAGCTTGGCCAGCAGGACCCGGCGATGGCGCTGATGGACCGCGCCGTCGAGCATGAGCTGCGCGAGCCAAGCGCGCCGATCGCGAATATCTATCCCGCCGTCACGCAACTGACCCTGCGCGATCGCAACGAGCATCGCTACTCGCACGCGGCGGAGCGCCTGCGGGCACTGCTGCAGCGGATGGACGACGGGATGCCGCTGATGGACGAAATCGAGGAAAGCCTGCTCGACCTGCAGGCGCGATTCGGGCCGCTGCCCGGGTTCCAGCTCGATCTCACCCGGGCTACCAATCCCAGTGGCACGCGGCAGGCCATCGCGACGGCGGCGATCTGCGCCCGGCTCGGCTCGGGCGTCGGCTCGCTCCTGCTGGATCGCGCGATTGCGGATCGGCCCAATGAAGCGGAAGGCGTTCGTGCCGGTCGGCTGCTCAATGCCGGCACGATGCTCGCGAAGATCGGGCGCGCCGAGATGGCGATCGACACGCTCGAGCGGGCGTCCGAAACGTCCAGGGATGATGCCAATAGCGAAGCGACCGTCTTTGCCGGCCGTGCCGATCTGCGGTTGTACGACCTCTACGCCTCCCGTCGCGTTCATCTCAAGGCCGCCCAGCACCTCGAGCGGGCAGTGAACCACCTCGGCACCTCGTTTGAATCCGTCCGTCCCGACGGCAAGCGTCAGGGATGGGCTGTCGCTGAGATCAATGCGATGGTCCAGTGGCAGTACTTCAAGCACGCCGAGCAACAAAAAGACCCCGCCGGCATGAAAGATCGCGCGGCGCAGGTATTGGCCAGTGGCTCGGTCGAGAGCTCGATCTATCTCGACGTATTCCCCACGCTCGAGC
>JBBRFH010000290.1:0-3985 GCA_038224615.1 Tepidisphaerales bacterium
CCACCGAGAGCGCGATCGCCAGCGCGGTGAGGACGGTTCGAGCCCGCCGCGCGAGCAGACTTCCCAGGACGAGTCGGAGGATCATGTGCCGGGCAGTATACGCGGACGGCACCGATCACGCCGACCTCTGTCGACCAGAACCGATGCGGGCGGCGACGTGGGCACGGCGGCGGGCGATCTCGACGCGCGGGGATTCTACTGTAGAATCCGCCCATGCTCCGATTCGTCCAGTCGGCCATCCAGAAGAACGTCGAACAGTTCCACGCGTACGAGCGCATCGGCTTCAACTTCGACCGCGAGTCGGTCGCGTCGGCGCACGATGCGCACTTGAAGAAGGCGATCGACAACGCCGTCGTCCGGAACGACCGCGGGCGATCGCTCAAACTGCTCGAGTTGCCCGACTCCAACGGGCTGCGCACGCTCGCGGGGGACATCAAGCAGCACACGCTGGACCACCTGGATTACTACCTCGAGCAACTCGCCACGAACGTCGAAAAGCGCGGCGGCCACGTCCACATGGCAAGCACCGGCGAAGAGGCGACGCGGATGATCCTCGACATCATCGCCGGGGCCGGCTGCCGCACAGTGATCAAGAGCAAGTCGATGGTGAGCGAGGAAATCAGCCTCGGCCACATCATGGAGGCAGCGGGGCTGGACGTCGTGGAGACCGATCTGGGTGAGTTCATCGTTCAGATCGATCACGACACGCCGAGCCACATCGTTACGCCGATCATCCACAAGGACAAGGCGTCGATCGCGCGGCTGTTCACCCGGTACTTCGGCACGCCGTACAACGACGATCCGGAGGCGCTGACCAAGCAAGCGCGACTCTTTCTGCGCGACAAGTTCCGCCGTGCCGACCTGGGGATGACGGGTGGAAATTTCCTCGTCGCCGAGACCGGCGACGTGGTGTCGGTGGAGAACGAAGGCAATGTGCGCCAGAGCGTGACGACGCCGCGCGTGCTGATCAGCATGGTCGGCATCGAGAAACTGGTTCCGCGGATGACTGACCTTTCGGTCATGCTGAAACTGCTGGCGCGCAGCGCGACCGGGCAATCGATGACGGTTTATTCGAGCATTTTTGGCGGGACGCGGCTGGCGGGCGAGCGGGACGGGCCCGAGGAGTTTCACCTCGTTCTTGTCGACAACGGCCGCACCGAAATTCTTGCCAGCGAAGAGTACCGCGAGACGCTCCGCTGCATCCGCTGCGGCGCGTGCCTCAACGCCTGCCCGGTCTACCGCAAGATCGGCGGGCACGCCTACGGCAGCGTCTATCCCGGCCCCATCGGCGCCCTGATCACGCCGCTGTTGCAGGGGCTGTCGGAGTTCAAGGATTTGCCCAATGCGTCGAGCCTGTGCGGCGCGTGCTACGACGCGTGCCCGGTAAAAATCAACATCCCCAAGCACCTGATCAACCTTCGCCGCGACGTGGTGAACCGGAAAATCAGTTCGCCGCTGGAGCGGCTGACGTACCGGCTGTACGCGTTCATGATGAAGTCGACGTTCCGCTACAAGCTGGCGGCGTTCGGGCAGAAGTTTGAACTGCGCCGCCGTGCGTTCCCCGGCAAGTGGGTCGACAACCTGCCGATGCCCGGCTCGGGCTGGACTCAGGTGCGCGACATGCCGGTGCCGGCGAAGAAGACGTTCAGAGAACTGTGGAACAAGAGACGTTAACCACGTAGCACGGGCGTCCCGCCCGTGTCACGGCCGAGACGGCCGTGCTACGGAATACCCATGAACGATCCCTCCAATGTCATGTCCAAGGTCCGCCGCTCGCTCGGCCGCAGCGTTCCGCTGACGACGCCCCCGACGCCGCCGGCGCTGACCGAGCCGCTCATCCGCCTGGTCCTCAGCGACATCGGCCTGCCTGCGCTGTTCGCCAAAAAGGCTGAGGAGAACAAGATCAGCGTCACGCCGATCCGCGTTGACGATCTGCACGCCGCGCTGATCGCATTCTTGAAAGAGCGATTTGTGCAGACTGTGGCGTTGCCGCGCTCCAAATTTCTCGAGCGCATCGAAATCCCCCGCGCCATGCGCGAAGCGAACTTCGGCGTGCGGATGTGGGACGAGATGACGCTGGACGAATTGTATGACGTCGATGCGTCGGTCACCGACGTGTGGCGTGCCGTCGCCGAGACCGGCAGCCTGGTAATCAAGCCGTCCCCCGGGCACGGCCGAGCGCTCTCGCTGGTTCCGCCATTGCATGTGGCGATCGTGGAGCCAAAGAATTGCGTCGGCGACCTGATCGATCTTTTCGAGGTCGTCGAGAAGGACCACACCCCCCGCAGCGCGTTGCACATCATCTCCGGCCCCAGCAAAACGGCGGATATTGAAATGAACCTCGTCACCGGCGTACACGGCCCGGGCAAGGTGAAGGTCTTCCTGCTCACGTAAGACAGACCTATCCACGAATCTGCACGAATTGCACGAATCAAGGCATTGAATGTCTTGGCCCTATTCGTGCTGATTCGTGAAGATTCGTGGATCGCATTGGGTCTTAGGTACTGAGACAGGAGACACAAGAAACAATTCAGAATTCAGAATTCAGAATTTCTTCCTCCTGTCTTCTGTCTCCTGGCTCCTGCCTTTTGTCTTCTGCCTTCCCCGGTCCACGCCGATATATTTTTGTGTTCCGTTTCGGGGGATAGGGGATTATCCTCGTGTGCGGTCGGGGCCGCATAAAACTTCATTGTTCGCGCTCATGTCGCTCGTTCATGCGGCCTCGCCGGCTTTCTCCTGATGGGAGGGTTTATGCCGGCAACTGTTCGAAAGCTCGCATTTCTAGGTGGTATCGCGTCACTCGTACTCGCGATCGCATGTCTGTTTGCCTACCTGTTCACAGGGCCGGCGCCGGGCGTGCTCAATTACAAGATCTTCAACAAGAAGACGGTGATGACGTTTGCGTACAAGGCGTACGCCAGCGAACACACCGCCGACGGAAAGTACTGGCTCGCTCGGGTCGTGCTCGACAACAACGGCGGCCAGCCGCTCCGCGACGTCAAGGTCTCCTATCGCATCCCCGACTACATGGACTGGACGACGCCCGACGAGAGCGCCGAACTGCTCCCGGGGCAGACCAAGGTCTTCGCGATCTACCCCAAACTGCCGGGGAAGGTGACGCAGACGCGCTCACGCACGCCCGCCAGCCTGGAACTCAAGATCGCTTATGACGACAGCAGCGGAAAGCGTGTCGAGAAGATCGAAAAGCGCGAGTTCGAGATGCGCGGCGTCAACGAAATCGAGTACAGCAGCTTGCCCGATTCGGAGATCGTCGACTGGTACGACATGTTCTCCAACAACGAGATCGTGGCGGCGTACGTCACCGACGAGGATGAGGTCGTCAAGCAATACCTGGGCAAGATCAGCGAGACGCAAGGCGGCGTCAACGTCATCAGCAACGGCGAAAAGCTGATGGCGTTCCTCAAGTCGTGTTACGAGTTCCAGTGCAAAACCGGCATGACCTACGCCGCCGCCAAGGGCGTCCCGGAACGAATCGGCGACACGACGGCGATCGTGCAGAGCGTCCGCCTGCCGCGTGATGTCATCCAGCAGAACAGTGGGTTGTGCATCGAACTGGCGATTCTGCAGGCCTCGCTCGGACAGGCCGCGGGCGCCAAGGCGTTCCTCGTGCTGATTCCCGGTCACTGCTATCCGCTGCTCCAGGCCGAAGACGGCACGATGATCGCGATCGAATCCACCGGCGTCGGCGGGGCCAACCTGGGCGGGACGATGTCGTTTGAAGACGCCATCAAGACCGGTGCCAAAGAACTCGCGGACGTCACCAGCGGCAAGATCCCGGCGTGCATCATCGACGTCGGCCTGCAGCACTCGCGCGGGCTTCGTCCGCCTGAACTCGACCGCGTCGACGTGACCAGCATCGCCAAGATGCTCAGCGACCGTGCCACCAACGCCCAGAACAACACCGTTCTGGTCAACAACAACCGCAATAACAATAACAACGGTGGTGGTGGTGGTGGTGGTGGGG
>JBBRFH010000291.1:0-3971 GCA_038224615.1 Tepidisphaerales bacterium
CCAGCGTCAAGCGCTCCTCGATCGTCTCGAATCATTCGACTTCTCGACTGGCTCGGGCAACAAGCTGCGCACCTGCCTGGCGCGCGGGATCGGCATCCATCATGCGGGCGTGCTCCCGCGTTATCGGCGCCTCGTGGAGACGCTGTTTCAAGAGAAGCTTCTGCCGGTGTGTGTGTGTACCGAGACGCTGGCGGCGGGGATCAATTTGCCGGCGCGATCGGTGATCCTGACGACGCTGGTCAAGGGACCGCGCGACAAAAAGAAGCTGATCGAGGTGGGCGCGGCGCAGCAGGTCTTCGGTCGAGCCGGTCGGCCGCAGTTTGATAGCGAAGGACACGTCTATGTCATTGCCCATGAGGACGACGTCAAGATCGCGCGATGGAAGGAGAAGTACGACTCGATCCCCGAGGATGTCAAAGACCCGAAGATGATGGCAGCGAAAAAAGCGTTGCTTAAGAAGAAGCCCACCCGACGCACGGGCGTGACCTATTGGAACGCGGAGCAGTTCACGAAGCTGCAATCGGCACCCGCCGCCAGGCTGGCGAGTCGAGGAAGACTCAGTTGGCGATGGCTTGCGTATCTGCTCGACGCGAATCCTGCGGTCGAACCGATCCGGCAGGTAGTCCGTCGTCGCCTGATGGACCCGCCGACGATCGAGGCCGAATTGAAACGCCTGACCAAGATGCTGGTGACGCTCTCGCAAATCGGCGTGGTGACGCTTGATCCCCCGCCACCCCTGACGTGGCAGCAGGCCGTGAAGCCCGCCAGCGCCACCCCGCTTGAGCAAACAAGCGACGAAGAGGACGATGACACCGAAGCGCCGGCGATCGACGCGGCAACGCCCACAGCTCCCAAGGTTTTATCGGCGACGACGCGCGAGTTGCTGGCGAAACTCAAGATCGGTGACAGCGTGAGTTCGGCGCGCCGTGTCGGCAGCCCGCGCCTCGTGGAGAAAGCGCTGCCGCCCGAGCCTGATCCGTACGAACCGCTGACCGCCACGCCGACCGCACGGCTGAAAGACCTGATGATTTTCCGCGCCGTGCATCCGTTGTACGGCCTATTCCTGCTCGACTACCTGGGCAAGGCCGACGATCACGAATTGATACAAATCCTCGAAAGCCTTCTCGAGATGCCAGGCTCGGTCGCGAAATCGCTCCGTGTGCCCTGGCCGGATGACCTGCCGCCGGGGCGTCTCAGCAATGAGATCGTTGACCCCGCCATCCTCACGCGCGGCATCGCGTCTCAGGACGATCTGTATCCGCCGCGCGATCAGTCCGAAGTGCTGCCCGAGCTGCGGCGCTATCCGATTCCGTTGGCACAGAAAATGCGCATGCTCTTCGAGAATGAGATCGATCACGCCGGCGGGTTGTCGGTCACACCGATCTGGGCCGTCGGGGACTTGCTTGGCTACGGCGGCGATTTCGACAAGTTCGTTCGTGCGCGCGAGCTGGTCAAGCAGGAGGGAATTCTCTTCAAGCACCTGCTGCGCATGATCCTGTTGTGCAACGAATTCTCCCAGCTCACGCCACCCGACACCGAGCCGGCCGCGTGGCGAGCGCGATTGACGGGCATCTCCGATGTGCTCACCGGTTCGTGCCGCGCCGTCGATCCGCTTTGCACCGATGAGACGCTGGAAGAGCTGTCGCTCGATAAGTAGCCCCCACATCGAGTTCGATGCGGCGGATTTCGGTATCATGCCTTGATGAGCACATTAATCGGCGATCTTGCGGCGGAGTTCGTGGAGAACACGCGGTTGGCCTGACGTCCGAACTCGTGGCGATGCAGAAAATTCAGATCAGCCTCTTGACGAAGCTCAACCAGGAGCGGAAGTAATACCGGCGGGCGAAAACACGATGCGCCGCAGTGATCGACGTACCTTGAGGACTCAGCTTGTCATCCAAACTCCAATCCGAGATATCAAAGCGGCGCACCTTCGCGATCATTTCACACCCGGATGCGGGCAAGACCACGCTGACTGAGAAGTTCCTGCTGTACGGCGGCGCGTTGCAGTTGGCTGGATCGGTCACCGCACGCAAGAACCAGCGTGCCGCGACTTCCGACTGGATGGAAATGGAGCGCAAGCGCGGCATCTCGGTCAGCTCGACCGTGCTGCAGTTTGATTACAACGGTCGCACGATCAACCTGCTCGATACCCCCGGCCACAAGGATTTCTCCGAGGACACTTACCGGGTGCTGACGGCGGTGGATGCGGTGGTCATGGTGATCGACGCCGCCAAAGGCATCGAGAACCAGACCCGCAAGCTGTTCGAGATCTGCCGCCGGCGCGGCATTCCGATCTTCACGTTTATCAACAAGCTTGACCGGCCGACCCGCGAGCCGCTGGAGTTGCTGGACGAATTGGAATCCGTGCTGGGAATCAGCGCGTTCCCGGTGAACTGGCCGCTGGGAACCGGATTCGACTTCACGGGGATTTTCGACCGGCTGTCCAACCGCGTGCATTTCTTCGAGCGAACCAAGGGCGGCGTACACCGAGCGCCGGTCACGATTCACGCCCTCTCTGATCCGTCTGTGCGCGAGAAGCTCAGTGAGCAGATCTACCAGAAGGCCGTGGACGATCTCGCGATGCTCGACATCGCCGGGAGCAACTTTGATCTCGAAGCAGTCGCCGCGGGTCGCCTCACGCCGGTGTTGTTCGGCAGCGCGATCAACAACTTCGGCATCCAGCTTCTGCTCGATACGTTTCTGCAATACTCCAATCCGCCCGGCCCGCGCAGCGCGGGAGGCGCCGTGATCGCGACCGACGACGCGCGGTTCTCCGGGTTTGTATTCAAGATTCAGGCCAACATGGACCCGAGGCACCGGGATCGGATCGCATTTGTGCGGGTTTGCAGCGGCAGGTTCGTTCGCGACATCAGCGTGACGCACATCCAGAGCGGCCGCAAGATGCGCCTCTCCAGTTCACACAAACTCTTCGGCCAGGAACGCGAGACCATCGACGAAGCCGTCGCCGGCGATGTCATCGGGCTGGTCGGGCATTCGGAGTTTGGCATCGGCGACACCCTCACCGAGGACCCGGGTATCGTTTACCGCGAGATTCCCCATTTCGCGCCCGAGTGCTTCGCTTACCTCCACAACGAGAAAACTTCCCAGTCCAAGCGTTTCCGCGAAGGGCTTGAACAACTGCTTCAGGAAGGGGCGATCCAATCGTTCCAGGTCCAGGATTCCGGCCAGCGCGTGCCACTCCTGGGGGCAGTCGGGCCACTGCAATTCGAGGTCGTTCAATACCGACTTCAGAGCGAATACGGCGCGGAGTCGCGGCTTGAAAAAGCGCCGTGGGAACTATTGCGCTGGCTCCCCCCTGCCGCATCCGACGCCGACATCGAGAAGCTCGTCCTCCCCGGCGGTGCGAAACTCGCAACGGATTCCGCGGGTCGTCGGGTGGTGCTCCTCGGCACCGAATGGAGCAAGCAGTATCTCGAAAAGCAGAACCCTGAATTGCAGTTCTACGACACGCCCGTTGGTGCATAACAGTGCGGTGGCGAATGGCGCAGGCACCCCGACCGGGCGCACGGCTCGGCCGGTAACCTCCGATTCGGATGCAACGCGGGTACACACCGATACGGCGATCGAGGCCAGCATTCAGTGCTTGAGTCAGGCGGCTTCGGATGTTAACGTTTTGGATAGTAAGACCGAGTGGCAATCGAGTCTGTTTGAAGTTGCTTTCCCGGCCGGCGGAATGAAGACGGGTTTCTCAAGTCTACTTACAGGGAGTCGCATGTCGACGGTTTCAGGTTCTGCTCGTTTTACTCGCGTTGCCGCATTTTTCTCACTTGTTTCAATGGGATTGGTGACGGGCTGTTCTTCGTCTTCGGAGTCGGCCAAGGTGGACACGCTCACCAGTCACGTAGGCAAGTACGATCCCGCGCCCTCGGTGGCGGTCAAACCGCGCGTCGGCGTGCCGCCGTTCAAGGTCCAGACCGGCGCGGGCTTCGGCGGCGGCGGCGACCTCA
>JBBRFH010000292.1:0-3949 GCA_038224615.1 Tepidisphaerales bacterium
TGGCTGACATCGACATCGACGCCGGTCTCGGTCCGCCGCAGGGATTCGAGCCTGCAGACCGGCCCGTCAAACAGCCGCACGCCCGGCCGGGCGAGGGTCGATCGCCAGGCGGTCTCGATGGCGCGTTCCACGTCGGGCACGATGCGGCGTCCGGACGCCACCCGGCGCACCACCAGTTGGTGCTCGGCGAAGGGCCCCTCAAGCAACACCTGCGGCAACATGTCCGCAGTTGACCGTGCGGCGGCCTGTCACGCAATTGCTGCGGGTAGGGAAATGGTCGGCGTTTGTAACTCGGCAGGGTGCAACGCTTGCCGAAAATTTAGCGTAAGATGCCATCATGCAACGAGCGATGGGGTTCCTGCTGCTTCTGGTTTGCGTCTTGGCGGCGTCCGTCCGGGCAGAAACCCCGGGACCGACGACGCGGCCCGCGGGATCGCGCGCGGTGGTCATCCCCGTCGAAGGTGAGATCAACAGCTTCACCGCCATTCAGTTCAAGAAGCGCCTGGAAGACGCGAAGAAGCAGGGCGTCGACACGATCATCCTCCGGATGGACACGCCGGGCGGGCTGGTCATGTCGGCGCTGGATATGGTGGACGAGCTGAAGGCGCTTGAAGGCAAGGTTCGCACCGTCGCCTATGTGAAGCGCTGGGCGTATAGCGCGGGGTCGATGATCAGTGTCGCGTGCGACGAGATCGTCATGGCCCCGGGTTCGATGATCGGCGACTGCGCGCCGATCATTCCCAGCAGCAGTGGTGGGCTGGAAAACATCGAAGGCGCGAACCGCGCCAAGATGGAAAGCCCGATCGTCGCCTCGTTTGAAGACGCGGCCGCCCGGCACGGGTACGACCCGCTGCTGTTGCGCGCGTTCGTGCAGTACCAGGTCTCGGTCTACATCGCCGAAAAAGACGGCCAGCGCAAGTTCGCGACGAAAGAGCAATGGGAGCAGCTCAAGTCCGAGGGCTGGAAGCTCGCAACCGATATCAAAAATCCGGTCGATGACGAACTGACACTGCTGACTGTCAACGAAATCACCGCCAAGAAACTCGGCCTGAGCCGTGGGACGTTTCCGACCATCGAAGCGTTCGCGGAGGCGGCCAATCTCTCCATCGACCAGGTCTATGAAACGACCGCGGGCGAGTCGATCATCAAGATACTTTCGAGCGACGGGCTGCGCGGGTTGCTCAGCATCATCTTCACGCTCTCGATCTACTTCGTCTTCAGCAAGCCCGGCAGCGGCATCGCGGAGTCGGCGGCGATCGTCTCGGGCATCGTGCTGTTCGGCGTGCCGATGCTCACCGGCTACGCCGGGTGGCTCGAAATCCTTCTGATCCTGATCGGCCTGGCGATGATCGCGCTGGAGATCTTCGTCATCCCCGGCTTCGGCATTACCGGCATCACCGGCATCATCCTCCTGTTAATGGGACTGGTGCTGACCTACGTGCCCTCCGAGGCGCCGGCGCTGCCCACCGGTGATCACAACATCCTCCCCCAGCTTCCGCAGACGCAGCAGGCGCTGAAGGAAGGGCTGGTCATCTCCACGATCGGCCTGGCGACGTCGCTGGGGCTGTGGTGGTGGCTGTCGAAGTACATCACCAAGGTGCCGTACATGAATCGGCTGGTGCTGACGACCAGTGTCGGGCAGACCGTCGAACCGCAGCGTGACATCGCCCGCGAGCAGGCCGAAGATGCCTGGCCGGCGATCGGGGTCACGGGGACGGTCGTTTCCGACCTTCGGACGGGAGGCGTGGCCCGGTTTTTCGACCCCATCGTCAACGACCAGCGCAACGCCGATGTCGTCAGCGATCACGGTTACGTGGTGGCGGGCACCCGGGTCGTCGTGCGGGCGAAGGAAGGCACGCGCATCGTCGTCCGCGCCATCACTGAGGAAGCGAACGCCTAATGGATCCGATCGTCATCTGGCTCATCATCCTGCTCGCACTCGCGACCATCATGTT
Organism: Tepidisphaerales bacterium; assembly: GCA_038224615.1. GTDB lineage: Bacteria > Planctomycetota > Phycisphaerae > Tepidisphaerales > Tepidisphaeraceae > JBBRFH01. The sequence continues at coordinate 1,956 of JBBRFH010000292.1, forward strand.
CGTCGCCGAGGTCTTCATCCCCTCGGCGGGGCTGCTGGCGATTTTCGGGACGCTCTGCCTGGTCGGGGCGATCGTGCTCTGCTTCATGATCGACAAGTGGCTGGGCGTCGGCGCGATGGTGGTCGTCATCATCGCGGCGCCGTTCGTGGTGGCGATGGCGATCAACCTCTGGCAACGCACACCCATCGGTAGAAAGATGGTGCTCCGAACGACCGGGGGCCGGCTCAGCACCGAACGCGTGCTGGTCGGAACCGAGGGCGTCGCCCTCACCGAAATGCGCCCCATGGGCGAATGCGAATTCGGCGACACCCGCATCGAAGCCAAAAGCGAAATGGGCCGGATTATCCCGGCAGGACGAAAAGTTAAAATCATCGAATTCCACGACACGGTGGCGACCGTGCGTGAAATGGAAACGTAAGGGCTGGATGTTATTGGTTACTGGCTATTTGTTACTTGGACCGCTTGACGTTCCAGAGCAACCCGGAGCGTCAAGCACTCCAAGTAACCAGTAACCCGCAACCCGCAACCATTAACAAACACGCCGTGTCACCCGTCACATACTCGAAAGGACCTGACCCCATGAACTCCATCCTCGCACTCGAAACCCCTGACCTGATTCTCTATGGCGTGATCGGCGTGGCGCTGATCGTGCTGTTGATCCTGTTTTTCCTCGCCTTCAACTTCATCAACCTGTACATCCAGGCGCTGGTGTCGGGGGCGCGGGTCAGCTTTATCGAGCTGATCGGGATGACGCTGCGGAAGCTCAATCCGAACCTGATCGTGGCCGCCCGGATTCAGGCGACGCGGGCGGGGCTGGATATCCCGCAGGCGGAGATGGAAAGCCACGTACTGGCCGGCGGCAACCTGATGCGCGTGATCAACGCGATGATCGCCGCCAGCAAGGCCAACATCGAGATCTCATGGAAGAACGCGACCGCGATCGACCTCGCCGGGCGTGACATCCTCGACGCGGTGCAGACGAGCGTGAACCCCAAGGTGATCGACGTCCCGTCGGCCGCCATGGGGCGCAACACGATCGACGGCGTCGCCAAGAACGGCATTCAGCTCCGGGTCAAAGCCCGCGTCACCGTCCGCACCAACATCAAGCGGCTGGTCGGCGGCGCCACTGAGGAGACGATCATCGCCCGCGTCGGCGAAGGCATCGTCACCGCCATCGGCTCGGCGGTCGATCACTCGGACGTGCTGGAAAATCCCGATCACATTTCCAAGGCCGTGCTCGCCAAGGGGCTGGACGCCAATACAGCGTTCGAGATCCTGTCGATCGACATCGCCGATATCGACGTCGGCGACAACATCGGTGCCAAGTTGCAGACCGAGCAGGCCGAGGCTGACAAGAAGCGTGCCCAGGCCGAGGCCGAAAAGCGCCGCGCCATGGCCGTCGCCGCCGAGCAGGAGCACGTCGCCAAGCAGGCCGAGAACCGCGCCCTGGTCGTGCTCGCCGAGGCTGAAGTGCCCCGCGCCATGGCCGAGGCGTTCCGCAGCGGCAACCTTGGGATCATGGACTACTACAAGATGAAGAACGTCCAGGCCGATACGTCGATGCGCGAGTCGATCGCCAAGCCCGACGACAAGTAATTCGTACTGTGGGCATCCTGCCCAGGGCAATTTGAAAAGGCTGTGGGCAAGATGCCCGCAGTACCCAGCATGGTTGACACAATGCCATTCCTCGCCGAGAGCGATCCGACGGTGAAGATCGTCATTGGCGTGGTCTTCGCCGGGATCTGGGTGCTGTCACAAGTGGCATCGGCGTGGAGCGAGCGGCGGAAGAAGCAACAGCAGCAGGTGCCGCCGCCGCCGCGTCCGGCGCGAGCGCCACGCGGTGTGCCGACGGGCGGGCCGATGCCGCAGCGGGCGCCACAACAGCCCCGCCCGCCGCACAGCGTCGCACCGCCGCCGCTGCGCCGGGGGTCGGTGCCACAGTCGGTGCCGCAATCCGTGCCGCGTCGTCAGGCACCCGCGCGAACGGTGCCGTC
>JBBRFH010000293.1:0-3917 GCA_038224615.1 Tepidisphaerales bacterium
CGAGAAGATGGCCTCGGCGAACTCTAAGATCGCCCAGCTCCCCAACCTCAAACCCATTGATTACAAGCCGGACGGCGGCAAGGAGCTGACAGGCGTGCAGGCCGCTCGCATCGAGCTGTCGAGTGCGGTCGGCGAGAAGAACGCCTCGCTCGTGCTGACAGCCCTGGCATCGTCCTCGCTCGGTGCGCTGGACCTCAATGCCGCGACCTATGCGCGGGCGGAGCTGGTGAATGTCGAGCAGAAGATTCGTCGTGAGCTGACCTACACACGGCAGCTTGTGCAGCAGGTGGCGCTGACCAATTACCTGGCCGCCGGCAATCGCGCGGGCAATCCGCAAGTGGCATTGGCCAATATCGCGACGCAGGTGGCGGCGATGCAAGGCAACGCCAATCTCGGCTTGTGGGGCCCGGGCGCTGATCCGCAGGTCATTCCAAATCTGCAAGCCGACAAGACGCTGCCCACGCTGGCCGCCGTCAAGCAGGAGATTTCGCGCCTCGATGGCGAGATCAGCAAGCGCAAGCAGCAGGTCGAGCAACTGACCAAGGACCAGAACGCCGCCGCCGCCGCCGCCGAGACCCTCTTGCAGAAAGCCGATACGCAAAAAGGCGACGAAGCGGTCAAGACCTATACCGACGCCGCCCAGTCGAAGCGCAAGGCGGAAGACACCAAGACGCAGGTTGAACTGGTCACGGATCAGCTCAATCGCCTCACCGCCGACCTTGCCGTTCAGAAGACGCAGGAGTCGACCCTGGGCACGGCGATTGCCGGCTTGCAGGAGCAGGCCAAGCGCCTGACCGCCAACTGGGAATCCGTGCAGAAGCACGCCGACAACCAGACCAACATCGCCAAGGACATTCTCGTCGGCGACAAGGACGTGTCGATTACGCGGCGCGCCACGACAATCGCAGCACTGGTCGCCGAAGCGAAGCTGCGTCGCGGCGACCTGATTGATCTGCTCGACGAGGCCGAGAAGTACTTCGATCTCGCCGGCAAAAATGCCGGGACGTACTCGGCGAGCATCACCCAGTTGACCTCGACCGGGTCGGCCGACGCGGCATCCTACAAGGGCCTCCGCGACGCGGTCCATCCGCAGCGGTACAAGCTGCAGAAGGGGATCGTGCAGCGCGAGGTGGGATCCATCCGCGCCAGCGAGGCGTCCCTGGTGGCTGACATTGAAAGCACACGCACGTTGCTGCAGGCGGCGCTGAGCCCTGCGTCGCTGCAATCGCCGAGCGAGCTTCAAGGCGTCGATACCGGCACGCTGAAGGATCTGATCAGCGACGCGGACCAGAAGCTCTCGACCGCGATCGCAACCCTGACGGACGTGGAAACAGGCGATAGCGGGGATCCCAAGAAGGGCGTGCAGAACTCGGCGAAGGTGGCGCGACTGGTCGCGCTGGTCGGGCGGATCCAGTTGTTGGAACTGAAGGCTTCGATCGGCGATTCATCCGCGACGGCGGACGCGACTTCGCTCAAGAGCGACGCGCTGGCAGTGAAGAAAGAGATCATCGACAGCGGCCTGAAGCTCCCGCCGCTCCCCGGCGAGTACGGCGAAGTCCCGCCGCCCACGCTGCCCCCGGCGCCCGCAACGCCGGCAACGCCTGAAGGCACGCCGGTCGTGCCTGAAGGGGGAACCACCCCCGCACCCGCACCTGCCCCGGCGACTCCCCCGGCCGACGGCACCGCGCCGGCGGCGGTCGATGGTGCCGCACCAGCCGCGCCGGCCGAGCCAGTGGCCCCGGCGAATCCGTAGGCCGAAGGTGCTTGAAATCGACCGGGTTTTCGCAACCCGGTCAGTTGCAATCGACGCATCTAAAAGTGACGATGCCTCCGTGCCCGTCGCCGCCTTCGATTCATCTACGTCCCGCTACGCGTTCGAGTTGCCCGACGCGCAAGGCCGGATTTTCAGCCTCGATAGTCGCCGCAGCACCGGCCCGACGATCGTCATCTTCTTCCGCGGCCACTGGTGTCCGTATTGCCGCCGCTACCTGAGCAAGGTCCAGGCGCATCTCCCGCGCTTGCGGCAAGTCTGCGATGTTACCGTCGTCGCGATCTCCAACGAGCCCGCCCACACGTCCGCGGCCCTTGCGAAAGAACTGGAGCTGACGTTTCCCATCCTGTGCGATGCCACAGGAGCCACCGTCGATCAGTTCGGCGTGCGTAACGGCTTTCGCGCCGCCGCCTCGCTCGTACACCCTTCGATCTTTATCTTCGACGATCAGCTTCGGCTTCAATTCATGAGCATCGACCGCAACTACAAGGCCCGCACGACGATGCGAACGCTGCTCAAGGAACTCGAGGCGATCGCGACCACGCCGGTCGCGCGATAGCTGCGCCGGACGCGTTTCCTGCTTGTCGATCGCGCCGGACAGCCGTACAGTGTCGGATGATTCGCCAGGGGTGTCTCGACCCGTAACCGAGACTGAGAAATACCCTTGGAACCTGATCCGGTTGAACCCGGCGTAGGGAGGCGAATGAAACGACGCACCTCCGCGGCTGTTTCGCCCACCTCTCGCGCGCCAGCGCATTTGGAGCCGTAAACAATGTCCAACACAACCATCCCCTCGTACGCGCTACCCGAAATCGGGGGCAACCCCGCGACACTCAATCGCGGCACGACGAATCCCGGATCGTTCGCCAATCGCGCCCGCATTGCGCCCGATGCCCGTGGCGCGCTGACCTACAGCAGCCCCGACACCCCCGGCATGCCCGCGCCCAGCGACAAGACGGCGTGGGACTTTCTTCCCGATGGGTGGCGCGTCAAGCGAATCGCCGACGATGCCCCGATCGAATCCTTCACCCCCTTCGTGTGCGCCTCGGGCGATCACCACTGCATCACCTTCCGCACCGGCAACGGCGAGGTGTGGGAAGTGAAATACCCGGCCAACTTCGACCCGATCACCCAACTGGAGAACGCCCGGCTTGGCGTGATTACTCCGCAGATGCGGCGTGTCGCCGAGCGCGAAGCGCACCTTACGCCCGAGCAGGTGCGCGACGAAATCGCCGCGGGGCGCATGGTGATCCCAGCCAACATCAACCACCTGAAGTGGAAGCTCGATCCGATGTGCATCGGCCGGGCGAGCAAGACGAAGATCAATGCGAATCTCGGCGCGTCGCCGGTGTCGTCGTCGATTGACGAAGAGTTGGAGAAGGTCGACTGGGCGCTCAAGTTCGAGGCCGACACGCTGATGGACCTCTCCACCGGCGGCGATCTCAACAGGACGCGCAGCGCCTTCTGCCAGCACAGCACCGCGCCCGTCGGCACGGTGCCGATTTACTCGATGATCATCGGCAAAAAAATCGAAGACCTCGATTGGCCGATGATCAAGGCCGAATTGATCAACCAGGCCGAGCAGGGCGTCGATTACTTCACCATCCACGCCGGCGTGCGCAAGGCGCACCTGCCGCTGGTGCGCAAGCGCCTGATCGGCATCGTCTCCCGCGGCGGCAGCCTGCTGGCCAAGTGGATGCTGTACCACAACAAGGAAAATCCCATGTTCACCGCGTGGGAAGACATCTGCGACATCCTCCGCCAGTATGACGTGACGTTCTCGATCGGCGACGGTCTGCGTCCCGGTGGTCTCGCAGACGCCACCGATGCCGCACAGCTTGCTGAACTGGAAACCCTAGGCGAACTCACCGAACGCGCCTGGCGACGCGGCGTGCAGGTCATGATCGAAGGCCCGGGGCATGTGCCGCTCGATCAGATCGAATACAACATGAAGCTCGAGCGCACCCTCTGCCACGGCGCGCCGTTCTACGTCCTCGGCCCGCTTGTTACCGACATTTTCCCCGGCTACGACCACATCACCAGTTGCATCGGCGCTACCAACGCCGCGTATCACGGCGCGAGCATGCTGTGCTACGTCACGCCCAAAGAGCATTTGGGCCTGCCGAAGAAGGACGACGTGAAGCAG
>JBBRFH010000294.1:0-3913 GCA_038224615.1 Tepidisphaerales bacterium
CCGAGCCGGGAGAAGGTGGTGGCGATCATCGACGGGTTGCGGCAACTGGCGTTTCCCGGGTACTTCGGGTTGCAGGGTCTTACGACTGAGAACCTGCCGTTCCGCGTCGGGGAGATCGTGCTGGAGCTGACGGAATTGCTGTACGAGCAGATCCGGTTCTGCCTGCGCTATCGCGAGGGCAAGTCGCCGGACGAGCAGTCGTCGCCGTGCGTGGAGTGCGACCATGATTCGGCGCGGATCACGTCGGCGTTCTTCGACCGATTGCCGGCGATCCGCGAACTGCTGGCATCCGACGTCGTCGCTGCGTTCGAGGGTGATCCGGCGGCGCAGTCGACCGACGAGACGATCTTCTGCTACCACGGGCTGTACACGATCATGGTGCAGCGCCTGGCGCACGAGCTGTTCGTCGCCAACGTGCCGCTCTTGCCGCGGATGATGACCGGGTACGCGCACTCGGTGACGGGCATCGAGATCCATCCCGGGGCCGAGCTTGGACGATCACTGATGATCGACCACGGCACGGGCGTGGTGATCGGCGAGACGACCGTGATCGGTAACAACGTCAAGATCTACCAGGGCGTGACGCTGGGCGCGTTGGCGCCGGCGTTCGGGCAGGCGCTGCGGGGGCACAAGCGGCACCCGACGATCGAGGACGACGTGGTGATCTACGCCGGCGCCACGATCCTCGGCGGGGACACGGTGATCGGGCGCGGCAGCGTGATCGGCGGCAACGTGTTCATCACCAGCAGCGTGCCGCAGCAGAACCAGGTGATCGCCGAGCCGCCCAAGCTGAAATACCGCGACCGCCGCCCGCGCGACAAGCGGTCGGAGATGATCGACTTTCAGATCTGACCGCCGGCGGGGGGATCAGGCGATGCCGAGCTTCTTCAGGTTGTTGAAGCTGATCTCGACGTTCTTGAGTGGATCAGCGCCGTAGCAGTCGTCCTGCTCGACCGCGCCCCACTGAACGCCAGCGGCGGCGCAGGCTTCGGAGATGGCGATGAAATCGAGCGTACCGGTGCCGACGGGAGCGAACTTCTGGTCAGCACCGGCGTCCATGTCCTTGAGGTGGACGAGCACGACGCGCTTGCCGAGTTGCTTAACGTAAGCCACCGGATCGACGCCGCCGCGCTTGACCCAGTAGAGGTCAAGCTCGGCCTTGACGAAAGCGGGATCGGCATGCTGCCAGAGGATGTCCAGACCGAATTGTCCGTCAAATTTCTCGAACTCGAAGGCGTGGTTGTGATAGCTGAGCGTGAGTCCGGCGGCGGCGACGGTCTTGCCCCAGGCGGTGAGGTCGCGGGCGAGCTTGCGGTAATCCTCCCCGTTCTTGCGGCGGTCTTCGCCGAGGTAGGGGACGATGACGTTGGTGTTGCCCAGGGTCTTGCTGTCGGCGATGACCTGGTCCATGTTCTTCTCGAATTGATCGATCCCGATATGAGCGCCACTGACCTTCAACCCCGCGTCGTCAAACGCCTTTCGCACCTCGGCGGCGGTCTTCAGGTTGCCGTAGCCGGCAAGCTCGGCGCCGGTGTAGCCGATTTTCTTAACCGCCTTCAGAACGCCGGGAAGGTCGATCGAGGTCGCGTCACGGAGGGTATACAACTGAACCGAAATGTTGAGCTTGGCCATGGCGTCCTAGTTTGTGGCACGGGCGAGCGGAGCACAAGTGCGGTCGCGCCGATGAGGCAAAATGGAGTCGGATACGCGCGGGTGAAAAAATCCAGAACCGGCGGCGATCGTCGATCGTATAAGAAGCAGAACGTTGTACCCCTAGCCCTCCTTCCCTGGGCTGCATGGGACCCCGAGAGGCCCATGCAGCCTTTTATTTCGCGCTCGCTTTACCCTAAGTTTTCAGAGCCAAACCTTGCCAAACGCATGGCCGTAGTTAAACGGGTTTTGGCGCAAGCAAGCGGCAATTTTTGAGGATCAGACTGCTTAGCAGACGGCCCGAAGGGTCGTCTGTTGTTCCGTTGGCGAATCGCGAACGTGCATTTAGTTGGCGAGGCTGGCGATGCGCTTGATGACCTTCAGCAGGCCGTGCGCGTGGATCGCTCTGACGAACAGGTGTACTCGCACGCCCGGGAGTTTGCGTTGCATCGGCGGGATGGAGGAATCGGTCTCGTCGTCGCTGAGAATCGCCACCTGGCGCGGGCGGGCCGACGCGGGAAGCATCGCCAGTCGATCGAGCGCGGCGCACTGCTCGTCGTGATCGGTCAGGCTTAGCACCAGAAGTTCGGTTCGGGATTCCATCGCCAGCGAGATCGCCGCGTCGGCGGATTCGGTCAGTGCCACATCGTGCCCGAGCACGTTCAGCAACTGCACAGCCACGCTGACGACGGGTTCGGTGTGCGAATCGTGAATGACGACGCGTGAAGTTGTCGTTGCGATGGAAGGGATCATAATTGGGTTGGCTGGTTGAGCCACTCAGAGGGTAGCCGAGCCAATGGGGGCGACAATGCCTTTCCTTGCACTTACACAAACTTAGCGCAAGCCAAACAGAAAGTTTGGGTTGTCGCAGTTGCTGGAAATCCCGCATGAAGGCAAGGCAGTCGCATGTGCCGTGTAACAGCGGCTCCAGCCTCCGTTTTTCGGCGTTTGCGGTGGCTGAAGCCGCTACTACTGAGTCCAATCGGTACACATGCGATCGCTTTGGATGCCGGCTTGACCTTCGGGGCGGCGGGGGGAAACTGGGTGGACCTTTGAACACGACGCCACATTCTCCGGATCCTGACATGGCTGTGCCGCGGCCGCGACGTCGTCGGGTCGTGGCGTGGGGTGTTGTCGGGCTGCTCGTCATTGTCGCGGCGATCGTGACGGCGGGGGCGTGGACGCTGCCGACGGAAGGGGCCAGTGGTCGCACGATCACCGGGGCCGATCGCGCGCAGCCGCTGTTGGGCAACACGCTTCGCATCGCGACGTACAACATCCATAGCGGCCGAGATGTCGGCGGGCACCTCGGGCTGGATAAGACGCGGGCGGCGTTGGTGGGATTCGATTTTGTCGGCCTGAACGAGGTCAGCGCCAGCCCGGCAGTCGGCGGGAAGTGCCAGGTCGATGTGCTGGGCGAGCAGTTGCAGATGGGCTCGCTTTTTGCGCCCACCGAGCGGCGCTGGTTTCGGGACGATTTCGGCAACGGCCTGCTGACGCGCGTGCCGGTGGAATCGTGGATTCGGTTCGGTCTGCCGTCGTTCGGCGCGCTGGCGCGGCGCAATCTGACGCTGGTGCGGATCCAGATCGGCGGGCACGACGTCAACGTGCTCATCACCCATCTTGGCCGGCATGAAGACCGACCGCTGCAGATCCAGGCGATCACGCAGCTCTTTCTTTCGCTGCAGGCGCCGGCGGTGCTGATGGGCGACCTGAATACCCAGACCAACGACCCGCTCCTGCGGCCGCTGCTGCAATCGGCGGGCGTGGAAGACCCGCTTGCACTAAAAGCGGCCGATTCACGCAGGATCGATTGGATACTGACGCGCGGCATGCGAACCATCGACGCCGGCCTGAAGGATAGCGGTGCGTCCGACCACCCGCTGGCGTGGGCAGAACTGCAGCCGTTGCCATGAGTGCTTCTTTGATCGCTCCCTTGATCGAGCCTTCCGCGCCGCGTCGCCTCTCGATCGCGGCGCAACTCGACATCTTCCGCATTTGCTTTTCGCTCTTGTGCGTACACGTCGGCGCGTCGTCGATGAAATGTTTCAGCGTCGGCGCTTACGCGCGGTGCGCCGTCGTGATCGGGCGTCCGCCGAGGGTGACGGGCTGGGGCCGGGGGACGTAGCTGGGTTCGATCGCCAGTTGCATCGGTCGACGCCGGCCGGCGGAAGGCAGGCCTTCTTCGTCGATGATGCGCTGGATCGCCATGATGCCTTCGATCAGCGTTTCCGGGCGCGGCGGGCAGCCGGGGACGTACACA
>JBBRFH010000295.1:0-3903 GCA_038224615.1 Tepidisphaerales bacterium
CGCGGGTCACCTGCTGCATCGAACGACGGGAATTGCTTGAGTTTGACCAAATGCGAGCCCACCTTATATTGCACAGACGCCGAATCATACACACGGATTTCAACACAGCAAAAAGGCAGGCATTGTGGGGGAGTTGTCGTCAGCGGGGCCGATATTCATCTCGGCCCCGTTACCTGCATACAATGCGTTCGATGCAGCAGGTGACCCGCGAGCAGTTTGCACAGAACGTGATCGACATGGTTCGGTCGCGCTTCCCGCTCGTGCGCATCGCACGGGCTGAGCAGTCGTTCTCGATTCGCCTCAACGGGCGTACCGCGTCGCTGGAGAATCTGTACCGGATGTTCCAGCTTTCCCCGGACGAGTTGAAGCGGCAGGTAGAGCGATGGGCGGTGGAACTGTTGCGTGATTCCGAAGGCACGCCCGACCGGTTCGCGTCCTTCGACGAAGTTCGCGAAAAGCTGATGCCCATGGTCGTCTCCGCCGAGCTTGCTGAGCTGCGCCAGGCGAACATCGTCACGCAGCCGCTGGTTGACGGGCTCGCCATCACCTATGTGCTCGACGGCGATCGGACCATCGCCTACCTGCCCAACGAAGTGCCCGCCCGCTGGGGCAAGACGATCGACGAACTGCACGCACTGGCGCTGGAAAACCTTGTCCGCCAAAGCCAGTCGATCCAGGCCCACGCCGCCCAGGACGAGGATGGTGCCGTCAATCTCGTGCTCTTCCAGACGCTCGACGGCTATGACGCCACGCGCATACTGCTGCCCACGCTTCATGACAAACTTCGCGAGCTGCTCGGCAGCCCGTTCGCGGCGGCGATTCCGAACCGGGATATCCTGCTTTGCTTCCGAAGCGAGGGAGAGACGCTCTCGCGGATTACATCGCAGGTGAAGCAGGACTATCGCACCATGCCGCACCAGGTGACCGACCGGCTCTTCCTCGTCACCGCCGATGGAATCGCGCCGTTGCCTATTACACCGTAGCCTGTTGCCCCCCGCTCTTACTGCGTGTCCGGCGAGGCAGCAACGATCTTGTCTCGCAGATGTACGGGCGTGCCCTTCTTGCGGAGTTTGAGGTTCAGCATCTCGACACCGACGGAGAACGCCATCGCGAAGTAGATGTAGCCCTTGGGCACATGGCGGTGCGTCGAATCGATCAGCAGCACCACGCCGACCAGGATCAGGAAGCTGAAAGCCAGCATCTTGATCGTCGGGTGCTTGTTGACGAAATCACTGATCGGCTTGGCCGCGAAGAGCATGACTCCGACTGCGATAACGACAGCGGCGATCATGATCGACAGCGCCTTCCAATGGTGGTCGCCGCTCCCCGCCTGCACCATCCCGACCGCCGTGATGACGCTGTCGAGACTGAAGACGATATCGAGGACCAGAATCTGCGCGATCACGCCTGAGAACGAAATCCCCACCTTCCCCGCATCGACTGCGTGCTCGTCGCCCTCGAGTTTCTCGTGGATCTCAGTGACGCTCTTGTAGATCAGGAAGAGCCCGCCCGACATGAGGATCAGGTCCTTCCAGTTGAACGGCTGGTCGTCCTCGATGAGCCATGCCAGCGCGCCGCTCAGAAACGGGATCGGCGTCGTGAGGGTCATGATCCAACTGATGCTCAGCAACAATAGGATTCGCAGGATCATCGCCAGCGAAAGCCCGACCGTCCGCGCCCTGCCCTGCTGCTCCAGCGGCAGCTTATCGGCTAACACCGAAATGAAGATGATGTTATCGATGCCAAGGACGATCTCCAGCACCGTCAACGTCACCAGCGCGATCGCGGCCTGCGTCGACCACAGGGACGTGATTCCAGGCCCGGTAGTCGCGCCGGAGCTGATAAAGGGCAAGGCATCTGCAAGCAACTCAAGCATGGTGCGGAGACCTATTCAATAGAAGACGCGCGGGAATTGGATTCCCACGCGTTTTCAATAACATCGCTTCGGTCTTGCTCGGGCCCGCGCCCAGCCTGGCGCGTGCGGCCGACGGGCACGTTTACCTCACGCCCATCAGCACTTCCATCGTCAACTGGTCGAGGCGCTCGTAGGGCAGCGGCGCCTTGGCGAGTTCGACGCGGTCGAGCGGGGCTTCGAGCAGCTTCTTGGCGTTGCCGTCGCTGAACTTCTTGGTCAGCTTGCTCAGGCTCTGGTCCTCAATGTTGATCGTCTGCAGCAACTGCTTGATCTCCGGATCGGCGTTCCACTTGGCGGCCTTCTCCTTGAGGATCATGTACGTCCGCATGCAGCCCTTGGCGAATGCCTTCACGTCTTCGTAGTTGCCGGTACGAAGCGCGTGGGCGTCGAAGTGGCGCGGGCCATCGTACTTGTAGTCTTCCAGCAGCTTCACGAGGAAGAACGCCTGCTTGATGTTCGCCTGTCCGAACCTCAGGTCCTGGTCAAAGCGGCTCATCTCCTGGTCGTTCAGGTCAATGTGAAACAGCTTCTTCATCTCCAACGCCTGCGCGACGTGGTGGACGAAGTTGAGGCCGGCCATCGTCTCGTGGGCCACTTCGGGGTTCACACCGCACATTTCCGGGTGCGCCAGCGTCGGGATCAACGCCAGGTAGCTGCCGGTGACGGCGAAGTAGATGTGCCCGCGCGGCTCGTTCGGCTTGGCCTCGAACGCGAACTTGTAGCCGTACTTCTGGCTGATCGAGTATTCGCACAGGAAGTCGATCGCCTCGCGGAAGCGCTTCACCGCCTCGACGGGATTCTTGCAGGCGTCCGACTCAGCGCCCTCACGGCCGCCCCAGAACACGTAAATCTTGGCGCCGAACTCGTGGCCGAGGTCCATCGCCCGCATCGTCTTCTGGATGGCGTAGGCGCGGATCCGCGCGTTGTTGCTGGTGAATGCGCCGTCCTTGAAGACCGGGTCGCTGAAGAGATTGGTGGTCGCCATGGGGACGACCAGGCCGTTGTCTTTCAGGCCCTTCTTGAACTCTCTCTTGATCTGGTCCGCCTCCTCCGGGGTGGCGTCGATGGGGATCAGGTCGTTGTCATGAAAGTTGACGCCGTAAGCGCTGACATCGCCGAGCAGGTCGGTGATGCCTCGGATGTCCAGCGCCTCGCGGGTGGGTCCGCCGAACGGGTCACGGCCGACATTTCCAACCGTCCAGAGACCAAACGTGAACTTACATTTCTTATCGGGTTCAAACGCCATCTGAAGTGTTCCTTCCTCAATGAATCCTGTAGCGGCGGGAGTGTCGCCGAAACGCCAGCTATCCGCAAGACACCGCAGCAGTTGTGTCAACGCAAAGTTAAAATGTCCGGTGTTTGTGCAAAGTAGAAATGTCCGGTTCGGCGGGATGACGGCCTTGCGCCAGGGATGGGTTGGCGGTGGACGATACCTTTGTTTGCTGCTACCACAGCGTTTGCCGTCGGACGGACAGGGCAACACAAAAGTGCGACCCGAGCGGTCGGCGGGCCGGGCTACGGCGGGCCGGGCTGGTTCGCCGGCCCGGTCCTTTGTTTTTCCAGTGCCTGCCGGGACCGGCTTATGCGATAAACTTCGGGGGTCCGGGGGCAGAGCCCCCGGCATCTCCACCGTCGCGCCATCGTCCTTCATGGTGTCCTTCAATTCCTCGACGACCATGCAGCGCTGTTTCGCTGTTTGAACCGCACCTGCCGCGTCGACCGCTTCAGCAGTCGAGCCGCTTCCGCCTGCGTCCGCTTGCCCGATAAAACCAGCGACATCACTTTCAAAACGTCCCGCTCACGCTGACTCATTTCAATCCGGTCTTTCTCCATCCTCACGATCTGAAACCGGACATTTTAACTTTGCTAAGACCGGACATTACAACTTTGCTACCCAGGGCGATCGCATTTAGGCCATCAGTGCCTGTAGCAGGAATTCGCGGCTCCAGCCGCAGGCTTGTTGTTTGAGCTTTAGGCCGATTTTCATT
>JBBRFH010000296.1:0-3886 GCA_038224615.1 Tepidisphaerales bacterium
GTCAGCCTGGGCCACGTCTAGCGATACCTCCGAGACACCCGTTCAACGGACATTCTACCCGAGCGCCGGCACTTTTCACGCGCGGCGGCACAACAGGCGCAAAAGAAAACCTCGCCACAAAAGTGGCGAGGTTTGTCACTGTCGTCGAATGAACTCGATCACCCCGGCTGCGGAATCGGTCCGCCGCCGAGGCCCATGCTGGTCGGGGGTTCGGGGGCAATGGTCACCGCCGGGCGCGGACTGGTGGGCGGGGGGTTGATCATGTCGCTTACGGTCGGCCGGGTGAGTTGCTCGCCACGCATGATCCGTTCGATCTCGCTGGCGTCGAGCGTTTCGTACTTGATCAACGCCCTGGCGACGGCTTCGACCTTGTCACGATTCTGCTCGATGATGCCGCGTGTCGCGTCGTAGAGCGTGTCGATCAGCTTCTTGATTTCCTCGTCGATCGCTTTGGCAGTTTCCTGCGAGTAATCGCCTTGGCCGGTTGGATAGAACTGCGCCTTCTGCTCGTCTTCGCCGTAGTAGACGAAGCCGAGGCGGTCGTTCATACCCCACTCGCGGACCATGCGTCGGGCGATGCCCGAAGCCTGTCGGATGTCGCCAAGGGCACCGGTGTTGATATCGCCGGTGAACAGTTCCTCGGCGATGCGGCCGCCGAACAGGGTCTTGAGGGTGGCGATGCACCACTTGCGTGTGTAATTACTGCGGTCCTTCTCCGGCAGGCTCATCGTCGCGCCGCCGTAGTTGCCGCGGGGGATGATGGTCACCTTGTGGATCGGGTCGGCGTCTTCGGTCAACACCTGCACGACGGCGTGGCCAGCCTCGTGGTAGGCGGTGGCGAGTTTTTCCTTTTCGTCGATTACGCGGCTCTTCTTGGCCCGGCCCCAACGGACCTTGTCACGGGCCTCTTCAAGATCATCCTGTTCGATGAAATCCTTGTTCAAGAGCGTCGCGCCCAGCGCCGACTCGTTAATGATCGCGGCGAGATCCGCACCGCTGAAGCCCGGCGTGGCGCGGGCAAGCCTCGCCATGTCGACGTTCGGGCCGAGCTTCACCTTGCGGCTGTGAACCTTAAGGATTTCGAGCCGTCCCTTGACGTCGGGCAGTGACACGTAGACCTGACGATCAAAGCGGCCCGGTCGGGTCAAGGCCGGGTCAAGGACATCGACGCGATTGGTCGCGGCGCAGACGATGACCTGATCGTTACTGTCGAAGCCGTCCATCTCGACGAGGATGGCGTTGAGCGTCTGCTCGCGTTCGTCGTGCCCGCCTGAGCTAAAGCCCGACCCGCGGCGACGGCCGACGGCGTCGATCTCATCGAGGAAGATGATGCAAGGCGAGTTGTCCTTGGCCTGCTTGAACAGGTCGCGAACACGGCTGGCACCGACGCCGACGAACATTTCAACGAAATCGGAGCCCGAGATCGAGAAAAAAGGAGCGTCGGCCTCACCGGCGATGGCCTTGGCGAGCAGCGTTTTGCCGGTCCCAGGCTCGCCGACCAGCAGCACGCCGCGCGGAATGCGTCCGCCGAGGCGCTGGAAGCGCTTCGGGTTTTTGAGGAATTCGACGATTTCGCGGACTTCGTCCTTGGCTTCCTCGACGCCGGCGACGTCGTCGAAGGTGGTGTTGGTGTGTTCCTTGCTGGTGATCTTGTGTCGGCTCCTCCCAAAGTTGCCGAGCATGCCACCGGCACCGCCGCTGTTGCGGAGCTGACGGATGAAGATAAACCAGATGATGACAAAGACGATGACCCACGGAACAAACGGGATCAGCAGGTTCAGGAGCAGGTTGTTCTGGTTTTCATTCTTGACTGCCAACTCGGAGCGCCGGACGCCTTCCTTGGTCATGATGCTCTGCAGCCACACGGGGCTGCTGGTCATGCCGACGGGAAAGCTGGTGCGGAAGTTGGTGACCGGCGCCGCGCCGGTGCTGGGGACGTAATCCTTGCTGAATTTGCCGAAGACGTCGTCGCCGACGATACGGACTTCGGCGACATCGCCAGCGTCGAGCTTGGCATAGAACTTGTCGAGGTCGACGTCGCTGAAATTTCGGCCGTTGTTCGAGAGATAGAGGAACAGGACAATGGCGACGCCGATGAAGAGAACCCAACCGAAGACGCCGCGGCCGAAGCGCATCCCGCCACCGCCGACGGGCGTGCGATTGCGTCGGCCGTTGCCGCCGCTGCCGTTGCCGCCGCCGTTGGTGCCGGGGGTTTTGTTGTCCTGCGAATCACTCATAAATTGCGACCTCTCTCACGACTCATCCCGCGTGTCCTTGCCAATGCATCCGGATGCGGCGGCATGTCACAGCCCGCTGACTAACCGGCGAATAATACGGGGGCTTCTCGGCGATTGCCAAATGCTGCCGCGGTCATTTTACGCACGATCTCCCGCGGGGGCGCGTCGATTTACCAGTCGGCCTCAAGTTCCTGAACAATCGCGACGGCCAACTGCTCGACCGCATTCAACGCCCCGGTCTGCCGACCCTCGCCCAGCGTCGGGTAGAACGTCGAATTCTGCTCAAACCCCTTGCGCTCGACCAAAATCTTGCCCGTTCGCAGGTCTTTCCACACGAAATCGACCCGCAATGCGTACAACTGCTCCTGTGGCAGCGCACTGCCCCGATCGCTGCTGATCGACTGCAAACGCACTTTTGTGACCTGCCCTTCGATGATCGTGTCCGCTTTTTCGCGATCGACGACTTTGTAAGGGGTCCGCTGCTCGATCTGGGTGACAAGGGCCTTGGTCAGCGCCAACTCGTCCCCACGGGCATAGTCGATATTGCTGAAAATCGGCACGGCCACCGTCTGAACGTCCTGGCGGTAAAGCGATGTCCATCGGTACGTCGATGCCGAGCCGCCTGTCCCGGATTGCTGGTAACCGCAGCCGGGGGACAGGAACAGAAGCGGCAATAGAGTGGATAAAAACGAGGGGCGGAGCAACGTCCGACCCGTGCCGCGAGCAATGCGGGCGTACCAGTTTCCCATCTCTGTTCTCTGAAATCGCATCGCTCTTCTCCTCACCCTTGGCCGAGCATCTTACGGGCCTGCTGTGCTTCGTCCGATTGCGGGTATTGGCTCACCAGCGTCTGCAGCACCAGCTTCTCCGAGGCCGGCTTGCTGGTCCGCTTGTAGAAGTCGGCGGTTACGAACAGCTTGCGGGCGAGCGTCTTGTCGATCGAATCGACAAAGCTCGGGATGTTCTCCCGCCGGGCCACCTCGGGGTACTTTTCGATCAGCTCCTGCATCTGGGCGCGCGCGTCAACCAGCGGCGTCGGATCAAACTTCACCCCGGTGAACTGCGCGTAATTGCTGAACGCCTGGCGGAGGAGGATCTCGGGAAGATTCGGGCTGCGCGGATACGACTTGGCGTGTGCCCCGTAGGCGTCGGCGGCAAGATCGAACTGCCCATCGGCGAAATAATAGTCGGCGGTGCGGCGCAGCGCTTTCTCGGCGATCGGCGATCCGGGGGAACGCGTCTGGATCCGGAACATCATTTCGATCGCTTCATCCGTCCCATCAAACAGCCGCATCCCCAACGCCTTGAGACGCCGTCCGTTCAGGAGCGAGGCGGCGATCGAGTACTGCACGTCGAGCGTCGGGGCGTAGTATTGACTGGCCGGGTAGGTGTCGAGCAGTTCGTCGCAGTAGTAGAAAGCCTTGAGCGCGTCGTCGTCCCCGTTGACCGCCTGGGCCATCAGGAACAGCCCGAGGTCATGGTTCGGCTGGCCTTTGTGTGACAGCAGCCACGGCAACGCGGTCCGCTCTGCGGCGGCAAAGTCCTTGCGGTCGATGAGTTGCTCAATGCGATTCAGCGTCGCGTCGGGCTTGACCACCGCCGCGGAGTCAGCTTGCGGCATCTCCGTGAATCGGCCGTCGTTCAGTTCA
>JBBRFH010000297.1:0-3877 GCA_038224615.1 Tepidisphaerales bacterium
CGAGTCCGGTCGCGGGCCCAAATCGACGCGATTGCCGACGCGCACATCTACCTGCCGCCGTTGATCGACATGCGGTTCAACTACAAGCCGCAGAATCCGTTGTACCTGCTGTTGGTGCGGGCGTACCGATTGCCACAGCCGGTAACGATTCGGAACACGCCGATCCACGCCGGCTGCAAGAGCTGGGTGCCGCTGGACCGCGAAATCGAGACCGCCGGCTCGACACCGGCGCTGGACGACGCGGCGTTCGCGGCGGTCCAGACGGGGCTATTGGCGATGCTCGATTCGGCGGGTTGAAACTCTCGCGCGATTTGTAACGCTTTTGCCCGCACCGCAGCGTCGGGCGATCGTAGTATTCCGTATGACAGAAGCAGTCCGGGTGAATGTTCAGCGCGTTTCGCCGCAAGCGAGCAGCCTTGAGGCCGATATCGAGCGCGCCGATTTTGTCGCCAAGTTGATGGACGCGCAGTTCGACGTGGCCGGCGTGAAGTTCGGCCTCGACGCGCTCATCGGACTGATCCCCGTTGCGGGTGACGTTGTGTCGACTGCAATCGGGCTTTACCCGCTGATCATCGCCCGCAAGCACAAGCTGGGGCGCGTGGTCATCGCGCGAATGGCGATGAACCTCGGCGTCGATTTTCTCGTCGGCGCGATCCCCCTTGTCGGCGACGCGTTCGACGTCGTCATGCGGGCCAATCTCAAGAACGTCGAGTTGCTGAAGAAAGCCGTCGCGAAGCGACAATTGCGGTAGCCCGCGGCGTAGTCGTCATGGGGCGGCACTCCTGTTAAACTTGCCGGGCTTATGCAGCTCATTCACGATCTGGGCACGTCTTTGGAGATGCGCCTTCCCGCGCGCGAGCAACCGCTGTGGCGCTATGTCTATGGCGGCAAAGCCAAGCCGTACTTTCATCCGATCACGACGCCGGCGGGGCATGTGGTGACGTTGTTCGAGCCCTCGGATCACGTCTGGCATCGCGGGCTTTGGTTCACAATCAAGTTCATCAACGGCGAAAACTTCTGGGAGGAAGCCGCCGACAACAATTTCGGCACGCAGACCACGCTTGCCCCGCCCGACGTCACCCACGGAGGAGATGGTGCCGTGACGGTAAACTCGCGCCAGCAATGGCGCCGGCCGACCGGTGAGACGATCATTGACGAGGCGCGGACGTTCACGCATCTGCCGATTAGCCCGGACAGCTACGCGCTGGACTTCACGTTCCAGCTCTCGCCGCTCGTCGACGTGACGCTCGACCGCACACCCTTCACCACATGGGGCGGCTACGGCGGACTTACCTTCCGCGGCAATCGCAACTGGCTCCAGACCACGCTGCTTTTCGACGACGGCTCGACCAGCGATCGCCCGACCCCCAAGCACAGCAAATGGTGCGACCTCACCGGCCCGATCGACGGCGGCCGCTTGCAGACCGCGGGCGTGGCGATGTTCGATCACCCCCACAACGTACGTCATCCGGTTGGCTGGTACGGCGGCACCGGGGCGGGGCATTACTTCAATGCGGCGCTGCTCTTTCACGAGCCGATGACGGTCAAGGCGACCCAAACGTTGACGCTCCGCTATCGCGTGCTGGTACACGATGACGCCCTCAGTGCCGATCAACTCAACGCCGCCTACGCGGATTGGACGAAATAACGTACTGTGGGCATCCTGCCCACAGCCCTGAAGAAAGGCGTGGGCTGGAAGGCCACACTACCTGAATGCCTGCGCTTTCGTACGACCTCATCAAGACCGACCCGCTGACGAATGCCCGGCGCGGGCGCGTGACAACGAAGCACGGCAGCTTCGAGACGCCCGCGTTCATGCCCGTCGGCACGCAGGGGACCGTCAAGGGGATCCTGCCGACGTTTCTGAAGCAGAGCGGGGCCGAGTGCATTCTCGGCAACACCTATCACCTGATGCTCCGCCCGGGGGAAAAAACCGTCGCGGCGTTGGGCGACCTGCACCGGTTCATGGCGTGGGACGGGCCGATCCTGACCGACAGCGGGGGGTTCCAGGTCTTTTCGCTCTCGGACATCAACAAGGTGACCGACGACGGCGTGACATTTAAGTCGCACATCGACGGCGCGATGCACCATCTCACGCCGGCCAAGTCGATCCAGGTTCAGAACGACTTGGGGGCCGACATCATCATGGCGTTCGACCAGTGCCCGCCGGGCGATGCCCCGCGCGAGACGCACTTGGCGGCGCTGGATCGGACGCTCCGATGGGCCGAGCTGTGCACCGAAGCCCACGCCCGCAAGGATGAGCAAGCGTTGTTCGGGATCGTGCAAGGCGGGACATTTCCCGACCTGCGGGCGCTGTGCGCCGAAAAATTGATCGCCCTCGATTTTCCCGGCTACGCCCTGGGCGGGCTGGCGGTGGGCGAAGGATTCGAGGCGATGTGTGCCGTGCTCGAGCACGCCACGCCGCTGTTGCCGACGCAGAAACCGCGGTATTTGATGGGCGTGGGGTTTCCCCGCGACATCGTGCAGGCCGTCAAAAGCGGCATCGACATGTTCGATTGCGTCATGCCCACCCGCAATGGGCGTAATGCCTACGCGTTCACGCGGGACGGGGCGATCCGCCTCCGCAATGCCAAATACGCCCGTGATTCGGGTCCGATAGAAGAGGGGTGCGACTGCTACGCCTGCCGAACCTTCACTCGCGGGGCGATCCGGCACTACTTTTTTGCCTCCGAGATGCTTGGCCCCATGCTCACGAGCCTGCATAATACGCGGTTCTACCAGCGGCTGATGGCGGACATCCGCGTTGCGATCGAATCCGGCACCTTCGCCGACTTCATCGAGCGCGACCCACGATCCAAGCTGGGACCGAGAGTGATTGCCGATTGACGATTGCCAACTGCCGATTGGCCAAATCAGGAATCGGCAATCGACCGTTGGTAGTCGGCATTTTTTGATACGGAGTTGGCCTTGCTCGAAATTCTCGCCCAAACGTCCGCCCCCAGTGGTTCGCCGCAGACGATGCTGCAACAGATCCTCTCGTTCGCGCCGATCATCATCGTCGTGCTCGTCTTCTGGTTCCTGCTGATCAACTCCAACCGCAAGCGCGACAAGGCGGCCAAGAAGCTTCGCGAGGACCTGAAGAAGGGGGACCGGATCCAGACGATCGGCGGGCTGTTGGGCACGGTCGTCAGCGTCGATACCGACGAAATTCTCGTCAAGGTGGACGAGACCACCAACACCAAGATCCGCTTCACGCGCAACGCCGTTCACCGCGTGATTACCGAAGAGACCGCGAAGACGGAAACGAAGTAATAATACGGGCCTTGGGCCTTGGGCCTTCGACCTTCGTGGAAACCCACCAAGGCCCAAGCCCCAAGGCCCAAGGCCGACACACCCATGCCCACCACCTATACCAACCGCGTCATCGCGATCCTCGTCGTCGTCTGGATCTCCGCCTCGGCGATCTACCAGCGCGTGCCGGGGTCGCTGTTCTGGTTCTTCAACATGTCCGGGCCGATCTCGCTCGAGCACTCGCTCAAGCCGGGCATCGACATGGCCGGCGGGACGAGCCTGACCTACGAGATCCGCCAGCCCGAGGGGAGCTCGATTGATCCCAAGCTCGCCGAGAAGGTGGCGACGGCGCTGAAGAAGCGCGTCGACCCGAACGGGGTGCGCAACCTGCTGTGGCGACCGCAGGGGGCCAATCGTCTGGAAATCCAGATGCCGATGACCCGCGCCACCAAGCAAGGCGCGGCGATCCGCAACGGTTACAACGCCTCGCGTGACGCGGTCGAAGCGCTCAACGTGCGCGTCGCGCCGGTCACCAATGACATCGAGACGCTGATCGGCGCTGAGCGCGACGCGAAGATCGCCCAGTACGCCGGCGACAGCAAATCGCGACTCGAAGTGCTGCAGC
>JBBRFH010000298.1:0-3873 GCA_038224615.1 Tepidisphaerales bacterium
TCCGAGGCCGCGCCGTACCTGCTGACGATCGTCTGCGCCGCCCACAGCGCGGCGATCGGGCATCTCGATCTGATTGTGCTCGGCGGGTACAGCGCGGTGACGTGGCTGACCGAGCGGCTCAGCAACGAGGTCGCCGGCAAGACCCGCGCCACCAACCGCGCCATGGCCGAGCGGTATCAGAAGCTGGCGACCCTACAGGTGGAGGCGGCGATCACCTGGCTGGATCAGCAGGCTCCGCCGGCAAAGGATCTGCACCGGATCGCGGCGGAATTGGATCGGCTGCGCTCAATGGGATGACCGGCAACGCCTGCTGCTCTTCGACAGGAATCACCCGCAGCGGCGCCGTCTGCGGCGCGGACGGTGACGCGGGATCGTCCACGCTCATCGGCCGCTTGTGTCGAAAGTGATTCGACCACCACCACAGCCCGATCACCCCTGCCCACCCGAAAACCATCACCACAATCGCAATCACCCGTGCGATCAACACCTCTGCGAGAAACAGCGGAACCACCGCGCCAATGGCGACGAAGACGCAAACCCCCGTCGCAATGATCAGCAACCCGTCAATCCACTTCGGTGCGATCCCAACAAAAGCCAGATACCGCACCGCCCGGTAGTTGAGCAGCCCGTGCTGCGGTCGCAACGGCGGAATTGGCGGCGGAGCGGGGGACACGCTTTGAAATCATAGCGGCAAACCGAGCGCAGCACGCCGACGCCGGCCGGCCTCGGCTTGAGGGACTTCACCCGCCGACGTATTCTCGCGGGCCTGATGAGCACGCTTTCCGACCGCATCGCACAGGCCAAGAAATCGCACGGCATCGCCGTGCTGCCGTTTATCGCGGCGGGGTATCCGGATCTCGATACGTCAATGCAACTGCTGCCCGCGCTCGACAAAGCCGGGGCGGCCGGAGCCGAGGTGGGCTTTCCGTTCTCCGACCCGATCGCCGACGGGCCCATCATCCAGGCGGCGTTCACCGAGGCGCTCAAGCACGGGCTGAAGGTCGACCAGATTTTCGACGGCGTAGCGGCGACGCGCTCGCAGCACGCGCTGCCGCTGTTCGCGATGGTCAGTTTCAGCATCGTCTATCGCTATGGGGTCGATGCGTTCGTGAAGAAGGCGAAGCAAAGCGGCTTCGCCGCGACGATCATCCCCGACCTGCCCCCGCCTGAAGCCGAGGAGACGTGCAAGCGGATCGGGGCCGGCGGGCTGGAGACGATCATGCTCATCAGCCCCTCGACGCCCGCCAAACGGCGCGACGAGATCGCCAGGCTCTGCACGGGGTTCATCTACTACCTGTCGATCGCCGGCATCACCGGGGAGCGCGACAAGCTGCCGCCGGGGATCGAGGCCAACGTCCGGGCGATCAAGCAGATCACCGATCGCCCGGTCTGCGTGGGCTTCGGCATCTCCAAGCCCGAGCATGTGCGACAGTTATCGGGCATCGCCGACGGCGTGATCGTCGGTTCGGGCATTGTCCGCCGGATCAAGGACTCGAAAACGCCCGTGGCGGACGTGCAAGCGTATTGCGCGCAACTCGTTGCGGCGGAATGACCAATGACTAAGTCCCAATGACCAATGAAGGCCAAGCATTCCATTGGTCATTGGTCATTAGGAATTGGTCATTCGGGGCGCCTAACAGGCGTCCATGAAGAGTGTCTCATCCAATGGAGCCAGTGGAAGCCCATCCCCTCCCCACCGGCCCGCATCGGAATCCGAATGCGGAGGCAGACGGGGCATTGGTCCGTCAGACGCTCGCCGGCGACAAGCGGGCGTTCGACGAACTGGTCGGTCGCTACCAACGGTCGGCGGTCGCGGTGGCATATCGGCTTTTGGGCAAGATGGATGATGCCCTGGAGGTGTCGCAGGAAGCATTTTTGAAGTCGTACCGGTCGCTGGACACGCTGCAGAAGCCCGAAGCCTTTGCGGGCTGGCTGATGCGGATCGTGTCGAACCTGTCGCTGAATTATCGCAGAGGTCGAAAGACGCGGTCGCAACTGCCGCTCGACGACCTGCTCGACAGCGGCGATCGCGACCCCCAGGCCGGCGGCGACTCAGTCGACCCCGTCCGGGTGCTGGCCGGCAAGGAGCTCGGCGAACGGCTGAAAAAGGCCCTCGACGCGCTGCCCGAAAAACAGAAGATGGCGATCCTGCTGTTCACCATCGAACAGATGCCGCAGAAACAGGTCGCCGAGGCCCTCGAGTGCAGTGTCGAAGCCGTAAAGTGGCATGTGTTTCAGGGACGCAAGAAGTTGAAGGAAATGTTGAAGGACGTTTTGTAGGAGTGGAGACAGAAGACAGAAGACACGAGACAGGAGAAAAGCCGGCGTCGGTCTTCCTCCTGTCTGCTGTCTCCTGACTCCTGTCTCCTGAAGAAATGAAATTGACCGGCGAAAACCTCGAATACACGATTTCGCAATACGTCGATGGGACGTTGAGCGAGATCGACCGCCGCGCGCTGGAGGAGCAGCTTGTCGCCGACGCCGAGGCGCGGCTGCATGTCACGCACGAGGCGCACCTGACCAACCTGCTTCGCGAGTACGCCGTCGTCGATCAGCCGGCCGTCGATTTTGATTCCTTTCAGGCGCACCTGTCGTCGGTGATCGCCGACGAACCGTCGCACTTGGCACAGCCGATCCGGATGACGACCGTCTGGGTCCGCCGGCTGTCGATCGCGGCGGCGGTGGGGATCGCGGCGCTGGTGGGCGTCAAGTTCATCCCGCAGACCGGGGATTCAACCCGCCCCGTCGGCACGGTGATCGTCGCCGGCCCGGCAATCGAAACCTCCAACTCCCCCGCCGACATCAACATCGCGGTCGGACCGAGCGACGCGTTGATCAAGCGCGGGCAGACCCTGAGCATGGCCGACGATTCGATCTTCACCCCGGCCCCGCGCGTCGTGATCTCCTCCGGTGCCGGCACCGGTCAGATCGCCATGGACTCCGGCCAGCCGCTTTACTGATTTCGCGTAGCACGGGCGTCCCGCCCGTGTCACGGGCGGGACGCCCGTGCTACGATGCATCCGCCATGATCCCGCGCAAATACCTTCCTGCCCTGATCGTGCCTCTTCTTGCCACCTTCGCGCATGCCCAGAGCAGTAGCGCCCTGATCAACGAAGCGCTCGACAAGCTGATCGAGATCGACCTCGACACGACCCTGCCGCAGGCGCTCAAGACGATCGAGGACAAGACGGGCGTGCCGATCCACGCGGGCAAACAGGTGTACGATACGCTGCCGTGGGGCGAGCAGACCAAGCTGACGGCCAAGATCAGCCACCAGACGCTCCGCCAGTCGTTGACCGCCATCAGCGGCAAGCTGGGGCTGCGATTCAGTGTCGGCGATGAAGCTGTCGATCTGCAGCCGATGCCCGCCCTCGTCCGGATCGGCCGGCGGTCGACGATCGAAGAATTGACGGCGCTCGATGCGCTGTCGAATCTGAAACTCGACGACAAGGAAGGCGCCTCCCTGACCGTCGCGCAGCTCGCCAGGAACATCGACACCAAGCTCAACGCGGCCAAGAGCGCCTACGACATCGAAGACCGCGCCGGCGACGAGCTGGCCAAGGCCGAGATTCGCCTGCCCAAAACCGGCAGTGCGCTCGATGCGCTGGAGGAGATGAATCGCCAAAGCCGCGCCACCTGGTACCCGTGGGGCCGCAGCATCGTCATCATCCCAAAGGAAGAGCTCGTCCGCACCCTGCTCGCCAAGCCGATCACCATGCGATGGAACGGTGTCGACGTCGCGCAGGTGCTCACCGAACTCTCCCGCCGCAGCGGCGTCGATTTCACGATCGAGCCCGGCGCCGTGCAGCGCATCCCGCCTGAATCACGCGTGATCAAACTGGTTCTCGAGAACGTATCGTCAAAGCAGGCGCT
>JBBRFH010000299.1:0-3787 GCA_038224615.1 Tepidisphaerales bacterium
CATGCCGAAATACTGGTTGGTGTAGATGGCGTCGTAGTTGTTGTGTTTGACCCACGCAGGCAGTCCCTGGGCGTACCAGTCGTCGATGGTCTCCCACCAGAAGCCGAAGTCACAGATCGGTGCGCGGTCGCGCGGCCGGTAGTGCATGGTGGCGATAAAGCGTTCGCGGTCGTTCATAAGTGCGGTCATGGGTCAGACTCCTGAGTGATGGTCGATTTTTTGGTAAGCGAGGCGGACACTGCTGGTCAGTTCAAAGCTGCATACTGTGACGGTGCTCATACGCTGGCTTTTGGCTTTCCTGATCCCGTCGGCTTGAGCTTCGCGGCCTCGTCGTACATCGCCATCACGTTCTCTGCGGGCCCGACGGCCTGGATGTTGTGGCACGGGGCACAGATCCAGCGGGCGCCTTCCATAATGGCGGCGACGTCGCGGACTTCCTTGCGGACGTCTTCGACGGTGCCGAAGGGCAAGGTCTGCTGGTTGTCGATGCCGCCGTGGAACGCGATGTGCTTGCCGAACTCGCGCACGAGCCCTTGCAGTTCCATACCCGGGCAGCGCCACTGGAGCGGGTTGAGGATATTGATGCCGACGACATCGATCAGGTCGGGAATGAACGTCTTGGCGGCACCGTCGGTGTGATAGAAGACGTGGATGCCGAATGAGCGCGCCAACTCGGCCATCTTTGTCTGACCGGGCAGAAGGAACCTGCGGTACATCGCGAGGCTGAACAGCGGCCCGGATTGGCCGGCGAGGTCCTCGGCGAGGTACATGATGTCGATCTTGCCCTTGCCCGCGTTCCAGATGCGGCGGTTGTGCTCGTGGTAGAAGTTGAAGATATGGCTGAGGGCCGCCTCGGCAATGGCGGGTTCGAGCACCATGTCCTCGAACGCCTGCTCCATCCCGCGCAGGGCGCAATAGAGCAGGAAGGGCTCGTACCCGCCGGCTTGGCGAATGCGGTAGTCGTCGTCGGTGTCGACCGCCTCGGTCACGGACGTGTAATCGAAGTCGTCGGCGGCGTCGGGCCAACGGTAGCTTTCGATCTCGGAAACACTCGTGACGTGCGCAAGCGGATGATGGGCCACTTCATCGTACGCGCCGCTGCCGTAGTCAATGCTGCTGTGACGGAGGCCCCAGAGGTCGGCTTCGGAGTCGTTCGGATGGTGATGGCGGAGTTGCTTCGGACCGATGAAGCGAGGGCGGTCGATGCCGAGCTTGCGAAACATCGCGTCGCCTTCGCAGCCGGACGCCGCGACCAGCTTTGCATTGAACTCCGGCGTCGACCAGTAGTCGGTGGGAATACGGTCGGGCGTGCGATCCTCAAGAATACAGAGCCAGCGTTGGCGGGGGGTCATCGTGTTTCTCCTTCAAGGCTATTGGTGCGAAGCAGTGTGTCGTTGAGCACATCCGCATCTCCGTCGACCATGAGCGCGAGCGGCCATGCCTCGTGTTTGCGGGTGCGACGCAGGAAGTCGGGACAGCGCTGTCGCGGCTTGACGGCGATTGCGCAGAGCTGCGGCGACCACTCGCCCAGTTCGACGATCGGCTTGCCTGCGGCGATTGTCGGGGGGATAGCGCTCATGTTCTTTGAGTCGGGTAAGCGGCATCAGTCGTAGCTCCCGTATTTTTTAACCATCGCGACGATCGCCTGGTACGTCTCCCATGTGACCTGCGGCGGTACGGAGTGGTCGGAGTGATAGGCGTAGCCCTTGGTCGCCTTACCGGCGGTGAGCTTTTGGCGGATTTCGTCCTCGATGAGGGCAAGGTCGTTGGTCGCCATCTTCATGACGTCGATGTTGCCGAAGAACGCGAGCCGATCGCCGTACTGGGGGCAGAGCAATCGGATATCCATGCTGGCCTTGGCCTCGAGCGGCTGCAGGCAATCGAAGCCGGCCTCGAGGTACAGCGGGATGACGCCGCGAACGTCACCGTCGGTGTGATAGATTATCTTCATCCCGTGCGCATGCGCCCAGTCGGCGAGCCGCTTGTGATCCGGCCAGATCAGCTCGCGGTACATCGCCGGCGAGCACATCGTCGCGGTCTTGAACGCCATGTCGCCATAGATCCACACGCCGTCGGGCTTGATGCCTGTGCTCAGCGCCACGTCGAAGTTGTTGATCATCACGTCAGTGAAGGTTCGCGAGATGTCCATGACCCACTCGGGGTCATCGACCATCGCCATCAGCACGACTTCGTCGCCGATCATTTGTCGTGTTTCCTCGAAGCTCTCAACGCCGGTGAGGTGTGACCACAGTCCGCGCTCACGATGCTGCGCGTAGTTCTTCTTGACGTCGGTCGCGTCGATCTGGAGCCAGTTCTGCAGCAGCGCCGGTTTGAAGCGCTCTTCCCAGACCTGCCGGCTGTCACACTCGAAGCCCAGGTGCTCGGGCGTGCCTGACTTGTACTTCCAGTAACGCGCCAGCCGGCCATTGGATTCGCGCACGACCTTGGTTTCGGCGTCTTCGCTGATCAACTTCTCGGCCCCGGGGAACGCCTGAGGCCACAGCCAGCAGAGGGAAGCAAAATCGCTTTCCAGAAGTTTCATCAGCGTCTCGTGACCACCGACCATCCCTTCGCTTTCAAAGCGGGTGATGGTCTCAGGCCAGAAGCTTTCGTGGCGCGGGATGCGGTCCTGGTCCTGACGCGCAAACATCCGGTTGACGCGTTCCATGCTTGTGAGTGTTGCGGTCGTCGTCATTTCAATTCCTCAAAATAATCCGCTTCCAGCCATGTACGTTCGCGTCGCGGGATTCGGATGGACGACGATCGCGCTGGGCTCGAACCGCTCGCGTGGTGCCGCAGCCGCGCCAACTGCAGACGTTGCTGTTTGTGTGATCGCAGTCATATCGTTTCACCCTGCGGTCAGCAGGGCGTCCACCTTTGCCTTGATCGTACACTCGCAACCGGGAACGCTCAGCACGTCGCATTCAGTCCCCAGAATGAACGGGTGTCCCACATCGCGCATCCGGCCGACCAGTTCGCGTGAGCGTTGTTTTACGTCGGCGACACTCACCAGCGTGTCGGAATAAAATTGCTTGCTGGGCAGATTGCCATAGAGAATCGTCGACTTGCGGACCAGCGAAGCGTCCTCCCACAGCAGCCGCGAACTGCCGAGGCTGAGGATTGCGGGATCGAGCGAGTCGAACGCGCGCAGCATTGACGGCACGAGTTCGCCGCAGCAATGGAAGAACAGCTCGACGCCCGCCGCGCGGAGCAGCCCACGAATCCGCTGGTTGGCATCGATGGCGTATCGTTGGAAGACGTCCGAGCCGGCTTCGATCTGAGTGGGCGAGAAGAACACCTTGTTGGCAGCGGGTTCGGCGATCACCATCAGCGTGGCGCCAGCGTCGATCTGCTGCTGGATAATCTTGAGCACCAGCCGCGTCGACAGTTCCAGCATCGTCTCCAGCAACTTCACTTCGGGTTCGTCGTCCGCAGAAAGCCCGGAACCCGCGAAGTAGACCGGCGTAATCGGGTCCGCCAGGAGCTTGGTCAAAAGCGAGAACGGACCGATGCACATGCCGACGGGGACCAGGTTGGTTGATCGTGCCACATGTCTGATCGATTCGACGTGTGCCTGTATCGCCGGCGTGAAGTCGTGGCGCTCGATGCCGCGATCGAAGCGGTCGATGGCGGCGGGGCTGGGGACGTCGCTGAAATGAAACTCGCTGCCGCCTTCATCGATACCGAGCAGGTGCAACAAGGCGGATTTCTCCCGCGTCAGGTCCATCAGCGGAATCGCCAGCGGCGTTCGATAGCGATTCGCTGCGTCGACAATAACGCCCCCCAG
>JBBRFH010000300.1:0-3752 GCA_038224615.1 Tepidisphaerales bacterium
GGCTGACATCATCATCGCCGACGAGAAGCTGCTGCCCCAGGCGGTGGAGCTGTATAACTCCATCTTCCGCCCCAAGCGCGAGGTCGACTTCTTCAAGCGCCGTTTCCTCGGGCGTTACAACGTCCTGACCCTGATCGCGCATCTCGACGATCGTCCGGTCGGGTTCTGGATCGGCTTCGAGCTGAAGCCGGGCATGTTTTATCACTGGCTCGGCGCCGTGAAGACCGACGCCCGTCGCAGCGGCGTCGGCCGTCAGATGCACGAAGCGCAACAGGCGTGGGCCAAGGATCACGGCTACGAGTACATCCGCTGCGAGTGCATGAACCACCAACGCGAGTTCATCCACTTCGCCGTCGAACTCGGCTTCGATATCGTCGGCGTCCGCTGGGACAGCACACACGCGGATAACCTCGTGGTGTTCGAGAAGCACTTGCTCGAATAGCGGTCGCATCGTTGTCGAGTGCCGAATGTCCGACAGCGGACCTCTCGCGTTCACTCGACATTCGCCACAGGACAATCGACACTTCGGCAGATGTCGCCATCCGACTTCCTGACTTGGCTGACGATCCCGCCCCGCCGCACCCTGGTGATGGGTGTACTGAACGTCACGCCCAATAGCTTCAGCGACGGCGGACGCTT
The DNA here is from genome assembly GCA_038224615.1 of Tepidisphaerales bacterium. Lineage (GTDB taxonomy): Bacteria > Planctomycetota > Phycisphaerae > Tepidisphaerales > Tepidisphaeraceae > JBBRFH01. The sequence goes on from JBBRFH010000300.1 coordinate 640, forward strand.
TGCGTCGGTCGATGGCGCGATCGAGCACGCGAGGCAGATGATCGCCGACGGCGCGGATCTCATTGATATCGGCGGCGAATCGACCCGGCCGGGGTCGCGGCGCATTTCCGCTGCCGAGCAGACCGCGCGCGTGCTGCCGGTGATCCGTGAAGTCGCCAAACTCGGCATCGCCACCAGCGTCGACACGACGCTCGCCCCCGTCGCCGCCGCCGCCTTGGATTCCGGGGCCGCGATCCTCAACGACATTTCCGCCGGCACCGAAGATCCCGCAATGCTGATGTTGGCAGCCCGGTGGCAGTGCCCTTTCGTGCTGATGCACATGCAAAGCGAGCCTGGGTCGATGCAGATCGCCCCGGCGTACACGAATGTCGTCGCCGAGGTCCGAGACTACCTGCTCTCCCGCGCCGCAGCGTGCGAAAACGCCGGCCTGGCGCGCGATCGGATCGTGCTCGACCCCGGAATCGGCTTCGGCAAGACGACCGAGCATAACCTGCGCCTGCTTCGCGAACTGTCGGCGTTGACGGCTTCGGGTTACCCGGTCCTGGTCGGCACCAGCCGCAAGGGATTCATCGGAAAACTGCTCGACCAACCAGACCCCGCCCGCCGTGTCTTTGGGACAGCGGCATCCGTGGCCTGGGCGGTAACACAGGGTGCGTCGATCGTGCGCGTCCACGATGTTCGGTCGATGAAAGAGGTCGTCACGATTCTCGACGCAATTGCCAAAGCCGTGCCGGCCGACGTTCGATAATGCAGACAGGATGATTGTCGGGCCGTGTCGCGATATCATCCAGACTAACCACCATGTTGGCGATCGCGTTCCTTAATCCCATCGGCGACTTCTTCAAGACCTTGAGGACCTACTCATGGTGGCAGGTGTCGCTCGAACTGCTCCTGATCGGCGTATTCGTCTACTGGGTGGTGCGGTTTCTGCAGGGCACGCGCGGCGCGCGTCTGCTTCGCGGCATCAGCCTTTTGCTTATCGCGGTGTACCTGATCGTTGAATTGCTCGGCAGCTCGTTCGGGCTCGAGCGAATCCAGTTTCTTTTCAGCCGATTCCTGATCGGCGCCACGTTTGCAATCGGCATCGTCTTCCAACCGGAACTGCGCCGGGCACTGATGCGGCTCGGCGAGACGCGGCTATTTCGCACGATCTCGTCGCAACTGTCTGAACAGATCGACGCCCTGGTCGAAACGGCAATCTTCTGTTCACGCCGCAAGATCGGGGCACTGATCGCCATCGAGCGCGACGTCGGCCTCGGCGGCACCGCGGAAAACGGCACGCGCCTCAATGCGGACATTTCGGCCGAGCTGCTGAACACCATCTTCTGGCCCAATTCTCCCCTGCATGACCTGGGCGTAATCGTCAGCCACGGCAAGGTGATGTACGCCGGCGTGCAGTTTCCGCTGGCCGAATCGGGCGAGCTTGAGAAGGAGCTTGGCAGCCGCCACCGCGCCGCGGTCGGCATGAGCCAGGAATCGGACGCCGTCATCCTCGTCGTCTCCGAAGAAACCGGCGACATCTCCATCGCCGAACGCGGCGCGCTGTACCGCAAGCTCACGCCCGAATCGCTTCGCGAAGTGCTCGACGAATTGCTCGGCGGGCATGCCGCCAACGCGCGCAGGATCGTGGAGCAAGCGAGTCCGAAATCAACCATCATCGAGCCCACGCCGACGACGAATGCGGAGCCGTCATGAACGCCGACCCGAAGTTTCATCCATCGGCAGGTGCATGGCACGCACTGAGGCGCACCATTTCGCGCCATCGCGCCGGCGATTTTCTGAAAACGATGGTCGTCGTCGTCCCGCTCACGCTGTTGATCTGGATCTATGCCGAGCGATCGTCTGTGACCGACGGCGCGTGCCAGGTGTCCATCGTGCTCGTGCCGGCCGATCAGGCGCTGGCGCCGACGCAGCCGGAGTCGCTTTCGCTTGAACTCCGAGGGCCGCGCAACCAGATCACGCAGTTCACCGACGAGCTCGGTCGTCGCACCCTGCGCGTGACGCTGCCAGCGAGCTACCAGGTGGGCGAAAACACCATCGAGGCGGCGACACTGCTCAACAACGAACCGACCTTCAGCAACTTTGGTGTCAAGATCTCCAAGGTGGAGCCGTCGAGCTTGAGGGTGAGGATCGATCGTTATGTCGAGAACGAACTGACGGTCGTGATGCGCCCCGACGCGTCGGTGTCGCTGCAGCAGGTCGTTTTCGATCCCCCCAAGGTGGTGGCGCGCGGGCCGGAGTCGGTGTTCAATTCGGAGTACCCGGAGTCGAACCGGCAGATCAGGGTCGACCTCAGTAACTACACCGCCCAGCTCAATACGCGCGGCCCGCACCGCTTGCCGGCGATGCCGCTCACGCTGCCGACGGACGGCCGGTTCACGATCCGCCCCCCACGGGTCAATGGCAGCTTTGAAGTCATGCCCAGCGAGGAAGAGACGACGATCGACAGCGTCACGATCGCGGTGCAGCTTCCCCTGGGACTGCAGGGCAAGTGGCTCGTGAAGGTTCACGGGAATGCACTGCGAGTGCCGAATGTCCGGCTTCGCGGCCCGGGCGCTGCGCTCACGCCATACAAGACGACTATCGACGGGAAACAGGTTGATCCGAAACGTCAGGCCAGCGCGATCCTCCGCGTCAAGCAAGAGGACATCGGCAATTCGGACGTCCGCCGGGCGGTCGATTTCGCAGACCTCGAGCCCGGGATAACCGTGGTTGGCGGGCCTTACGAGGTGGAGTTCAACCTCGAGCAGGTTACGGCGGTCGGTGGTCCCTGAGCGGAATCACGGGCTGTTTGCGCGTTTGCGTCTTCGTGGTACAAACACGCAATGTCCGAAGCTGCCGCCTATGTCGAAAAACTAGGGAAGCAAGCCCGCGCGGCTTCCGCCGATCTCGCCGCGACCACGGGTGCGCAGCGCAATGCCGCGCTGCTGTCGATGGGCAAGGCGATCCGCGCCGCGGGCGCCGAGTTGATCGCCGCCAACGCCAGGGACATCGCCGCGGCCACGGCGGCGGCGATGTCCCAGGCGGTGGCGGCGATCAAATAGGCGCCCGCGGCGCGGATCGCCATGCCCATCGACAGCAGCGCGGCAATGCGCTGCGCACCCCTGGTCGCG
>JBBRFH010000301.1:0-3751 GCA_038224615.1 Tepidisphaerales bacterium
GCCGCTGCCGAAGAGTCCGATAACCGTGCCGGGCATCGACTGATTCATGGCGTCGATTCGGTTCACGTCCGGCGTCATCAAGCGCGCCGCGATGCCGATCGTAGGATCGGTCAACCAGAAAAAGCCGCCAATCAGAAAACCCAGGACCACCAGTAAAAATGCGCCGCGGATTCTGCTCATGAACTGCATTTGCGATCTGCGACTTGCAATCTGCGATCAGGCAGCATTGGCCTCCAATCGCACATTGCAAATCGGCAATCGAAAATCTCCTAATCGTCCTGCTTCGAGTCCCCACGCGCGAAGATGCTCGCGACGTAGTTCAGCACGTCCGTCGCGCTCACTCCGTTATAGCCCAGATATTTGATCCGACGTTGCTTCACGAGGTCGATCTTCTGCTGCGTCTCGTCATCGACCACCGATGACACATGGTTCTGCACGATAATCGCATCCCGCTGGGCTTCAAACAGCTTGAGTTCCATCGCCTTCAGCAGCCTGACGTCGTTATTGTATTCAAACTTCCTGCCGACCAGCAACTGGGCGCCGATGTAGTTCATGATCTCCTGGCGCAAGTCGTCCCTGCAACTTTCGGGGATGTCGGTCTTCTCTTCGATACTGCGCATCAGCCGCTCATCCGGAGGCCTCGTCACGGCCGTTGTAGCGGTTGCGGATGCGCTCGTGCTGGGTGTACGCGCGGACGCTCTCGATGTAGTGGGTTGCCGGGCGCTTGACGGCATCCTCGTCGGCGCTGATCGGGTTCCCGAGGAACTTGTACCGCTTCAGATCCTGCTTGAACTGCGTGACCGATTCCGCGCCGAACGACGAGATCGTGTCGAACGTGCGCTGGCACGGGTTGTGCGCAACAACAGGATTCTGCTGGACGAGCGGATCGCGCGCGGTCGTCGCGGCGATTGGGCAGACGCGGTGTATCTGATACTGTGCGGCGATGAACGCGGCTGCCGACGACGGACGATGGGACGACTGCTACGCACATCTCACAACCGACACGCTCATCGTCGGCACGAGCCGGATCGAACGACGCTGGCGCATCCGTTCGGGCCGGCTCTACGCGCTTAGCTTTCTCGACAAACGCAGCGGCCTCGACTGGATCGCCGCCGGGCCAAGTGAGCAACCGTCGCTGGTTCCGCCGGGCGTTAACGCGACGATCCCCGACGCGCCGACGTTGCAGGTCACGATCGACCACGCCTCGGCGGTATCGTTGCCGAGCCTGCTGGCAACGCTGACCATCGGTACGATCGAGCATCGCTGCCGCGTCTTCCCCGGAAGCGCGTCGATCACGCTGCAGTTGATGATGCCCGCCACCGGCGCGGCTGGATCGACCAGCGCGTCGCGCCAGACCGACGAACCGACGGGAATCGAAGCGGCAGAGTCATCCCGCCCGGACCGCCCTGCCGTCGATCTGATCGACTGCTTCACGCTCCGGCCGGGCCATTTCAGGCTGACGCAGGTGACGCTGCTCGATCAAACGGACGTACACGGCAATCTCGCGTTCGAGAAAAGCTACTACCTCGAGCCGGCCGAGAACCTCATCGAGCTGGTCGGCAATCTGTTTTTCTTCGACGACGTGCTGAGCGGCGAGGGGATCGCGTTCCTTAAACATGCGCCGCTTCCCCATGCACGGCCGGTGAAGAGTGCGGTCGACATGGACGTCCGCGGGGCGCGCGATCTGTCGCTCATCGGCCACGGCACCGCCGACGGCGGCGAGGGGTATCCGCTTGGCGTGATTGCCTACAGCGGCGGTAGCGCGGGACGCATCGCGGCGCTGCACGCCTACCAGCGGCAATACAGGCCTTACGTCTCGGGGCGCGACGGGCTCTTTCAGAGCAACACCTGGGGCGACCGCTCGCGCGACGCGCGCATCACCGACGCCTTCATCCGCGCCGAGATCGACGCCGGCGCCAGGCTCGGGGTCGATATCGTCCAGGTTGACGACGGCTGGCAGTCCGGCAAGACCAGCAACTGGGCCGACAACAGCGGCGGCGTGTGGGAGGGGTACTGGTCGGTCTCAAAGAACTTCTGGCAACCGAACCCGAAGCGATTTCCGAACGGCCTCAAGCCGATCATCGACGCCGCCAGTGCGGCGGGCGTGAAATTCGGGCTGTGGTTTTCGCCTGATTCGGCCGACGATTTCGCTCATTGGGACGACGACGCCAACACGCTGCTAAGCTTCCACCGCGATCTGGGGGTCGGTCATTTCAAAATCGACGGCGTGAAAGCGAAGACCAAGGCCGGCGAGCAAAACCTGATGCGACTGTTCGACAAGGTGCTCCAGCAGACCGACGGGCAGGTGACGTTCGATCTCGACGTGACGGCCGAGATCCGTCCCGGCTACTTCGGCGCGATGCACGTCGGACCGCTGTTCGTTGAGAATCGCTACACCGACTGGCGCCGCTACTTCCCGCATCACACGCTGCGCACCCTCTGGACGCTGGCCCATTACATCGACCCCGCCCGTCTGCGCATGGAGTTCCTCAACAACGCCCGCAACGCCGACAAGTACGGCGACGCCGACCCGCTGCAACCGAACCGCTACCGCGCTGACTATCTCTTCGCGACGATCATGTTCGCCAGCCCGCTCGGGTGGTTCGAGGTTTCCAACCTGCCCGAGTCGTTCGCCCAGGAGGCCGCCCCACTGATCGCCGAATGGAAGCGCCACCGCGACGCGATCTTCAACGGCCGGATCGTCCCGATCGGCGACATCCCGGACGGCGCGAGCTGGTCGGGCTTTGTCTCAGCCGGCGACGACAGCACTCATGTGCTGCTCTTCCGCGGATTGAACACGCCTGACGAAAAATCGTTTGAACTGCCGCCGATCGACCCGGCCTTGCGGTCCGTCCGAAAGCTTGGCGGCGACGGCGTGCTGCGGCGCAGTGGCGCGGGCGTGATCGCGCGCGAGATCGAACCCTTGCGATTCGGCTGGTTCGAGCTGCGCCGTTGAATCTACGCGGCGTGAGCACCCGCGTTCGGCATGCCGCATCGCCCCGCTCAATCGGGCTGCAAGGCGTGCGACGCGCTACTCACGCGCCGCACGCCGATGGTCGCGCGAGGCGATCAATAGCGGTAGTGGTTCGGCTTGTACGGCCCTTCGACCGGCACGCCGATGTACTTGGCCTGCTCTTCGCTCAGCTTGGTCAGCTTCACGCCGAGCTTGTCCAGGTGCAGCCGGGCGACCTTTTCATCCAGGTGCTTGGGCAGCACATAGACGGCCTTGTCGTACTTGCCGGCGTTCTCGGCCAGCTCGATCTGGGCGATCGTCTGGTTGGTGAACGACGCGCTCATCACGAAGCTCGGATGGCCGGTCGCGCAGCCGAGGTTCAGCAGTCGGCCTTCGGCGAGGATCAGCACGCTGTGCCCGTCCTTGAAGGTCCACATGTCATACTGCGGCTTGATGTTGGTCTTCTTGATGCCGGCGACCTTCTTCAACCCCGCCATGTCGATCTCATTGTCGAAGTGACCGATGTTGCCGACGATCGCCTTGTCCTTCATCTTCGCCATGTGGTCGGCGGTGATAATGTTGTAGTTGCCGGTCGTCGTCACGTAGATGTCGGCGTAGCTGAGCGTGTCTTCCAGCGGAAGCACTTGATAGCCTTCCATGGCTGCCTGCAGAGCGCAGATCGGATCGATTTCCGTCACGATCACGCGGGCGCCCTGGCCCTTGAGGCTCTGGCAGCAGCCTTTGCCCACATCGCCGTAGCCGCAGACGACGGCGATCTTGCCGCTGATCATCACGTCG
>JBBRFH010000302.1:0-3750 GCA_038224615.1 Tepidisphaerales bacterium
ACCATCCAATTCCTTGAACTGCATCATCTTAACAGGTTTTTACCAACTGCCCGGAAAATTTGTCACGCACGGAACGGCTGGTAGTGCTGCGCGAACAGGACTACAAGAAACTGCTCGCTCAGATCGGTGCCGAGCACGAAATGGACGCCGGTGACGCCGCGGAAAGCCGACGACGGATGAAAGAGCCCGGCGGCACGACGCTGTCGCAGTTGAAAAAGAAGCTGGCGCTGTGAGACGCAATGAGCGACAAGCTAATCATTAAGCCTGCTGCGGCACGAGACATCAGGACGCCTGCCGCGTACGCTGCAACACCGTGTCATTGAAACTGGTGGTTTCTGAGCGAGGTGCGTTTAGGATCGACTTATCCACCATCGAGAAGGCGACAGCGCTCTTGCTGGCTGCGGCCCCAGGGGGGTCGCGGGTGATCTTGTTCGGCTCGCAGGCGACGGGACGAGCCGACGCCCGCAGTGATGTGGATTTTCTGGTCGTCGAGCCGCACGTCGCAGACCGCGTGCGCGAGATGCTCCGGCTCAACGAGGCCCTGCGGCCGCTGAAACTTCCGACCGACCTCCTGGTGTTGTCGAGCCAGGCGTTCGATCGTTGGAAGAACGTCCCCAACACCATCGCCTATCGCGTGAACCGGGAAGGAAAGGTTTATGGACCCGCAAGTTGAATTGGCCCACCTCCTCCGGCGTAAGGCGACCGATGACCTGAACATGGCGCGGCGACTGGCAGGGGACGAAAGTACCCCGGAGTGGGGAATTGGGTTTCATGTTCAACAAGCCGTCGAGAAGGCACTTAAGGCGATGCTGTGCTCGCGCGGCATCGAGTATTCCCGAACGCATAACCTCTCCGTCTTGCTCGACTTGCTTGCCGAGCATTCGTTGGCCCCGCCCATGGCCCGGCAAGACTTGGTGATCCTGACGCCCTACGGCATTCTGCTTCGCTACGATGAGGCCGGGCCGACCGATGCCGAATTGGCAAATCTGCCGGACCGGGCCGCCCTTTTGGCCGTGGCTGATGCCGTCGTCATGTGGGCCAATGGCGCGCTGGGGGAATGAGGGCCAGGACCGCCTATTCCACCCCGCCCCCTAGCCACCGCAGTCTCCGCGAACGGGTCGATAGGGCGCATGCGCGGCAGGAAGATCACTGGAATCTGACGGGGCGAGGTAGGGAAAGCAGGGCCGGAGGGTAAGAGACGGCGAACAAATCATGGCCCGTTTCCCTTGGTGACGGTAGCCACAGGGCATCAATCCGGGATTTCCGTCCCACGCGGTCGACCGCCACACTGACGAGTATCGGCCTACTTCGGCAAGCGGCCCGTGCGGGTCAGGCGCATGGTCTCGGCGAGGACGTCCATGCGGGTGTCGAGCTTGGCCTTCGATCGGCACCGCTATTCCATCAACAGTTTCGCGTGAAGCTTTCCGGTCTTGTGCAGCTCCTTGATGATGTCGATGCGGTCCTGGATCGGGACCTTCAACTGATCGAGTGCGTTAATCAGGTCTTGCAGCTTGGCGCCGCCGGCGTTGACGGTGTCGATTGCGACGACGTCGCTGCTCTTTACGATCGGGACACGGGCGCTGGGCGCGGGCGCGGGCACAATCGTGCTGATCGTCAGGCCTTTGTGACTGATGACCACGGGCGAGATCTCGACGTCGCCGGTGAGCACGACGGTTCCGGTGCGCTCGTTGATCGTGACGCGGGCCTCGGACGGAATCAGCGGCACGGGGAGTCGTTGGATGCGGCTGATGAAGCCGTCGGGCTGCTTCTGCTCGCTGGGCGGGATGCGGACGGCGACTTCCTTCTCCGACAGTGCCCATGCCCAGGTCTGGCCGTCCTCGGAATCGTTGATGATCTTGGCCATGTTGCTGCTCATGGTCCAGGAGGCGCTGGGCTCGTCGATGATGAGTCGGAACATGCCGTTTTCCAGCCCGCCGTTGGGGAAGTCGCCTTCGAGGACGCAGCCGCCTTTGATGACGCCGGTGAGCGGGGTGCTCGGGTCGTCGAGTTGCACGGGCCCGTTGGCCATGCCCACGAGGATCTGCTTGTCCCTGGCGATGAAGGTGATCGGACTGACGAAGAGGATGCCGCCGCGGAGCGACGATGCCGCGCCGAAGCTGGTGACGCGCACGTCGAGCTTGTCGCCATCGCGTCCGCCATTGGCGGGGATGGTGGCGGTCAGGCTGACGAGGGCGCAGTTCTTGGTGTTTTTCAGGTCGGTAACGCTCGCCGATCCTGGATCGAATTTATTGAGCATCGCCGCCAGTCGGCGAATCGCCTGCATGTAGCTGTCGCCGTCGCCGGTGCCTTTAACGCCGTACACCAGGCCGAGGCCGGTGACGACGTTGGTGCGCTGGTTCGACAGCCGCGTGATATCGGCGATCCGCGCCGCTTGTGCGAACGCGCACAGCGACAAGGCGATCGTTATGGCGATTGAAAGGGTTGTCTTGTTCATCGGGAGCATCCTGCTCTGAGCGTCTCTTGAACCGCGATACACGAATCACGAAGCATTACCACGGACTAAGCCAATCCATCGCCCGCGGGATCCATCCGCGCTTGGTGGCGTCTCGGACGGCCCCGGTGTGGGTCTTTTTTACGTCCAGGTCATAGAGCTGCGTGCTCAGCACGCTGTTGTCGGCGGTCACGTCCTGCACGCGGCAGACGCCGGTGAGGACGAACAACTGCTCCTCGTCGTCGGTAACGATCCGCTTACGGGCTTGCACGACCAGTGTGCCGTTGGGCTTGACGTCGACCACCTCGGACTGGATGCGGGCGGTGAACGTGTCCTTGCGGTCGACACTGCCGTCGTTGGAGAAGTTCCGGTCGGCGGAGAGCTTGAGTTCGGGGATCGTCGAGCCGATGCCCGCCTTCAGCGCCATGTCTGCCAAACTGATGGCGGGGAACTGCTCGAGCTTGGCGTCCAAAGCGGCGGTCTTGGTGCCGTTGGTCTTGCCGTCGCTCTTGAAGCTGCTCTCTTCGCGCACGACGATCGTCAGCAGGTCGTGCTTCTGCAGCGTCTTGGGCTTGGGCGCCGCGATCGAGAAGTAACTGACATCGGCCGGCTTGATCAGGCGCGGGTCGTCGGGCATGTTCGCAACGGCGCGATAGAGCGAACCATTGCTGTTCTTCATCAGTGCCCCGACGTTAGGCGGCGAGGCGTTGAGGTTGACGGTCGGCTGCTGGGACACCTGGCGTGTCGGCTGCTGCGGCATCTCGACCTGCGCGCGGACACTCGTGGCAGACAACGCGGTCGCGATGACTGCCACCGCGAAAATGAAGCGGAAACTGATCGATCGAGGCGGCATCCTTACTCCGTGACAGCAACAACTTCGGGAGCGTTCAGCGATGCTTCCTGCATGCCGGTGACAATGACGCGGTAGATGTCCTTGGTGGTTTCGTTCTTCACGCGGACGCTCTGGCCGTAGCTGCCGCTGTCGATGGCGCGGGCAACGGTCTTGATGTTGATTCCGCCCTGGGCCGATTGCACGGTCACGAACTGCCCGGTCCGCACCATCTGCACCGCATCGACGAGCTTGGCGGTGACGACCGTGCCCGGCCGAAGGTTGCGGGCCGCCATCTGCCCGACGATTTGGTCGCGCCGCAGCAGCGGATCGTCGGTGAGGTTGTCAGTCAGTGTCCGACGCTCGGTCACGTCCTGGTCGGTGATCATCTGCTTGGTCGCCAGTGGCTTGGCAATGACGACCTGCTGCTGCCAGGCCTTGGCGCTGGCCTGGACGAAGATGCGGTTGG
>JBBRFH010000303.1:0-3721 GCA_038224615.1 Tepidisphaerales bacterium
GCGGTACGCCGAGACCTGTGCTCAAGGACCGCACCGAAGGCACAGGTCTGCGAGTACGCCGACCTGTGGCACCCGGCGCATCACCACCGCCGGGCGAAGCGCCCGCGACAGGTTCTCCGGCTTGGGGCAGAGTTCGTCATAGCGCTTTTGTAATCGCCGGGCATCCATGCCGCGCGGAACATATCAACTCGCCATGGAATGCGCGCCCCTCAAAACAAGAAAAAATCGCGGGGGGACGGTAAACAGTTACGAAGGGAAAGCCAAGAATGAAGGGTCTTCTTAGCGTTTGCCTTCGCGCTCATCGCAGCTTCGCGGCTCGCATTTGCTGATTCCAATCGTGCAATTCGCGGCGATCCGTCGATCGCATCTCACCTTGCGCCGGTGTGTGTGGCGACGCTGGCGTACAGGAGGTAGAGGCCGATGAGGGCCAGGCCTTCGACTTTGCCGAGTCGGATGTGTCCGGTGCCGACGGGGATCAGCAACGCCGACAGAACGACGAGCAGGACGGAATCGACGCGCCACGTGGCCATGGGAATGACCAGCGCGGCGACGTCCGACGGCGCGGTTGTCGGCTGCGTACTGGGCAGCATCGTTGCGGCGGTCCGCACAGCGACGGCCCGCATCAGGTGGGCGATCACGATCACCAGTGCGCTTCCGCCCAGGCAGGCGATGACGAATCCGCTGACGGTGTCGATCGCGCTGCTGCCCCCGCCACGTCGCGCTTCGGTCGCGAGCAGGCCGAGCAGTGACAGCAACATCGCCGGCGCCACCAGCAGCACGACGACGGGCGTCACGACAATGCTGCTGACGCCCCGCATAAAGATGCCCGCCCCGCGCGTCACCAGGATCGCCCCGCCGATAGTGATGACGATGCCGATGATCAGGGGAATGATCGCTTCGGTTGTTCTGGACGCGGCCGGGATGGGACGCGGCGCGCTCCAGAGCGCGAGGCCTGCGATCACTGCAATCGCCAGCGCGTGCGCCAGAGTAAGTTCGCCTTGGAAACCGATCACGAACACGCACGCCGCCGGCGGCATCAGCAGCCGTAGCGAGGGAGCGGAGATCCCGTCATTGCTGAATGTGCTCGCCGCGCTGACGCCCAGGCCGAGGGTCAGCATCAGCACGCTGGCGGTACAGAGCAGCGCGATCGACATGCCGCCGAAGCCCATCGCGACGAAAGCGCCGGCCACGCCGATAACCGGAAGCCCGAGCAACGCCCCGCGAAAAATGCCGGCATCGCCGATCCCGCGCCACAGGAATCTCAGCCCGACGTACGCGAAGACGGTCCCGCCGAGCAGGTAGAACAGGGAGAGTATGATCGGGTCAGTGAAATCGAACATGCGTCGGCGTCGCCGTCGTGAGGCTGGGAACCTTACACGCCGACTGGCAACACTGCACGCAGCTTGCGGATCACGCCGGGCAGCACCTTGAGGGCGTAGTCGATGTCCTCATCGGTGTTGTAGCGGCTGAGCGAGAAGCGGATCGCGCCGTGGGCGATATTGTCGGGGATTTTCATCGCCCGCATCACGTGCGAAGGCTCGAGGCTGCCGCTGCTGCACGCCGCGCCGGCGCTGGCGCAGATGCCCTGCTCGCTGAGCAGCAGCAGGATCGCCTCGCTCTGCAGCTGTGCGAAGCTGATGTTGCTGGTATTGGGCGTGCGGTGGATGCGCGAGCCGTTGACGTGGGTGTCGGCGATCGTTTCGAGGATGGTCGATTCAAGCCGGTCGCGCATCGCCTTGACGCGCGGCATCTCGGCGACCAGCGCCGCCTTGGCAAGCTCGGCCGCCTTTCCCGAGCCGACGATGCCGGGGACGTTTTCGGTCCCGCCTCTGCGTCCGCGTTCCTGCGGACCACCGAGCAGCAGCGGCCGCACGCGCAGACCCTTGCGGGCATAGCCGATGCCGATTCCCTTAGGCCCGTGAAACTTGTGCGGCGCGAAGCTGGCGGCATCGATGGGCACGTCGCGGAAGCTGATCGGCACCTTGCCGACGGCCTGCGTTGCATCGGTGTGAAACGGCACGCCGGCGCCGTGACAGATCGCCACGATCTGTTCGATCGGGAAGATCACGCCGGTCTCGTTGTTGGCCCACATCATCGAGACCAGCGCTGTCTCGTCATCCACTTCGGTGATGAGCTGGCCGATGTCGAGTTCGCCGTGGCGGTCGACTTCGATGCGGACGACGGTGTACCCGTCGCGCTCGAGCTGCTTGGACAGCTCGCCGGTGGCGTTGTGCTCGATGGTGCTGGTGATGAGCTTGCGCCGCTGGCCGCGGTGGGCGAGCAGGTTGCGGATGTTAGTGTTGACCGCTTCCGTGCCGCCGCCGGTGAACCAGAGACTGTTCGGATCGACATCGACCAGCTCCGCCACCTGCTGCCGGGCGACATCCACGCCCTGGCGCGCGCGTTGTCCGAAGCGGTGCGCCGACGACGGGTTGGCCCAGTGCTCCGACAGATACTGTGTCATGACCGCAACGACTTCAGAAGCCGGCTGGGTCGTCGCGTTGTTATCGAGATACGTCAGGCGCATAGGACCATTGAGTATAGCAAAGGAAGCTGAAGTCGATAGTCGAGAGTTGATAGTCGATAGCGAGGAATTGGCTATCGACTATCAACTCTCGACTATCGACTTCGGCTCGCACTCATATACTCACCCGTATGGACATTCGACCGGCGAAGGCTGCTGATTTGGACGCGATCCTGGAGATCGACAGCGTCATTGAATCGACCGACTACCTGCACGTCGATCGCGGCGGCGACGGCGTGGCGGCGGTGTCGTTCAGGCTCGAGCGAAGGCCGTTGCGCGAGAAGCTGATCGCGCCGAACCGGCTCGACGACGACACGCAGTTCGTCCTCAAGCAGGTCCTTACCGGCATGGACGAAGGCGTCGCGCTGGTCGGCGAACACGACGGCCAGGTGGTGGCGAGCCTGCTGGCGCAGCATCGGCCGCAGTTTGAAACCGTCGAGCTGATCGACCTGCGTGTGGATTACGACTTCCGCCGCCAGGGGATCGCCACGGTGTTGCTGTTTCAACTGATCGAGAAGGCACGCGAAAATGAAGCCGTGCGGGCGATCTGTTGCGCCACGTTGACAAACAACTCCCCCGCCGCCAACCTGCTGGACAAGCACGGCTGGGAGCTGAGCGGACTCGACGTGCGGCGCCGCTCCAATCACGATCTCGTGAAAGAAAACGCAACGCTCGTGTGGTACTACGAGATCACCTGACGCATCCGAGCGATCTGCGCAATCTGCGGTTCTCGCTCCTCAGGCCGCATAATGCTCGGCAGGGGAAGAAGGCGGACATCCCAGGCCGCGGGCGTTATTTCTTCTTCTTATTCAGCAGCCCTTCGAGGCCTTTCTCGATCTCGTTGCCGACGGTGCCCTTGATGGCGAGTTGGGCGATTGCCTGGGCCATGATGCCGCCGACGTCATCGACACGGCCGCGAAGTTCGACCTCCATGCCGTTAGGGTAGCTCTTGCGCCACTCGCGCAGAAGCAGCCCGGGAGAGATGATCATCTTGTAGTTGTCGAAGGTGTTCTTCTCCAGGTTGATCCCGCCGACGAAGCGGATCGTCTCATTGGTCTCGGCGGTCTCTTTCTTGCCGGCGGCGTTCTGGCGTTCGACTTCCTTCAGGAGCGTCAGCGTCATGTCCTGGTAGGCCATGCCGTCCTTCAGCTCGAGCTTGGCGTCCTTGATGTTGCCGACGATCCCCTGCCCGCCCCA
>JBBRFH010000304.1:0-3700 GCA_038224615.1 Tepidisphaerales bacterium
AATCGCTCTTAATCCATGCGCAGATGCACGTTTGCGACTCGAAAACGTGCATTTAAATCGTCGACATTTCGGCCTTCAATCGCGGCAGCCGGACCGTGAACCGAGCCCCGCCGCCCGCGCGACTGGTCGCAGTGACCACGCCGGCGTGCAGCTTGGCGACCGTCGAGGCGATCGCCAATCCCAATCCTGCGCCTCGGCGAATTTTTGTCTGACTCGTCTGGAAATAGCGGTCAAAAATCCGCGGCAGGACGTCTGGTGGAATTCCCGGACCTTCGTCCTCGACCGACACCTCCAGCGCATCGCCGCTCGAAGCGACGGTAATCCGGATCTCGCTCTTGCGCGGCGAGAAACGGATGGCGTTGCGGATCAGGTTGCTGAGCATCGCTTCGAGCAGTTCAGAGTCGCAGCGCACCAGCAGCGTTTCGGAGACGCCCTCCTCCTGGATGAGGTGCAACTTCACCTGGTGGTCAGTCGCCATCAACGATAGATGCTTGATGGCGGCGATCGTTATTTCGGTCATGTCGGCGGGTTTGAAGCGGCTGGTGACGACGCTCTCATTCGTGCGGGTCAGCAGCAGCAGCGCCTCGGTGAGCCGGCCGAGGCGACGCATTTCGTCGTTGGTCGATCGCGCGAACTCGATCAGTTCCTCCTTGCTCGGCTCGCCGTACAGCATCGCCTGCGCCTCGGCTTGCACAGTGGCGACGGGCGTCTTCAACTCATGCGAAGCGTCGTGGATAAATCGTTCCTGGGTTTCGAAGCCGGCCTGAAGCCGGTCGAGCATTTGGTTAAGATGACGCGTCAGTTCGGTGATCTCGTCGCGGTCGCGCATGGTGATGCGCCGGGTGAGATCGTCCGGGCCGAACGTCTTGACCTGTTCGCGAATGAGCTGCATGCGGCGCTGCATCGCGCCCGTGACCAGCCAGCCCGCCCCCGCCGCCGCGACGAGGCCGCCGGCGTTGCCGCCAAGGAAGACCCAGCGGAGCGCCGAGATCGATTCGGTGACGTAAACCGGATCGGTGGCGATGATGGCGATGTACTGTCGGCCGTCGGGTCGCGTGAATCGCACGCGCAGACCGCGCAACCGGCTCGGACCGTCCGGCGGCAGAGAGCCCGCCTCAGGCACGCCTTCATAAATGACATCGTCTTTGGAGGAATCCTTTGCAGGTCGGCGCAACGCGATGTAGCCGTCCTTCAGATTTGCCGACCTGGCGATGCGCTCGTCGGCATCGTTGTAGACCTGCACATAAAAGTCGCGGAAATAGATCTGCCGGCCGAGGTCGGCAATCACCGCCTGAAGGGATTCATCGGTCAGGACGGGCACCTTGTTGATCGCTTCGCGGATGCCCTGGGCGCGGGTGTGCAGCTCGTTGTCGAAGATATTGCGGATCTGTTGTTCGCGCAGCAATAGACCGGCAAAGCTCACCGCAACGCTGATGGCGGCGAACAAGGCACAGAAGGCGATAATCAGGCGGGCACGAAAGGACCGAAGCATGAAATCCGCCCAGGCGATCTTCGGCAGTACACGACGCTGAGAAATGGCCCAGCCGGCGGCTCAGTTTTGCTCGAGATCCGAGTCATCCGCGCTCGATCCCTGAGGCGGCTGGCTGCTGAA
The DNA here is from genome assembly GCA_038224615.1 of Tepidisphaerales bacterium. Classification (GTDB taxonomy): domain Bacteria; phylum Planctomycetota; class Phycisphaerae; order Tepidisphaerales; family Tepidisphaeraceae; genus JBBRFH01. The sequence continues at coordinate 1,613 of JBBRFH010000304.1, forward strand.
CATATAGCCGACGCCCATAATGGTATGGATGAGCGGCTTATCGAACGGCCGATCCACCTTCTTTCGCAGCGCGGCAATGTGAACATCAATCACGTTGCTGAACGGATCAAAGTTCATGTCCCACACGTTCTGTCCGAGCACAGCCCGGCTGAGGACGCGATCGGGATTGCGGATCAAGTACTCGAGCAACACAAACTGCTTGTTGGTCAGCTCGATGTATTTGCCCTGCCGCGTCACGCGCCGACGCGGCATGTCGATTTCCATGTCGCCGTAGCGCAGCAGCGCCGAATCGAGGTCCGTGACGCGACGCGTCAACGCCCGGAGCCGCGCCACCAGTTCCTCGAAGTCGAACGGCTTGCCAAGGTAGTCATCGGCGCCGGCGTCGAGACCGGCGATCTTGTCCTTGGTGCCCGAGAGCGCCGTCAGCATCAGGATTGGCGTCCGCACTTCGCGCCGGCGAAGGTTGCGACACAGATCAATGCCGTCGTGGTCCTGCAGCATCACGTCCAGCACAACCGCGTCATACTCACCTGTAGAGGCCTGTTCTTCTCCCTCACGCCCGCTGATGCACATGTCGCACACATGCCCCGCGGCATTCAGCCCCTTCTGAATGGCCGATGCCATCCGAGGGTTGTCTTCGATCACTAGAATCTTCATGGTGTCCTTCGGCTTTCTGCATTGATGCACGCCGGGGATGCGAGGTGTCTGCCCTCCGTCCGCTGCGCACACTTGCGATATAAGCGATTGATAGCGTTCTACCTAGGCTACGGACGATTAAATTCCATTCACCGCCCGGTGGCAAATCTGCGCCAACAAAAATAAACGCGTTTTCAGAACCATTTTAGCATCGCTGCACATGGCATCGGCATTATTGAATAGACACGGCAACGGTGCTGCTGTCTGGGGCCGATGGCCTCGACACGGAAACGAACAGAAGCCGGAGGTCGCTTGAGTCCGCCCCGCTTCGCAACGACCCGAAGGAGACAGTCATGAACTTTGCCACCCGTACCCTCGCCGCCGCCATCACCGCGGCCGCCGCCTCGATGTGCTTCGCTGGAGACATGGGCGATTCACTTAAGGAGGCCGGCCGCGACGTCAAGCAGGCCGCCAAGAATGCCAAGGATGCCGTTGTCGGCGACAACGCCGGCAGCAAGAATGCCGCCTCCGTCGGCATCCCTACGCTTCCGGCCGGCTTCAAAGCCAAGGACGCCAATGACATCGAAGACGTTCGCACCGGCCTGGTCAAGCTGGTCAACAACACGCTCTCGCGCGGCGATTTCGATGACGGCGTCAGTTACCTGAGCAATGACGACCGGGATCGCGTCACGGGCCAGCTCGGCAACAACTTCGCCGACATGGACTCCAAGATCGACCAGTTCCGCGGCCTGTTCAAGGCCAAGTACGGCGAGGATTTCAAGCTGACGCGCGAACTGCTCGACGGCGTGACCAGCGTCCAGCAAGGCGAAGTCAGCGACGAAGCCACCGCCCGTAAGGGTTGGCCCGTCGCTCCGATGCCGCAGGGCATGGGCAACAACGCCGCAGACAACCCCACCGTCAACGCGGATCCGAAGCTGACCAACGGCCGCGACGTCGCCATCGTTAACCTGATGGGCATGAAAGATAAGAACGGCATGATGATCTCGATGCAGCACGAGATGCCGGATTCATGGGTCGTCGATGTGCCCAGCACCGTCAACGGCGCCGCGCTGTACAAGGCCCAGGTGAACGCCCTGACTAAGATAATTGACAACGCAGATAGCTGGCCGGCAGCCAAGGAAGATGCCTATCGTCTCGTGGCTGAAAAGGTCATTCACGCTTACTACTCCGACGCGGCAACTGAAAAGCCGGAAACGCGCTAGGCGCGAGGGCTTGCCGCACGTCGACCGATGATCTCCGTTTCTCCGCCGGGCCCCGCAGTGTCCCGTCCTTCCCACTGCGGGGCCCCCTCCATTCTTCCAAGGGCGTGAAAGCCCGCAGGTTTTGCCTGCGGGCTTTGTCATTTGAATGGATGCTCGGAACCTCGCACTCTGCCCACTGCTTGCGATATCTGGAGACGCAGCGAAACCACTTCTGCGGTGGCGATGGACG
>JBBRFH010000305.1:0-3688 GCA_038224615.1 Tepidisphaerales bacterium
GTCGGCCCGAAGCGTTTGAGCGTGGACGACCGCACAGAAGAGGTCGCCAGGACTGTCGCGACCAGGCCGGCGGTCAGCCAGTGGAGGGCATCGAAATCCCAAGACCCGGAGCGCACGTTCGATGCCTGGGCGATACAGACGGCGGCGATCGTCGCGCAGGCGACGGCGCTCCATCGGTCGGGTCGCCCGCGATTGTCAGCGAGGAAGGTGGCTGCAGGAGTTGTTCGAGTCGTCACTGACATACTCCTGAGGTGCCTTGTCATTCGCATCCGCCACGTCCGCGCGCCGCCGCGAAACATGCCGCCGGATCGTAGCACCGCCGCCACATCACGCAAAACCCCTGAAGGTCCGCCTCCGGTGAAGCGAATTTCGCCTCGCATGCCAACGCCGGGAGAGTGGCGGCCAACGCCCGGCTATGATGGGGGTATGCGATGGCTCCTGATCCTGTTCGTGCTGCTAGCCGGTTGCTCGCGGGTGATTCGTGAGACCGGGCGGAAGATTGAGCGGGATCGTGCGGAGCGCGGGGCGCTCAAGGCACCGGTGATCGAAGCGGAAGTGAAGCCCGGCCATCCGAGGCTGCTGTTTGATCCGACGCCAGGGCTCGCGCCGCTCGACGATCGTCAACGAATGTGGCTCGGCAAGCTTCAACATCGCGGGGACGAAATCATCGACAAGCCGCCGATCGCGTATGACTCGAAGCGGCTCCTGACGCGCAGCCGTGAGGCGATGGCGCGCGTGCCAACATTGGCCGGGTTGTATCGCATTACGGGCGAGACCCGATACGCCGAGGCGGCGATTCGAGAATTGCGCAATTGTTGCAGTTTCCCCGACTGGCAGCCCAACGATTTCCTCGCGACAGCCGAGATGATGACGGCCGTCGCGATCGGGTACGACTGGGTGTTTGACCAACTGGGCAAGGAAGATCGGCGGATCATCGCGCAGGCGATCGTCCGCAAGGGGCTCGACCCGGCGCTGGACGCCTACCAATCGGCCGGCGGCTGGACGACCGCAGAGCACAACTGGAATCTCGTCTGCAATGGCGGGGTGATCGTCGGCTCGCTGGCGGTGATGGACGTGGCGCCGGACGTCGCGAACAAAACGCTGGCGCTGGCGATGAAGTCGCTGCACCACGGCATGGCCGCCTACGACGAAACGGGGAGCACGCAGGAGGGGCCCATGTATCACAACTACGCGACGCGCTACCTCACCTTCGCCGTCGCAGCGATCGAGACGGCGCTCGATCGGCCGATCCATGTGCCTGACATGCATCCAGGTTGGAAACGTGCCGGTGACTACCGCGTACACATGACCGGGCCTCAGAACGTCAGCGCCAACTTCGGCGACTCTGACGAAGTGGTCGGCAGCAGCGCGTGGCTGCTCTGGCACGCGTCGAAGTTCAGAAGGCCCGCCTTCGCTGACTTTGAAATCGCACGCGGCGACGAAGACCCTTCAATCTTCGACTACCTGTGGCTGCGCACGCTGCCCCAGAAGCCGTCAAAGGATTCCATACACGGCGCGCAGGCGTTCGGCTCCGCGGTGGTGCTGCGCGATCGCGCTAAAGGTGAGACGACGTTTCTCGCACTGCGCATCGGCACGACGGCCGCCAATCACACGCATCTCGATCTCGGCTCCTTCGTTCTCGACATGAACGGGCAGCGCTTCGCATGCGATCTCGGTGCGGACAACTACGAGCTTCCCGGCTACCTCGGCAACAAGCGCGATCGCTACCTCCGCTCGTCAACCCCCGGTCATAACACGCTCACGATCGACGATAACAGTCAGCCGATCGGCGCGACGGCGACGGTTGTTGGCGCGATCGACGAAGCGAAGCCGGCCGCCACGATCGACCTGACCGACGCCTACCCAGGCGCCCAGCGCGTCCGTCGCTCGGCCGCGATCACCGACCTCGGCGACGTGGAAATCAGTGACGACGTGACCCTCGGTGAGAAAGCGACAGTCACCTGGCGCATGCACACCGCGGCGGCCGTGACGCTGGAGGGTCCAGACGTGGCTCATCTCGTGCTCAATGGAAGGCGTGTACGGATGCGCGTCGTTGAGCCGGGATTGATCCCCCTCGAGCGCGGCCGATTTCCCATCGAGATCGCGCGCGTCAAGACCGATCCGCCGCAGAAGCCGATAGAGGGGATCACGGAGATACGGATCGTGCTACCGAAGGTGAAGCGGACCCACATAGTCGTTCGCTTTGAACCGGAGTAGCCCGATGTCTGCTTCGACGAAGGGCCGTGGAACCGCAGAATACGCAGAATACGCAGATAAAAACGAAGGCGCCTGCAGCGGGGGGCAGCTGAAATCTGCGTTCATCGGCGTAATTTGCGGTTCCTGATTCCGCGCATGGATGATGCGCCGGAGGGGCGGAAACGCGGTGAACGCAATCCGGATTTTCTAATGGACCCGGCGGTTGTGACGACGGTACAAGTTAGGTAAATGATTGGGCTCGGCCGCTTGAGGAAAGTGGGTCCGGCTGTCATCGTATTTGAAAGCACGAAGCCGATTTCGGAGTAACTCCCTATTCCATATCAACTTACGACGCAGGTGGGCGGCGTATCTTTTCTCTTGACCGCGCCGGGGGCATTCATCATTATATCCGGATGAACGGATGGACTGTTACAAAATGCTACAACTGCCGTTGAGCAGTCCGGGTCCGGTGATCTGATATTCAAAGGAGTCCGCTGATGTCCGCCACGCTGCAAGAGAAGAAGTTGTCGTCGAAGTTGGAGTTCAAGGTCTGCGACCTGTCGTTGGCCGAGTGGGGGCGTAAGGAACTGATGCTCGCCGAGCAGGAAATGCCCGGTCTGATGGCGTGTCGGGCTGAGTTCGGCACCAGGAAGCCGCTCAAGGGCCTGAAGATCGTCGGCAGCCTGCACATGACGATCCAGACCGGCGTGCTGATCGAGACGCTGGTGGCGTTGGGTGCTGACGTCCGCTGGTGCTCATGCAACATCTTCTCGACGCAGGACCACGCCGCCGCCGCCATTGCGGTGGGCCCGAATGGGACGCCGGAAGATCCCAAGGGTATCCCGGTCTTCGCCTGGAAGGGCGAATCGCTGGAAGAGTATTGGTGGTGTACCGATCGCGCGCTGGACTTCGGCAACGGCGAAGGCCCGGACCAGATCGTCGACGACGGCGGCGACGTGACGCTGCTGATTCACAAGGGCACCGAGTTCGAGGCGGCTGGCAAGGTGCCGTCGCCGGATACGACTGACAATGAAGAGTACAAGGTCATTCTCGAACTGCTCGCCAAGACGCTCAAGACCCAGCCGACCCGCTGGACCGAAGCCGGCAAGAAGTGCCGCGGCGTCAGCGAAGAGACGACCACCGGCGTACACCGGCTGTACGAAATGCAGAAGGCCGGCACACTGCTGTTCCCGGCGATCAACGTCAACGACTCGTGTACCAAGAGCAAGTTCGACAACCTGTACGGCTGCCGTCACTCGCTCATCGACGGCATCTTCCGCGCCACCGATGTGATGATCAGCGGCAAGGTTGCCGTCATCTGCGGCTACGGCGACGTCGGCAAGGGCTGTGCCCAGTCGCTCAAGGGCCAGGGTGCCCGCGTGATCGTGACGGAGATCGACCCGATCTGTGCGCTGCAGGCTGCGATGGAAGGCTACCAGGTCACGACGCTGGATTCAGTACTCGAGACCGGTGACATCTTTATCACTGCGAC
>JBBRFH010000306.1:0-3669 GCA_038224615.1 Tepidisphaerales bacterium
GAAGAACAGGTCATTGTGCCCTGCGCCGGGGACGAAGTACGACTTGACCGGCCCGCCGGCGTTTTCGATCAGCCGTTTCGACATCGCCGGCGGGATCAGCGTGTCGGCTTCGCCGTGGCAGATCAGCGTGGGCGCTTTGACCTGCGAAATCTTGGAAATGCTGTCGAATCGATACCGCAGGATCCACGAGGTCGGCAGCCAGGGTGCGACCTTGCGGCCCATGTCCGTCATGCTGGTGAACGACGACAGCAGGATCAGCCCGCTTACCTTCTCCCGCGCCGCCAGATCCACTGCCACCGCGCCGCCAAGGGAAAGGCCGACGACGATAACGCGATTCGGGTCGATGTCGGTGCGGTGATTCAGGTGGGCAAACGCGACGTCCGCAGTGGCGTAGAGGCTGGCTTCCGATGGCTTGCCCCCGCTCATCCCGTACCCCGCGAAATCAGGGCACAGCACGTTGCAGCCAAGTTCGCAGAACATCGAGATCAGGCCGTCGGCATACGCCAGACACATGCCGTTCCCGTAGAAGAACAGGATCGTCGGTGCGCGCGCCGATTCCCGGCCGATCGCGGGGCTGAACCGGGCGACGATCGGCGTGCCGTCGGCGAGGTTCAGCCTGACGATCTCCACCCCGGGGCGCGGACGCACGACGCTTTCCGGGGTGCCCTGGGTCGACGCGCCGGGAAAGATCATCTTGTTCTGCAACGCCGCGCAACCCAGGCCGAGCATCGCGTAGAGCATAGCGACGGCGACTGCGGCTTGAGTAGCGCGGCGACGCCACCGGGACGGTGCATGCCCGGGCGTGGTGATCGGCATCGTGGTGGCAGTTGCTTGCATCGCGGCGGCCGATCATACCCGCAGTTCGCGACGTGCCCGAAACGCTTTAAGCACTGGCGGACTGTGCAGGGGGTCTGATCTCATAGAAGCGCGCAACGCGACCTCGCGCAATCCAAAAAATTATTCTGCGTTTGCAGCACGCGGCTGCGGGCGCGTTGCGCGATCGGTCCCGGTTTTGCGCAACGACCTCCCTATCTATAGAGGGACCCTTATGCGCCGACCGAACGCGTTGCTGCTGATCTCGTCACCCTTTGAAGGTCGCGAGACGGGCGCGCAAGTGAATTTGAACAAACAAACCCACCTGCCTTTTTGGCATGCCAGATTGGTCGAGTCGATGGAAGTGCGCATTCGGGTGTCGGACAGTGATGAATACTCGCAATGCAATTGCAGGTGCGTCTGGCGCGCTCTGTGGGTACGCCGCGAGGGTTTTGGGTGGGGGCTTTTTTGCGGGACCGATTTTTGCGCGAGAGAAGCCAGGCATTTTGCGCAAAGCCAGCACGACTGGCAGACCCCCACCCCATCTCGCTCGCGATAGCGCAGCAGGGAGTTGGATGCGCGCACTTGCGATCGCCCGGGATTGCCCGGTGCGCGGGTGACGTAAGTTGCGTTGCATTTTGTCGGATCGCCTTTAGATTCCGCGAATTGACTCGAGGGAGCAAGACATGCCTGCAGCAGCGCCGCCGTGTGCGATGGTGATTTTCGGGGCCAGTGGCGATCTCGCCAAGCTCAAGCTCATTCCCGCCATGTACGAGATGGTGATGGAGGGGCTGCTGAGCGACAGTTTTGTGCTCGTCGGCTACGCGCGCACCGCGATGACCGACGACCAGTTCCGCAAGATCTGTTGGGACTCGGTCGCCAAGAATGCGCGCACCGCGAAGAAGCAGGGCGTCGATCAAGCCAAGCTGCAATGGCTGCTCGACCGCACCTTCTATCACACCGGCAACTACGACCAACCCGCCGACTTCGACAAGTTGAAGGACCGGCTGGGTGAGCTGGATGGCAAGTTCAACACGCAGGGCAATCGGCTGTTTTATCTGTCGACGCCGCCGAATGCGTTCGATCCGATCAGCAAATGCCTGGGCTCGCAAGGGCTCGTCGAGCGCGTGCAGTCGGGCACGGTCGAGCACGAAGGCGCATGGCAGCGCATCATCATCGAAAAGCCGTTCGGACATGACCTGAAGAGCGCGCTGGAGCTCAACGGGCTGCTGACGCGGAATTTCCACGAAACGCAGATTTACCGCATCGACCACTACCTCGGCAAAGAGACGGTGCAGAACCTCATGGTGCTGCGCTTCGCCAATGCGTTGTTCGAGCCGATCTGGAACTACAAGTACATCGACCACGTTCAGATCACCGTCGCCGAGAGCGTGTCGGCCGACGACCGGGCGGGGTATTACGACAAGAGCGGCGCGCTGCGCGACATGGTGCAGAACCACATCTTTCAGTTGATGGCGCTGGTGGCGATGGAGCCGCCTTACGCGCTGGATGCGCGGTCGATTCGCGATGAAAAGGTGAAGGTCTACAAGTCGATCCGCCGGCTCAGTGAAAAGCGAGTCGACGAGTTTACCGTGCGCGGGCAGTACAGCGCCGGCGAAGTCAACGGCAAGCCGACCGAAGGGTACATGAACGCCAAGGGCGTCGATCCGGCATCGACGACGGAGACATTCGCGGCGCTGAAGCTGTACATCGACAACTGGCGCTGGAGCGGCACGCCGTTCTACATCCGCACCGGCAAGTGCATGCCGCAGAAGGTGAGCGAGATCGTCGTCCGCTTCCGTTCGCCACCGCTGACGCTGTTCCAGAAGCAGTGCGAATCGCCGGTGTTTCCGAACGATCTGGTGATTAAGGTCGCGCCCGAGGAAGGCATCTCGATGCACCTTAACGGTAAAGTGCCCGGCGGGGCGATGAACATCAAGAACGTCGAACTCGACTTCAACTACGCGACGGCGTTCCACAAGGAAGCGCCCGAGGCTTACGAGCGGTTGATCTACGACGCCATCCAAGGCGACCAGACCTTGTTCATCCGTGGCGACGAGGCCGAGGCGGCGTGGGAGGTGATCGACGTCATCCTGCGCGGCTGGGCCAGCAGCACCAAGAAGCCCGAGACCTATACGCCCGGCACTTGGGGCCCGCGTAAAGGCCGGGAACTGATCGAACTCGACGGCCGGCGATGGATTCACAGCGAAGACGAAGCGGAGCCGATCATCGCCTGCTCGCTGTGACCCTGTCGGCGGCTGACGCAAGCACTGGCAAGTGTGCGTTTTGAGTCGGCGTGCCCGCTGACTGTCGATTGATACAAAGCCTTTGCTATACTGCCCCTTCGACTTGTCGAACGCAGCGCGCGTGAAAATGCTCAGGGACGCGCCTGCGTGACTGCGAGTTTGTACGAGAAGAGACCGCTGCGGAATGAGTCTTCAAAGGTTGAACCAATGGAATACGGCGTGATCATGGCGGGGGGCTTGGGGACGCGGCTTTGGCCGCTCTCGAGACAGAAATTTCCCAAACAGCTTTTGCCCGTCCGTAAGGGCAAGAGCTTGCTGCAACTCGCATTCGATCGGCTGCTCGGGGTGTTGCCCGCGGAGCGCATCTATGTCTGCACCGCCGAGGCCCATCGACAGGCGGTGCTCGATAATCTGCCGCAATTGCCGCCGGAGAATCTGCTGGGCGAGCCTGAGCCGCGCGACACCGCCAACGCCGTCGGCTTTCCCGCCGCCGTCCTGCACAAGAAGGACAAGGACGCCGTTTTCACCATCGTCACCGCCGACCACGTCATCGAGCCGGTCGAAATCTTCCAGCAGTGCATGCGCACCGCGTTCGACACGCTGAAGGCCA
>JBBRFH010000307.1:0-3644 GCA_038224615.1 Tepidisphaerales bacterium
GGACTCTCGTCGTCGAGACCGGCGTCGATTTCCATCTCACGCAGCTCGGCGCCGGCGCCGCCGCGATCGATGAGGCGGCGGAGGTCGTTGATGGCGCGGTCGGCATCGTAGAGGTGGTCGGCGTGCAGCATCGCCATCGCCCGGCCGAGCCGGACCATCGCCCCGCCTGGTCCGCCGACGCGTTCGGTGTCGATCAGTTCGTTGTAGACGATCAGCGCGTTCTCGTGCCGCTGCAGGCGCGACAGCGTGGTCGCCAGCAGCAGCATGGCGCGAAGCCGGTGTTCGAGCGAGCGCATCGGGCGGAGCATCAGCCAGTGCAGTCGCGGTCCGGCCTGGTCAAGTTGCTTGAGTGCAACGAGGTCTTCGACGGTAACCAGTTCGGCCGCCTCGGCGCGGTAGGCATTGTTCAGAGACCAGGCGAACGCGGCACCGCCCACGGTCGCGATCCAGGCGATCGCCTGAAGCCCGACCTGGCCCGCGACGCTTACGCCGACCACCCACCCGACGACGACCGCGATCCAGGCGGCGGTGACCAGGGTGCCGGCGTGACGGAAACGAGGACGCGGACGGCTGGCGTCCAGCAGCGCCCGCAGATCGCCAAAGGGCGGGGAAATCTCGGGGTTGGGCTGGGGTTCGGACGAGGGTGGGGGCGGCACGGTCTGCATGTCGGGAGGAAACTGAACATTAGTCGATTTGTCGCGCGAGGGCCATGTTGATAGAGTGCTGGTTCAGGGAACACGCGCGTTGTCGGTTCCGGCGATTTACCAACCATCGTCGGCCGGCCAACCGTCTGGAGACTGCTATGCAACTGATTGAAGCGATCATCAAACCCCAAAAGCTCGACGACGTGAAGAACGCGCTTGGCGAAATTGGGATCCTCGGCGCCACGGCGTCGGAAGTGAAGGGCTTCGGCCGCCAGGCCGGCCACACCGAACGGTATCGCGGGGCGAAGATGGACATCGGCTTTGTGCCGAAGATCTCGCTGCGTGTGGCCGTCAAGAACAGCGAACTGCAGGCCGCCATCGACGCCATCGTCAAGGCAGCCCGCACCGGTGAAGTCGGCGACGGAAAGATTTTCGTCACCCCGATCAGCTCGGTCGTCCGCATTCGTACGGGCGAGAAGGACGAAGCGGCGCTGTAGGCGCCGGAGCGTCCTCGGTTCTGTCAGCAGGGGCACGCCCCCTGCGTCGCAGAGATCATCAAACACCGCCCTCGTGCCGGGAACAAATCCCGGCACAGGGTGTTTTTTTGTCTTTGTCACCCGTGGGTGCCGGCGCACTCTGGGTGGTGATAGTCGGCGGGTTCTTGAGGCGGCACCGGAAAGACTGCGTCTGAAGTGAACGGAAAGACGCAGTGCCGACGCTTCACTTTTCGGATTGACCGATCTGTTGTACGATCCGAGGCGTTGAAGCTGTCGCGCGAATCGTTCACCGTCACCACGGCCCGAACGGCGCGCTGGAGTGGTGAATGATGCGTCTGAGCGAAATTCTTAAACCCGCCAGTATCAAGATCGGCCTGCAGGCGACCGGTAAACACGAGTCGATCCAGGAGCTTGTGAACCTTCTCGCCGAGCACGGCGACGTCGTCGACGCCAAGAAGGTGCTCGAGTCGGTGCTGGAGCGCGAGAGTACGCGCACGACCGGCATCGGCAACGGCCTGGCGATCCCCCACGGCAAAAGCCCCGGTACCGGCCAACTCACCATGGCGATCGGCAAGGCGACGACCCCGATCGACTTCCAATCCATCGACGGCCGCCCCGTTACGATCATCTGGCTGCTGGTCAGCCCGCCCGATCAGTCCGGCGTACACATCAAGGCGTTGGCGGCGATCAGTCGGCTTATGACCAGCGACAAGTTCCGCTTCGCCATGAACAACGCCAAGACGCCCGAAGAGATGTACGAGATCATTCAGCGTCAGGAAGTCGGCGGCTGAAGTCCGCTCACCAGGTGATTTCACACGGCTTACCCGTGTGCTGGCAACTGTCCTTGGTGTACTGCTGCACCTCGATCGCCACGCCGTTCGGGCAATTTTTCAGCCAGAACTGCCATGTGTTGTCCGCCCCCATTGTCTTCTCGCCCGTCTCGTACCCGGCCGCCTTCACGCGAGCCATCAGTCCGTCGAGGTCATCGGTCTCCAGGCACAGGTGCCGGATCGGACTCCCATGCCACGGCACCTCGTCGGCATGAAACACTTCCAAAAACGTGTCATTGCCGGCATGCAGGTAGAATCCGACCACCTTCCCCTTCTTCGTAAAATCAAACCGCTTGGTGAACCCGAGCGCCCCGCAATAGAGCTTCTCGATTTCAACGAGGTCCGTGGCACCGATGCAGACGTGTGCGATGCGTTTGATCATGATGTCCTTGGTTGAAACGATTTCATCCCAAAACCTGGCGTTTGTCGAGTCATGCGCGGGTCAACTTGGTGGCACGGGTTTTCACTCCGGGTAATCGCGCAATGATCTCCCAAGACACGGGTTGAAAACCCGTGCCACGAGCCGATGAAGCAACGGCGACGCTTGGATCGAGGACACCGCCGCGAGCGTAAAGCGGCTGCGAAGTGATCGGCGATGGGTCTCTATGTGATTGCTCGGGACGTCGTCGTTGTGTTACGCTTTCGGACATGAGCAGTCTGGCAGAAATCGAAGCGGCGGCGGAGGCGCTGCCCGCCGAACAGAAGCAGGAGCTCTTGCTATTCCTGGCCCGGTGCCTTCGCGCCGAGCGCGCCGCAATGCCCGAGCCGCGGCGGTTCTCGCGCGAACAGATGGACGCGTGGATCGCCGAGGATGAGGCAGATGCCGAGCGTTTCCGGAAGAGCCGCTGAAGGTTTTCCTCGATACCAGCGTCATCCTCGCAGCCTGCGGATCGACGACCGGTGCATCGAGCGAAGTCTGTCGTCGCGCGCGAGCCAACGGGTGGTCGCTGTTGGTCACGCCCTACGTTCTCGGCGAAGTGGTCGCAAATATCGTTGACTTCGCTGAGGCGTCGCAGACGGCGTGGCTCGCGCTGGGACCGCTGCTCATAGTAATGAACGACGTACTTACCCTTGATCGACCGGCAGTTTTTGAGCCAGCCAAGGATCGGCCGATCCTGTTCGGCGCACTTGCGTGGGCGGATGTGTTGCTGACCCTCGACCGCGAAGATTTCGGATCGCTGATCGGCCGAACCTTCTACGATTTGGTCATTCTGAAGCCCGGCACGTTTCTCGAGTTGGAACGAGCGGCGGGGCGTCTCGTGGAATAGGCGAACCGAGCCACTGCGACCGCACGATTGATTCACAGTCGATCCAGCGCGACGACCGAATTGCCCCATGCCGCAACTCGCTCCTCGCACAGGTCTCCGAGTACGGCGACCTGTGGCACCCGACTATTGCGGCTACTGCGCGTCGAGAGTTTCATCGAGCTACTCAAATTTTCCTGCCAGAAACGCATCATACGCCGTCATGTCCATCAGCCCATGACCTGAGAGATTGAATAGGATCGTGCGCTTTTCGTTCTTCTTGCGGGCATCGAGCGCTTCGTCGATCGCGGCGCGGACGGCGTGGCTGCTCTCTGGGGCGGCGATCATTCCCTCGGCGCGGGCGAACTGGAGGGCGGCGTTGAAGACCTGGGTCTGGTCGTAGGAGACGGCTTCCATCAGCCCGAGCTT
>JBBRFH010000308.1:0-3639 GCA_038224615.1 Tepidisphaerales bacterium
CTTGGAGTACCAAACCTTGGCACCCGGCCGGTTCAAGCAAGTGTCCGTGGGCGTATCGGCGGACCCGACAAGACTGTGTCGACGACAGGCCGTCCGACGGGTGGTAGAGTCGGGGTCATGCGAAAATGGCATCGATGGATCGGACTGGGCGCTGTGGTGTTTCTCCTGCTTGTAGGCATCACCGGCGTGATTTTGCAGTTCCAGCAATTCTTCGGCTCGGATGAAGCAGCGCGGGAACAACTCGCGTCGATGACCTCGGCATATCCGGTCTCCAGCGATCTCACCGGCTTCGCGCCCAGGCTTGCCAAAGCGCAGGCGTCGGTGTCCGCCAGTGCAGGCGATGCGAACGTGGATAATGTTGAATTGCAACTGAAGGGCGCGCATCCGACGTTCGTCTTTCATACCTCGGGAAAAATAAACCGAAAGTACGTCGTAAATGCCGACACAGCGGCAATCGAGAAATCAGACGACGATGAACGCGAATCGTTCATCCTTCGCCTGCACACCGGCGAAGTCTTCGGCGACGGCGGCGTGGCGCTCGGCATGTTCTGGGGAACGGCACTGGTCGTCCTGAGCGTGACGGGAATTTATCTTTACTTGCAAATGTACAAGGCACGCGCCAAACGGCACGGCTGGAAAACGTTTGTGTGGTGATCCATCGCATCAACGCGCAGCCCGGTGCAACAGCGGCTGCGACAGTTGGGTGCCACAAGGTCGGGCGTATTCGTCAGACCTGTGCCGTGCGTTAGCCGTCGCACAGGTCTGCGGGGTACCGCCGACCTGTGCCACCCTCCGCCTCCGCATTGGTCATTGGTCATTGGTCATTGGTCATTCACCCAAAGTACACGCTCTGCCCCGGCTTAATCTCCTTCACAACCAGCGCCTTGGTCTTCAACTGCGCTTCACTGACGGCGAACAGCGGGCTGATCTCGATCGTGCAGTCGGGTTCGCCGTCCGGTTTCTTCGGGATGGGCAATCCTGCTGCCTCGAGCCATCTGGCGAAGCGGCGGGATTGGTCGCGGCGGCTGGTTGCGGGGCTGTCGGCGCCGTCGGCGTTCTTTACGGGACTGAACTCTTCGGCGCGATCGGTGGTGTAGACGATCGGGTTGTGGCCGAGCGAGATGGCGTCGAAGACGAACTGCTCGAGCTTGACGGCGTTAATCGCATCCGGCTTCACCGGGTTGCCGGCGTCGTCGACGAACGGAACCTTCTTATCCGCACGGTGCCAGATCAATTTGAGATCGCTGCCGGGCGCGGTGAGGCGGTCGATGAAGCTGACCCGCAGCGCGTGGATGGCGATCGAGCCGGCGTCGAAGGCGCGCGTGCCATCGGGGTTCTCACGCGTGGCAAGCGCTTCGGGCAGATCGGAGTATTCGATCACCTGCAGCTTACCATCGCCGATGCAGAAGTTGCCGACCTTTTCGAGCGCGTGGGCTTTGCCGATGGTTTTGCTGCTCATCTCCGAGCCGGTGAGATCGTGCAGGCCGATGAAGAGCGGGTCGAGGGTGTGGACGATGGGGTTGTCGACCTGGAAGTAAGACAGATGCTCGACGCCGCGCGACTTCATGTCATCGAGCGCGCCGCTGCGGCGCAGCGCGCGCAAAGATCCGCCGTGTCCGTCGGGGCTTAACGCCAAGGAGTCTTTGGCGCTGAGGAGGAGTTTCCCGTCGAGGCCGAACGCGGGCATCATGCCTTGTTGAAAGAAGCGGACGTGCTTGGGATCGTAGCCGAAGTAGCTGTGCTTTTTGAAGTACGCCTGCGTGGGGGCATCGTTGATGTCGCTGGTCATGATGTACCACGGCACGCACTTGCCCGCGGCCTGCCCGTGTGCGAGCAATTGCTCGGCAAAGACCTGGAACAGCGGCTTGTTCTTGATCGGCGTGACGGGGTACTCGCCCTTCGGCCCGTCATACCCGAGGCGCGTCCCCTGCCCGCCCGCGACGAGAAACGCCGCGACCTTGCCCTGCTTCAGCAACTCTTCGCCGCGCGCCTGCGCCTTGGCGTAGAGTTCTTCGGACGATGTGCGCGGGTAGGGTTTGACGGGCTGGATGTCTGAAGGCAGCTGCACCTTCGGCTTGTTGATCACGTACCCTTCGACCAGCCTTGGCAGCGCGTCCAGATCGAGCGAGGCGACCTGTGCGTCGAGCTTCTGCTTGCCGGCATCGTCGAGCGAGTCATAAAAACGATAGACATGACCCTGGCCGATCGATTCGAGACGGTCGCGAAGTGCTGCGTGATCCATGGGAGCCAAGTATTAAGGGGCGAGGGGCAAGGGGCAAGGGGTACGGGGGCAAGTGTCCGGCCCAACTGCCGCGTCGCTGACGCGATCGCTTGCATTTATGGACAGCCATGGCATAATTTTCGACTCGCCCGACCAAGGCGAGTGTTCGGGTAGGTAGCTCAGTTGGTAGAGCACAGCACTGAAAATGCTGGTGTCGCCGGTTCGACCCCGGCCCTACCCATTTTAGATAAGTCACGCTGAATGCGGAGTTTGCATACCGCCTGATGGTCAGACGTGCGGCCCTGCGAAGGTTATGAGAAGCGGTAACCTACCGCTCCTCGCTTCGGGAGTCGCCATGTTCCTCGGTAAGAATGCCGTCCCCTCGTACCGGCTTCACAAAGCAACCGGACAAGCCGTTGTCACGCTCTCCGGGCGTTTCATCTACCTCGGCCCACACGCCACGCGGCTCTCAAGGGTCGCCTAAGACCGCGTTATCGCCGAGTGGCTTAGTCGTAGTAGGCCAGCAGGCCGCGGCGGTGCTTGGCCAGCGTCAGCGCGAACTGCTTGAGCATGCGGATGCCGCTGCTGTCGGCCCGCTTGATCCAGTTGTTCAGGAACGTCTCCGCCGCCGGCTTGCCCGGCTGCTCCCAGAACTGCCGCAAATCCTCCGCCATGTCGAACGCCACCTTCGAGAAAGCGGCATAGTATGCACGGTTCAGGCACGATCGCGGGTTCTCACTCACCAGCCGGTTCGCCGCCTTACGCGCATCACTTGCTAGATCAAACCACGTCTGAGGTATCGGCTGATTGTAGCAACGGTTCCGCGTCGATTAAAGACTCGCCAGTATCCCCCACACCCCGGCGATGACGCCGGCGATCTTCTTCTCGGGAAGGGGAGAACGGGGGCGGTTTCGATCGTTCCAAGAACCATCGATAGGCTTCGTTTTTTTCGACTTCTCCCCTGGCGTGTTGTCCAATTATTCGAAAAGTGATACCTCATCCGCCTTCCGTCGAGCCTTCTTCGGCTGCTTGGCGACGGCCGCGGTCACCGTCTTGGCGTCGATCCGTTTGCCCTTGCAGATGCGATTAAGCAGGTCAGCCTGCTTCGGTTCCATCGCGACGAGCCTGCCGAGCACGTTCAACACGTTAAGCAACTCCGTTGTGTATTCGGCGAGCCATCCCTCGGGTTGAATTTCGCTCAGCTTCGAGGGCGGGCGCTTGTCGCCCATGGGCGGTTTGCTCCGGTCCTTCTTGCGATAGCTGAACCACTGCGTCAGCACCTGCTTGCCCGAGACTTCGTACGTCCACATCTGCGGCGTGACATTGACGATCTTCCCCTTGTCGCCGATGCGAAGCGTTTGAGTGTTCTCGTCGTATGTAATTTCGTTCGGCATCGACTCGGCGTCGCCGGGGATCGC
>JBBRFH010000309.1:0-3626 GCA_038224615.1 Tepidisphaerales bacterium
GTCGGTCCCGCGCCGCATGGGGATCGTCACCTTCCGATCGCACAGCCGCACGATGTCGGGATCGAGTCCCGGCCCCTCGTTTCCCAGCAGCAGTCCGACGCGCTGCCCGCGCCGGGCCTGGTCGAGCGACACTGCTTCGTCGTCGAGCACCGTCGCCCAAAGTTCGACGCCGTGCTTCTGTCGCAACGCGGCGAGGTCCGCGCGGAGGTCGGTCGATTGCACGAGGGGGATGAAGAAGATCGTTCCCATCGACACGCGGATGGTCTGGCGGATGAACGGATCGCGGCATTGCTCCCCGAGCACCACGCCATCGCACCCGAACGCGGCGGCGGTGCGGATGATCGCGCCGATGTTGGCGGCGTCGGTGATCTCCGGAAGGATCAAGTACGTCGCATTCTGGTCCCTACCCGTAGTAGAACGAGCCAGAAGGTCGTCGATCGTCAGCGGCGCCTTGCGCCTTCCCATCGCCATCACGCCGCTGTGGAACTTGAAGCCGACGATCTGGTTCACGACCGTCCGATCGGCGACGAGCATTTCAGTGCCCGGCTTCAACAATGGGACGATGCGATCGACCTTGTGCTCGGCGCAGAGGACCGTCTCGCATGCGAAATCGCTGGCGAGGAATCGCATGACGACGTTCTCGCTCTCGACGAGAAAGTGCGTCGCCGACTCGACGCGGTGCGGATCGGCCGTGTTGACGAACCGCGCGACGCGCGGGTCGTCCGCGGCGGTGATTCTGGTCCCCTCTCCCGGTAGGTCGGGGAGAGGGTTAGGGTGAGGGCCGTTTCGCATCGCCATTCTGCACTCGCTAGAGACCCTCACCCCAACCCGCTCCCGTGAGTACACGGGCAAGGGAGCAATGACCGATCACTTCAATGCGCGGTGCCCGATGTCGCGGCGGTAGTGCATGCCGTCGAAGTGGACCTTCTCCATCGCCTGGTAGCAACGCTGCTGGGCGTGTTTCAGGTCGTCGCCCAGCGCCGTCACCGCAAGCACGCGGCCGCCGGCGGTCACGAGCTTGTCGTTTTCCATCGCGGTGCCGCTGTGGAAAATCTTGACGTCGCTCATTTTCTCGGCTTCGGCGATGCCGGTGATGACGTCACCGACGCGGTTCTTGCCGGGATAGCCGTGGCTGGAGGCGATGACGCTGAGCGCCGGGCGCTTGTCCCAGTTGAGCGTGACGCGGTCCAGCGTGCCGGTGGCGACGGCCATCATAACTTCGAGCAGGTCGCTCTGCAGGCGCATCATCAGCGGCTGGGTTTCGGGGTCGCCGAAGCGGCAGTTGAACTCGAGCACGCGCGGGCCGCCTTGCGTGAGCATCAGCCCGGCGTAGAGCACGCCTTTGTAGTCGATGCCTTCGCGGGCCAGCCCATCGAGGACGGGGACGAACACGTCGCGCTCCAGGTTGCTGAGCAGTTCGTTGGTGACGATCGGCGTCGGCGAGTACGCGCCCATGCCGCCGGTCATCGGGCCGGTGTCACCTTCGTCGATGGTCTTGTGGTCCTGCGCGCTCTCCATCAGGTAGATGCAGCGGCGGTCGACGAAAGCCAGGATCGAGCACTCCGGGCCGGTCATGAAGTCTTCGATCACCACGCGGGTGCCGGCGTCGCCGAAGACGCGCTGCCGCATGCACTGGTCGATCGCCAACAATGCGTCGGCCTCGCGGTAGGCGATGGTGACGCCCTTGCCCTTGGCCAGCCCGGTTGCCTTCACAACCAGCGGCGTGCCGCGCACTTTCACGTACTGCTCTGCGGCGGACGGATCGGTAAAAACGCGAGCCTCGGCGGTGGGGACGCGCTGGCTGCGCATCAGTTCCTTGGCGAACCATTTGTCGCCTTCCAGCCGCGCCGCATCCTTGTTCGGGCCGAATACCTGGATGCCGGCGGCGAGCAGGCGGTCGGTCAGGCCTGCCGCCAGCGGGTCTTCCGGGCCGATGATGGCAAGGCCAATCTGGTTCTGTTTGGCGAACGCTTCGATCTTGTCGAAGTCCATCACGCCGATGCTCGGCACGACCTCGGCGTGTTCGTTGATGCCGGGATTGCCCGGCGCGCAGTAGATCTTTTCGACGGCCGACGACTGGTCGAGCTTCCACGCGATCGCGTGCTCGCGCCCGCCGGACCCGATGAGCAGGATGTTCATAACAGCGGCTCCAAAACACTAGCGATAGCGGATGAGGACGTCGGAATCAAACGTCCATGCAGATCGGCGTCCGCAAACGAAGCCGGGGCGTTGTCGCCGGCGTGAGAGGAGGTTGATTCCTCCGCACGCCGGGGCAACGCCCCGGATCGGGTACGACCAGAGACTGGCTTACGCCGCGTTCGTCGCGGTGGGGGTCATGCCGAGGCTGTCCTCGATCTGGCGCATCTCCTCGGTCTCTCGCTTGGAGTTCCAGACGGCCCAGGTGAGGGCCGCCACGCAACCCGCAGCGGCGAGGATGCCGACGGTGAGGCCGATCTTGGTGTTGTTGGCCTGCATGACGTTGTACTTCATGACCAGGCCCAGCCCGAGCAGGCTGACCATGTTCATGACCTTGATCAGCGGGTTGACCGCCGGACCTGCGGTGTCCTTGAGCGGATCGCCGACGGTGTCGCCGGTGACCGACGCCTTGTGCGCGTCCGACCCCTTACCGCCGTGATGACCGTCTTCGATCATCTTCTTGGCGTTATCCCACGCGCCGCCGGCGTTGCTCATGAAGACCGCAAGCAACTGTCCGACGAGGATCATGCCCGCCAGGAACCCGCCCAGGGCGTAAGGCCCGAGCAGGAAGCCGACGGCAAGAGGAGTGAGGATGGCGAGCACGCCCGGGCCGACCAGTTCCTTCTGGGCGGCGGCGGTGCAGATGTCGACGACGCGACCGTAATCCGGCTTTTTGCGGCCGGTCCAGATCAGCGCGTCCTGGAACTGCAGGCGGCATTCCTTCACGATCAGGAACGCGGCCCGGCCGACGGCCCGGATCAGCATCGAGCTGAACAGGAACGGCACCGCGCCGCCGATCAGCAGGCCGACGAAGACCATGGGGTCGGCGACGGTCAGCTTGGAGGCGACGGTGTGGTACTCGGCGACAGTCATCTGGGTGATCTTGTCCTCAGACCCCACCGCGATGACCGCGATGAAGGAACTGAACAGCGAGACCGCCGCGATGACGGCCGAGCCGATGGCGATGCCCTTGGTCTCGGCCTTGGTGGTGTTGCCCACCGCGTCGAGGTCGGCCAGCACCTGACGGGCGCGCTTGTAGTTCTCGGCGCCCATCTCTTCCTTGTCATAGCCCATTTCGCCGATGCCGTTGGCGTTGTCGGCCACCGGGCCGAAAACGTCCATCGAGATCGTGTTGCCGGTCAACGTCAACATGCCGATGCCGGTCATGGCCACGCCGAACGCAACGAACACAGGCGGGGTGCCGCTGTAGCACAGGACGCTCAGCAGAATCGCCGCCGCGATCACCATGATCGAAACCACGGTCGACTCGTAACCGACCGCGAAGCCTTCGATGATGTTGGTCGCATGGCCGGTCTGACAGCTCTTGGCCAGGCCCTTCACAGGCGCGTGCGAGGTATGGGTGAAGTAACTGGTGACCTTGTTGAGTCCGATCGCCAGCAGGATGCCGATCAGGCAGGTGATCGCCGGGC
>JBBRFH010000310.1:0-3601 GCA_038224615.1 Tepidisphaerales bacterium
CGCTTCACACGACCGAACGCTTCCGATAGCAGACGCTCTTTCCGAGACATGAGAAGTTCATCCATCCCGCCGGTTTACCACCGGCATGGGGGTGACATTTCTACTTCGGCTATGGGGTGACAGTTCTACTTCGTTACAACAACCGGACTCGAAAATACCACACTGGACCGATGCGCCGTCCGCTCATCTCGCCACGGCAACATGCCCATCGACGTACAGCACCCATCCGCCCTCCAAACGCTTGCCGTCCTTGTCCAGTTCGTACGCCATCGGCACGTCCTGCGGCGAGCGAATCTTCTGGATCTTCTCGCCGGGCTTGACGTATTCGTATCCGTGCTCGGCGCCGGTGCGCGGGTTCTCAAGCATTGTCGCGCCGAGGTATGCCGATAGCTGCGACAGATCGGCTGGCAGTTTTCCCTTGTTGTCGTTGGCGAACATCATGACCGCCTGACCGAGTAGACGCAGTTTGGCCGCCGACTGCTTCACGGGATTGGGCGCGCCTTCCGCGGGATCGCGCGGGACGGGCTGCGTAGCCGGCGACGGCTGCGTCGACGCCTCTTGCGTCGTCGGCCCGCCGGCCAGTGCCAGAGGTCCGCCGGCCACGATCAGTCCGAACATCAACGCCGCTCGCCTGTGTCGCAGATGCATGTCGTTAATGTAGCGACAAGCCGATTGCGAAACAAAAACGCCACGGCTCGGAGTGCCGAGCCGTGGCGATTGGTTTCTTCAATGGGCCGATGCGCTCACGCCTTCGGCGGCTCTTTGGCGTTCAGCCAGGTCATCATCTTCCGCAGCTTGCGGCCGGTGACTTCGACCGGGTGATTGTTGTCGGCTTCGTACAGCTTCTTGAAGTTCTTCATCCCGCCTTCGTATTCGGCGCGGAAATTTTTAGCGAACGTCCCGTCCTGGATCTCGGTCAGGATGCGCTTCATCTCCTTCTTCGTCTCGGCGGTAATGATACGCGGGCCGGTGATCAGGTCGCCCCACTCGGCGGTGTTGCTGATGCTGTAACGCATGTAGTCCAGACCGCCGACGTAGATCAGGTCGACGATCAGCTTCACCTCGTGGACAGTCTCAAAGTACGCCATCTCCGGCGGATAGCCCGCTTCGGTGAGGGTTTCAAAGCCGGCCTTGATCAGTGCGCTCAGTCCGCCGCAGAGGACGGCTTGTTCGCCGAAGAGATCGGTTTCGCACTCGTCCTTGATGGTCGTTTCGATGATGCCGCTGCGTGCCCCGCCGACGCCGTTCGCCCAGGCGAGCGCGGTGCCGCGGGCCTTGCCGGACGCATCCTGGTGGACGCTGGCCAGGCACGGCACGCCGCCGCCTTTAACGAACTCACTGCGGACCAGATGGCCGGGGCCTTTAGGGGCGACGAGAATCACGTCGACGTCCTTCGGCGGGACAATCGTCTTGAAATGCACATTGAAACCGTGCGTCACGCCAAGCGTTTTGCCGGCCTTCAGGTGCGGTTCGATCGACTTGTGGTAGACCTCGGGCTGCACTTCATCGGGCAGCGTGACGATGATCAGGTCGGCCGCCTTGACGGCGTCCTCAACGCTCATCGGATCAAAGCCGTGCTCGATCGCCAGCTTGCCGTTGGCCGAGTCACGACGGTTGGCGACGATGACCTTTACGCCGGATTCCCGCAGGTTTTGTGCGTGGGCATGGCCTTGGCTGCCGTAGCCGAGAATGGCGACGGTCTTGCCTTGCAGCGGGGAAATCGGGGCGTCGTTGCCGTAGATCATCTTCAGTTCAGCCATCGATCCTATCCTTTGAAAATCGCGAGCCCGGTAATGTATGAAAGCGGCCGGGACGTGTCAAAACCAGTGAGCGAAACCAAGAAACCAAAGAACCTCAGCCAAGGGGAAGCAAGTGCGACAAAAATCACCCGAACCACGCGG
The DNA here is from genome assembly GCA_038224615.1 of Tepidisphaerales bacterium. Lineage (GTDB taxonomy): Bacteria > Planctomycetota > Phycisphaerae > Tepidisphaerales > Tepidisphaeraceae > JBBRFH01. The sequence continues at coordinate 1,902 of JBBRFH010000310.1, forward strand.
TACACGCCGCTGGATCGCGTGTGCGTCCCGGAATTTTCCGTCATTCACTCCCGTCGGCGTAAGTGTCGCCGGCGCCGCGTGCAGCAGGCGTCAAAAAAATTCACGTTGGCCGAAGATTATCATTGCCTCCCGCGGCTCGTCGTGTGCAGACTTACGCCTGCACATCTGCCTTACGTCGGAGGTCCATCATGTGGCTGCATCGAATCGGGACGTGCGCGCTCGTGTACCTGCTCCTGGCGCTGCTTTTGGGCCTGATGTCGACGTTCGCGCGTGGCGACGCCACCATCGGGCACATCGCCAGCTACGCCAATAGCGGCAACTGAAAAGCCGATCGTGTAAACTTCGCGCCGATGATCCTCGCCGGCATTGACGAAGCAGGTTATGGCCCCGTGCTCGGGCCGCTGGTGAGCGCCGCGTGCGCGATCCGCACGCCCGACGGCGACGATCCCCTGCCGTGCCTGTGGAAGCGACTGTCGCGCATCGCCTCCAAAAGCCGCTGCAAGAAAGGCAACAAACTTCACATCAACGACAGCAAGATAGTCTACTCGCCATCGTCGGGGCTGAAGGAACTGGAGCGATCGGTACTGCTGCTGTCCGAGCAGGCGCACGGCTTCGCCGACTGTCTGCAACAGATGCTGGCGAATGTCGACGCGGCGCTGCCGCCGATGCTGGCGACGTACAAATGGTACGCCGAACATCTCGACGACCGCTTCCCGCTGTCGGCCGATGCCATGGGGCTGAAGATCACATCAAACGCGTTGAAGGTCGAATCAACGCGAGCTGAGACGACCTGCGTTCACTACCGCGCCCACGTGCTGCTCGAACGGCAGTTCAACGACCTGTGCGCGAAGACGCGGAACAAGGCATCGGCGCTGTTCACGCTGGTGGCAAGGCACATCGACGAGCTGTTGCGCAAGTACGCCGGCGAGAATTTAACGATCGTCTGCGACCGCCAAGGCGGCCGGGCGCATTACGGGCACCTGTTGCGGATGATGTTCGAGGAGTGGTCGCTGGAGATCACCAGCGAGACCGAGGCACGCAGCGAATACCGGCTGCTGCAAGGCGAGCGATCGGTCCGCATCATCTTCTGCGAAAAGGCGGAGAGCATCTGCATGGCCGTCGCCGCGGCGTCGATGCTGGCCAAGTACGTCCGCGAAGCGCTCATGCACCGCTTCAACCGCTACTGGCAGCAGCAGGTCCCCACCGTCGAACCCACCGCGGGCTACTACACCGACGGGCTGCGGTTTTTGCGGGATATCGAACAGGTCCGCGCATCCCTCGGCGTGAACGACTTCGATCTCATCCGGCAGCGGTAGGTTTCGTAGCACGGGCGTCTCGCCCGTGACTTCGTTTTCAATAACACGGCCGGGACGGCCGTGCTACGAAATCACAGCAGTCCCAGTTCGAGCAAAGCGGCTTCGGTCATGCGTTCCTTGGTCCACGGCGGGTCGAAGACGAGTTCGACGTCGCCGCTTTTTACTTCTTCGATCGACTCCACCTTCCGCTCGACTTCCGCCACGATATCGCCGGCGACGGGACAGCCGGGGGCGGTGAGGGTCATGCGGACCTTCACGCGGTTTTCTGCGTCGATGTCGATACCGTAAATCAGCCCGAGGTCGTAAATATTAACCGGGATTTCCGGGTCGTACACGGTGCTGATGGCGTCGATCACCTTCTGCTGCAACGCCGACGTAGCGACT
>JBBRFH010000311.1:0-3583 GCA_038224615.1 Tepidisphaerales bacterium
ACTGGCACCTGCGGCTCTGGCTCGGGTTGCTCTGGCTGGGGTGGCACTGGCACTGGTGGAACCGGCGGCACGGGCGGTGGGATCCCCAATCCCGACACGATCGGCGACGGCGGCGGCGGCGGCACCACCCCCCCCGTCCACGATCCGGTCGGTGGAACCACCGGCGGACCCACCGGCGGCACGGTCAACGACCCCACCCTCCCCACCGACCCCACGGCAATCAAGCCCACGGCCAACATCTACGCCTTCGCTTCGACCATCAAGGTCGGTGAAGCGATGTTCGTTCACGGACTCAACTCCGACCTCAACTCCGGCAACGCCCTCACCGCTCGCTTCGAGTGGGACTTCGGCGACGACGGTGCCAAGTACAACCAGCTTGTCGGATTCAATGCCTCCCACATTTACGACAAAGCCGGCCAGTACACCGTCACCCTCAAGGTCTTCAACAGCGCACGCGGTTTCTCGGCGTCGTCGTTTACCGTCAACGTCACCTCGTCCGGACGTCGACAGATCTTCGTGTCGGAAAACGGCAACGACAACAACGACGGTTCGTCGGCTTCCAGCCCGATCCAGTCGTTCACTCGCGCCTCGCAGCTCATCGCCGGACAAAGCAACGTTGAGGTCCTCTTCAAGCGTGGCGAAGGCTTCGCCACCGAGGACGCGGAGATGACCATCGCCGGCGACGACGTTCACATCACGTCGTACGGCAACGGCGATAAGCCGTACATCTACTACAACGGCCCGCGTGACATGTCGGTGATCTTCCGCACGACGAAGACGGCGATCAATACCACGATCGAGAACCTCACGATCGACAGCCGCTTCAAGGGCCCGGACGCCAACCGCAGCAACCTGCCCCACGCCATCAAGCCTGAGGGCAACCTGAACGTCGTCCGTAATGTGACGTTCCTCAACGTCGGCTACGGCATCAACGCCAACGCCAAGCCCACCGGCCTGATGGTCCAGGACTGCGACGCCCCGACCGATTACGGCCTCCGGTCGTACCTGATCTGGGCCCAGGGCACGGACATCGTTGTGCTCGGCAACAAGGTTGTGAACTCCACGCACGAGCACCCGATGCGCGTGTGGGAAGTCGAACGCATCCTGGTCGCCTACAACGACTTCGCCAACCCCAGCAAGTACGACTTCGAGTCAATGAAGACCTGCTTCAACCTGCAGGCCAGCAAGTATGCCTACATCTACGGCAACACCTTCCGCGGGCCGCGCCTGCAGATCGGGCCGCTCGGTGGCGCCGACGGCGTGGACTACAAGACCCAGCGCACCAGCTACGTGGTCTTCGAGGCCAACCAGACGCTGGACACCAAGATCGAAGTCGATCACGGTGCTGAGCACGTCATGATTCGCAACAACGTGCTCAATGCCTACGACACGACCGCGATCAACGTCGAAGGCTACAACGCCGATTACGGCCGCGGCGTCGTCGACCTCAACATCATCAACAACACCGGCGTCAATGATTCCAAGAACGGCCGGTTCCTGTTTGTCGGCGGGTCGGTGCAGGGCATCTACCTGGTCAACAACATGTACAAGGCCGACAACCTTGTCCTGGGTGCCCACGGCAACGGCGGCGTCTGGGCCGCGGTGTCGTCGCTGGGCAGCTTTAGCTACATCGCCAACAACGTCTGGCCGGCCGCTGAAGTCAGCCGCTGGATCAAGGTCAACGCCAACGACGGCGCGGCCATCAACATCATCGGTGAGGATGTGTCCGATATCAGCTCGTACTTCAGCCTCAGCGAGTGGAACGCGCAGGGCAAGGTGGTCACCGACTACCAGGCCAACATCAACCTGAACGGCGTCTTCGCACCCGCAGGCGGAAGCATCGCTGCCATCGGCGGCATGGCGACGGCGGATTCGTCCTGGGGCGTCCTGACCGACTACTACGGCAAGGCCCGTCCGGTCAGTGGCGCGTGGAGCATCGGCGCGGTCGAAGTCTGATCGCCCGACCTCGCCCTGCCGGCGAGTACATCACCAACAGACAGCGGGATCGCCTCTCCAGGCGATCCCGCTGTCGTTCCGGATTCGGAGTTTCCCGCTTCCCATCCCCCAACGGCCGACGACCCCATACCCCGCACGCACGCCATCGGCGCGGCTACCGCCCCCGTCGATTCGGAAACGCGGCGTCAGTCGTGCGTGTAATCACTCCGCCGTCAGCGGCTTTTCGTATGGGTTGTTGCCGGGGGTGACGGTCTTGATGGTCACCTTCTTGATCTCCGGCGGATTGTTCGGGCGATCGCGGTCGCCGACGGGCGTGGCGGCGAGCTTATCGATGACATTCATGCCGTCGATCACCCGGCCGAAAACGGTGTACTTGCCGTCGAGCGCCTTGGTTCGGGAGTAGTCGAGGCAGATGAAGAACTGGCTGCTGGCGCTGTTGGCGGCCTCGGAGCGGGGCATCATGCCCTGGCGCTCGAGCGGGTCGCCTTGGCGGGCCATAGAGAGCACGCCCTTGATGTGCGGACGGTCATTGAACTCGGCGTCGATCATGTAGCCCGGGCCGCCGGTGCCGGCGCGCTCGCCATTCTTGCCCAGCGGGTCGCCGGCCTGAAGCACAAAGCTGGGGACGATTCGATGGAACACCTGCCCGTCGAAGTACCCCTCTTCGGCGAGCGAAAGCCAGTTGGTGACGGTGTTGGGCGCAACGTCGTAGTAAAACGCCATGGTCATCGACCCGGCGTCGGTCTCCATCACCGCGTAGCGCAGCGGCTCGACCTTCACCACGACCGGCCCGACCGGCGCACCGACGCGCTTGTCGTTGCGGATCTCAATGACCAGCGGCGTGCCGACGAACGCCGGCAACTCCTTGTCCTTCGGCACGGCGTAGAGGACGTAGGTGCCGCTGCCGGTGTCGGGATAGAGCTGCCGCACGTCAATCTGCTTTTCGCCCGCCTCCACTTCCAGCTTTTTGTCGACCACGCGGCCGAGGAAATCAACCAGCACCAGCTTCACCGGGGCGTCGGCTTTCACCGTCACAGTGACGGCCTGATCCGGGGCGTACCAGAGCTTGCTGGGGAAGAGCACGGAGAACATAAACAACGTGGACATCAAAGCGTTCATGAATTTCCTTGGACAGATGGTTCAATAGTCGGCACGAAAAACAGTGTCATCCTGAGCGTAGCGAAGGATCTCCTTGCGGCCGCGAGCAGATCCTTCGCTACGCTCAGGATGACACTGTTACATATCCGCGCCTTACCGACGGATATTCAGCGAGCGCGAAACGGTTGGCAAGCACGCGTCATCGGTACACGGCTGATAGCGGACGTTCAAAGGCAACGCCGCGATGCCGCTCATCGGCGTATTCAGGTGCAGCACGAACGACGCCGAGCCCTCATAGACGAGCAGCGGCTTGTCGTTTTCGGCGTAGGCGTAATGCTGCTCGATCGGCTCGGGTTCGTCGACCGAATCGATGCCCCCCGCAGGCGACGTGATGTCCACGCGGTCGGCCGTCAGGTGGTAGCCGGGGGCGATGCGGAGAACGATCCGCACGCGGTCATCGGCCTCCCACTGCGGTTCGATCTCGACAACATCCTTCGCCTGTTCCACGACCGACGGCGGGCGAACGGGC
>JBBRFH010000312.1:0-3574 GCA_038224615.1 Tepidisphaerales bacterium
CTCAATCAAGGCACGTCCGCCCTTCTCCTGCGTCGCCTCCGGCCGGGCTTGAACCCATTCGTCGCGAACCTGAATCGGAATCTGCACACGCTGGGCGGCCAGAAACGGAATGACGGCGAATCGATCCAAGGTCACTTCACCGCCGCCGCGAAGCGAACGCGGCGACTTGAGCGGGACGTTGAACGCGAACTTACCGCCGACATTTCCTTCGATGCCCTTCGCGCCGACCGCCTCGCCGAGCTGCTTCATGTTCATGCGATCGAGCGTGATCTGCGCCAGCAGGTCGTCGGTAAAGTACGGGTACTTCACCGCGATCCACCCTTCGCCGCCAAACAGATTCAGGTGGCTGGTCTCGACGTTGACGTAATCGGAAAGCATGACGCCGTCGAAGGCAACGTCGCTGTTGCCGAGATCGAACTGACGAAACGTGAACTTTCGCGAGCGCGCATGCCCGGCAAGGCGGAGATTGAGCGGCTGCAGCGTGCCGGCGAGATTCGCAGAAGCGCCGAGCCGTCCGGTCATCCGCAATTGCTGCCGCGCTTCGTCGATCGCCGCAGTGGGATCGGCTTCGAGATCCACTTGCAGCAGAACAGGCTCAGGGTCGTCAAAGCGGTATCGCCCAGTGACATTGGCCCATACATCGGTCCCGATCGCGCCGTACGCCCCCGCAAGAGTGACGCCGCCGCCATCGCCGAACGCGTTGAGGTGCGCGCGATAATCGACCTTGGCCTGAGCGTCGGCTTGAAGTGACGACCAGACCCACCACGCGCCCTGGCGCTCGCCTGCAAATGCCAGGGCGCCGTGCAGTTCGGCGTGCGGCGGGTTCGGGCGATCGGGAATCTGGACGCTGCTCAACTCCAACGCGTCGGGCGTATTGTGCAGCGTTATTTTCGCGCCTTCGATCGCCGCCGAGATGCCGCGATCGCGGCTGACTTGCACGCGTGGAAGCGTGATCTCGTACTGCGCATCGCTCCATCGCGGTCCCCCGCCGCTCACGCGCACCTGTGTATCGAACGATCGGCCGACCGCGTTGCCGCGCGCTTCGATCGACGCCGACACCTGCGGCTTGCCCGGCCAGATGTTGGCGATATCAAGAACGAATCGGCCTTGGTGCTGAGTCGTCGACGGGAACGCGACGCGCTCCCACGACGCGTCGACGTGCGCCTGCTGTGTATCCAGATCCCCGGCCGCGTCGAGCCGGACAGATCCATCCGCGAAGCGCACGCGAAGCTGATCGGCCGTCACTTTCGTTCCGCCGTACTGCACGCGTCCACCGGCGAGTTCGACCGTGGGAAGCCCGGCGATGTCAATCTTCATCCCCGCCGGCTTCACCTCCACGCCGCCGCCATCGAGCGTGATCGCGGTGGCGCCGTTCGCGCGCACCGGGCCGGCTTGTGCGCCGTCGTTCGGAATCGTCAGCCGTCCAGTCACGCCAGTCGCCGTGCGCTCGCCGGACCAATCTGCATTCAGGCGGACGACGTATTTGTTGGCGACATCGCCAATAATTGGCTTCAGTTGCGCGAGCAGCGCCGGCTCGATATTCACCTGCATATCGTGCGGCCATCGACCGGCGGGCGTGACGCTGCCGAACACATCGGCGAGCGTTCCAACCTTCGCCTTAAAGCGCCATGCCAACGAGCCATCGTTCGTCGCATTCAGTGTGAGTCCGTGCAACTCAACGGATCGACCGTCGCGCGCGGTGACGTTTACGACAGCGTCAGTCAGATCAACATCCGGCAAATGAATGTTGCCTGCGCCACGCTGGTCGGGTTCGCCGGTCGCAACATTCTGTGCCGGCCCGCCGATCTGATTCAGGGCCTGCTGAAGATTCCATGCGCCACGATTGTCCTGCCTCAGTTCCACGCGCGGCCGCTCGACCTGAGCGTCACGGATGACGACATCCTGCGTCAGCAGGATGCCCACGAGCGAGGTGTGCTTCACACGAACCCGCGGCACGGTCAGGAATGCCCGGTCCTCCAGCGGCAGTGAGACCGCCAGGTCGGTGATCGTCGTGTCGCCGAACCAACCGATCGTCAGCGTTCCCATTTCGACGCGCAGGCCGGTGATCTTCTGCGCGACGTTGATGCCGATCTGCTTCGGATAACCCGACCAGAGAAAGATCTGCACCCCCACGATCACCAGCACCAGACCAATGAGCACGCCGACGCAGAGCTTGAGCAGACGTCGACCCCATCGACGGCGCGGCTTGGGGGGCGAGGTTGTTTCCTGGGTGTCGGACATCGGGCGCGGGATTTAGCGATCGGGCTGCGCCGGCACGACATCGCCGACGGTGCTCGGGCCGATGCCGAAGAACCAGTAATCCTGCCGGCTCGTCCTTCCGTGCATCGGCCCGGATTGTGCTGCAAGTTCGCCGGTGTTGTTCCAATACGCCACGAACGCGACCGAGCCAAACCCCTTCTGCGTCGTACGTTTGACGATCGCCAGCTCTGGCGTGGCGGCCGGGATGCCCGTGGCTCCGGTGGTTTGCGGGAGGTAGAGCGCTGGGATGCCAAGCAAATATTCCGTGCGATCAACACCCACCCCGAGCGAACGAATCTCGACGACGATTTGTGCTTCGTCGCGCTTGCTCGTCAGCCGCACGCCGTTGCCGAGAAGTCGCGCCCGCAGTTCGCCGACGAGAAACGCCGTCTCCTGCACCGCGTTTCGTTCCTGGTAGCCGATGAGGTACGACGGATCGACATAGACAAGCCGGTCGCGCAGCGCATCGATCGACAACTGCGCGATTGCCTCTTGCAGCGCCTCCGACATCAAATACTGCTCCGTCGCCGAGCGCGGCGGATCGGTAACGCGGATCGACGCACAACCGCCATTCAGCAAGCCTGCCATGCACACCAGCACGGCAAACAGACCGTTGCAGGGAGTAGGCGCCGCTCTGACGTTCACGCCTGCCATCATAGACCGCCAGCACGGTCCAGACTAGCCGCCGAAGCCCGCTTGCGGCGCTGCCCCCCGAACTCCGGGCGTTAACGCACTGTGCGCCATGCGGCCATCAAGCCAAAAGCAGCAAACCGACCGCGTTTGAACACCATCCGCCCGAGGACCGACCGACGATCCACCCCGGCGCTGCGGTTGTTTCCCCGCCGCGCCGTATCCACCGTGCGTAAGAAAAGAATGCAGCACACGCAGCAGCCTTGTAGGGTGGGATTCATCCCACCATCGCTTGCCGTTGCGCGATCGCGGTGGGATGAATCCCACCCTACACAACTGCCGGATACCCGATCCGGTACGCCGGATCGTACAGAGAACGACAGCGCATCCACGGCACGACCCGGCGTACCGGATCGTGGCACCCGGCTGCCTTGGTGCGCGAGAGGATCGAGACACACGTTCGGGTACGAACTTGTGCCACCCGCCCTTAGGCACCCTACGCGCCGACGGTCCTATTGCGACCGCTGCCCGGCTGGATGTCCCGAGTAACTGAAGGGGACATGACCCTTCAGTTACTCATCACCTGCTTCCATTCGACAACCAGCAGCCGTGGATAGTCTGCCACTTTCATCTCAATTCCCACGGTTGCCGCATCACCGGTCGCTCTCAAATCTTCGCGCTTGCC
>JBBRFH010000313.1:0-3570 GCA_038224615.1 Tepidisphaerales bacterium
TCAAACGAAAGCTTGGCGTCGAGCTGGAGATTGAGGCTGTCTTCGGAGCCCGGCACTTCAAACCGCTCGACGCCGCGGAAGACATAATCGGTGAAGTACGAGATGCCCAGCTCGAAGTGAACCGCGCCCTCGTTGACGCCCTCGTTATCCACCGGCAATTCCGGCGGCGCATAAACGCTTTCGAGCTGCTGCTGCCCCAGCGCCGCAGGCGCGGCCGCAGCGACGGCGCACAATGCGATCGGCAATCCCAACCAGCGCGAACGATTACGCATCATGATCCACCCGACAATACCGGGAAAGAATCCGAATGACCAATGACCAGCGGCGCTTCCGAAATTGGTCATTGGTCATTGGTCATTCCTGATCGCCTCGCGATCAGTACCGGTAGCCGTACGCGCCGTAGTTGCTGTAGTAGTAGCCGGCGGTGTAGTACGGACGGCGGTCGTAGCTCTGGTAGAACGTCGCGTAGTCGACCGCGATGTTGCGGGCGCGGATCGCCGCCTCCAGGTAAGCGGCCGATGCCAGCCTGTTCACGCGGTTCTCCGCGACGCTGCGTCGTAGCCCGGTCAGGTTGTTGTCCGTCAGCACGGTCATCGACTGCTGCCGCCGCAACTCGCGCACGCGGGCACCGGTGTCGAGGTATTTCTGACGCGCCGTCACGTAAACCTGATCGCCATCGAGGACGGCGATCTCCAGCTTGCGATTGTCGCGGACGTACTCGAGCTTGAGCCGGGCGAGCGCGTCGATGCGCGCCTGGCCGGGCTTGTCCCGGAACGTCTCGTCCTCGATTTGCACGCTGACCGACCGCCGCAGACTCTCGCTCGCGGCGTAGGCGGCGTTGTCCTGCAGCGATGCCAGCGCATCCTTACGCGCCCTCTGCAATGCGTCATAGGCGTTGTTCTCGGCGGTCATCGCGTCGACGAACTCGGGCGCGGATTCCATCTGCAACTGCATCAGCCGCACCGCGTTGGAGAGATCGACCATCGACTGGTGATACTGCCACTTCGCCTGCACGGCGGCGGCCTTGGCACCGGGGACCGTGCGAATGTCGGCGGCGGGCAGATCGCTGCTCACCTCGTCCTGGTTCCAATAAGGGCTTATCGCGCGCTGCGGTCGCTGCGGTACTTGAGGCCCCTGCGGCCCCTGCGGTTGGGTCATACCCGGCCCGCGCCCCAGCGCCGGCGGCGCTTCCGCCGACTGCGCCATCGCCGACGCCGTGAACAAAGCCACGACTCCAACCCAAGCGGTTACGTGCGTGCGCACCATCTGCGGCCTCCAAGGATGCTTCACCAAGATGCTAGAAACGGAATTCGAGCCAAGGTTGTGCGAAAAATTGCCCGGCCTCCAAGTTGTAACGACCGCCGAGCCAAGGAGCAAGAACTCTTCATTTGCGCCACAAAGCCACGACGACCGCGCCCGATAAACCAACGCGGCGCCGCGAAGTACCCCCTTCCCATGCAACACCCTCAACGCGACCGCTTTCCGGTGACACGTCAGGTGGTCTGCCATTTAGGCAGGTGGGTTTGTTTGTTCAAATTTGCGCGCGCCGGTCGTTTATCCTTTCCTTGCTCAAAAAGCCCGTCGTGATGGAACGCAAAGCGTGAATCATGGGTGCGATCATACCCTAACATTAACCAAAAATGCAAGATAAATCCCGCGAAGGCGTAAGCGACGGCAGGGCTACCGCATTTGGGCGTCTACACCCTCTCCCGGTAATCCGAAAGAGGGAAGGGTGAGGGCCGAGCGTCAGTTTAACTTTCGTTTATCAGCGCGATCCGAAGACCCTCACCCCAACCCTCTCCCATGCGTACATGGGAGAGGGAGATGGGGACGCCGGCGAGGTTCTGAGGTCGATGTAGCGTTGACCGGAGGGTCTGGCCGATAACGGATGAGAAGGAGTCTCGGCCTATGACGACGCGACGAAACTGGATTCTGGCAAGCGCGGCATGGCTGACGGCGGCCGCTTTGACGGTGGGTGGGTGCAAGTCCGACGGCTTTGATAGCGCGCGCCACGACCACGTTCCGGACGGTGCCGATATCGCCGAGGCACCAGCGCCGGACATCCAGTTTGAAACCTTTGTCGCCGCCGGCGACCTGGCCGCGTCGCGCGGGCAGTTCGGCCGCGCCGCCGAGCAATATGAACACGGGCTGAAGGCCCGCCCGAACGACGCCCCGATCCTCCGCAAGGTGGCGCTCGCCTACGCCAAGATGGGCCAGACCACCGCAACGATTGATGCGTGGAAGCGGTATCTGGTTGCGACGCACGAGTCGGCCGACGCCTACGGCACGCTGGGTTACGCCTACGAACTGGCCGGCAATCCCACCGAGGCCGAAAAGACCTACCTCGCCGGCATTAAGCAGCACCCCGACGGCGCGCTCGTCCACATCAACTACGGGCTGATGCTGGTCCGCAAGAACAAGATCGACGAAGCCGTCAAGCAGATGTCGGCGGTTTTGCAGCCGCACGAGGTGAACTACAACATCGCCGGCGTCTACGACCAGATGGGCCGTCGCGACCTCGCACAGTTCTATTACCGCCGCGCGCTGGAATGCAACCCGGAATTCAGCCCGGCGAGGCAGAAGCTGTCGATGGCGAATTGATTCGTCGGTGTCAGTCGCGACGACGACGCGACAGCATAAACGCCGTCGCGACGGCAAGCAGCCCGACAGACGCAGGCTCGGGGACGCCTGTCACCGACAGAATCTGGTTGCGGTAGAGGGAAAGATCGACCGCTGCGGTGACGTTTCCGCCCAGCGCGCTGCTTGGATCCTGACCGGCATACTGACCGATTCCGACGATAATGCCGCTTAGCTCCCACCGGGCCTGGAGCGTGTCGTAGTAAAAAACCGCCGATCCGGAGTCCTTGTCTGCGGCCTGACCGTCGCCGACGGCATCGAAATCGAAGCTGTAGAGGTGAGAGTTGAAACCGCTATTGAACGCCGTCGTTCCTTCAATAAAATTGGTGGCCCAGGTTTTGTGGCGCGTGCTGGCCCAGTCGTAACCCTGGACGCTGCCTACAGTTACAGGGAATGTAGCGAGTGCGCCGCCGCGCTCGATGCCCGTGCCGATCATCGTGAGTTGCTGAAGCGTGGTCGGGGTCGAGTCGGCGATCGCAAGAGTCGGCAACGCAGGCGTGGTAGTGAGCTTGTAGAGCAGGGCATCGGCCTGTCCGGTGCCGGTACCAGGGTTGTTCAATTGGACGGCGGGGACTGTATTGTCTCGAACGTACTGCGTGCCGCCTGAGGGGTTATCGGTAAAGAGCGTGATCGGCCCGGCGCCGACGTGATTGGCGGTCAGAACCCAGCCGTTGCCGATGTAGACGCCTGTCGCGGCGTCTGCGCCACCCGTGCCGAAGCCACGCCAGCCGACATTATCCCACGGCGCGCCGCTCGACGGCGCTGCCGTGTTGGCGGCGGGGTTGCTGGTGGATGCAGAGCCGTCTTTGACGATGATCGCCAGCGCGTCCTGCGCCATCGCGCCCAGTCCCAATCCGGCAATCGCGACCCAGGCCGCCGTGTTTCTGCTCATCTCTTGCCTCCTCGCAACCTTCCCCATCCTAGATATACTCA
>JBBRFH010000314.1:0-3540 GCA_038224615.1 Tepidisphaerales bacterium
AACCCGATGCCGACCGTGGACTGGATCATCCACGCCGCGTCGATCGCCTCGCCGATCATTTACCGCAAGGATCCGATCGGCACGATGGACGCCAACATCAACGGCCTGCGCAACCTGCTCGATCATTCGCTCAAGCAACACAAGGCCGGCCATCCGATCAAGGGCTTCCTGTTCTTTTCCAGCAGCGAAATCTACGGCGACCCCGATCCGGCCAACATCCCCACGCGCGAAGATTACCGCGGCAGCGTCTCGTGTACCGGTCCGCGCGCCTGCTACGACGAGGCCAAGCGCTACGGCGAAACGTTGTGCGTGAATTTCGCCCGCCAGCACGACATCCCGGTGAAGATGGCGAGACCGTTTAACAACTATGGTCCGGGGCTGAAGATCACTGACGGGCGGCTGATCCCCGACTTCGCCCGCAATATTCTCGACGGCCGCGACATCGTCATGCTCTCCGACGGCTCGCCCACCCGCACCTTCTGCTACTCCGCCGACAGCATCCAGGGCTACTACAAAGTCCTTGTGAACGGCCGGCCGGGTGAAGGGTACAACATCGGCGTCGAGACGCCCGAAATTTCCGTCGCCAACCTGGCGCGGGAGATGATCAAAATCTCGAAGGACTTTTTCGGCTACACCGGCAAGGTCGTCCTCGCGGAGTCGAAGGACAAGGATTACCTGATCGACAACCCGAATCGCCGCTGCCCGATCATTGAGAAGGCGAGAACCGAGATCGGCTACGCCCCACGCGTCGACCTGGCCGACGGCCTGCGCCGCACGCTGACGTGGTACTCGGGTAATCGCACGGGGGATGAACGATGAAGGTTTCAATCATCGGCACAGGCTATGTCGGTCTCGTCAGCGGCGCTTGCCTCGCAGACCTCGGCCACCACGTCGTCTGCGTCGACGTGGTCAAGGACAAGGTTGATCAGATCAACCGCGGCGAATGCCCGATCTTTGAAGAGGGGCTGCCTGAATTGATCGCGCGCAATGTCACCGCCGGACGGCTGAGCGCGACGACAAACCTGAAGGAAGCGATCGACAACTCCCAACTGTCGCTCATCGCCGCCCCGACCCCCTTCGATGGCAGGTACATCGACCTCAAATACATCAAGCAGATTGCCGCCGACATCGGTGACATTCTGCGCGACAAGCGCGGCTACCACTGCGTGGTCATCAAGAGCACGGTCGTCCCCGGCACGACCGATGACGTCGTCCGTCCGCTTTTGGAGACGCATTCCGGAAAGCGCGCCGGCGAGTCGTTCGGCGTGGGTATGAACCCGGAATTTTTGTCCGAGGGTGTCGCCGTCCGCGATTTTCAGAAGCCGGACCGGCTCGTGTTCGGCGGCATCGACCAGCGCACCCGCGACATGCTCGCCAGGCTGTACGAGCCGTTCAAACAAACGCCGCGACTGGAAACCAACAACCGCACCGCGGAGATGATCAAGTACGCCAGCAACGCGCTGCAGGCGACACTCATCAGCTTCGCCAACGAGATTGCCGCGGTCTGCAGCACGCATGAGTCGCTCGACGCGATCGAGGTGATGCGCGGCGTACACCTGATGAACGAGATCACGCCCGTCACCGACAGCGGCGAGCGCAGGACGGCACCGATTGCCAAGTTCCTGTCGCCCGGCTGCGGCTTTGGCGGGAGCTGTTTCCCGAAGGATGTCGCGGCGATCGTCGCGCACGCCAACGATCGCGGCGCCAAAATGACGTTGCTCGAGTCGGTGCAGAGCATCAATAAGAAGCAGCCGCTCAAGCTTGTCGACATGGCCGAGCAGGCGCTGGGCACACTCACGGGCAAGCGGATTGCCGTCCTCGGACTGGCGTTCAAGGCCGGCACCGACGACCTCCGCGAGACGCCGGCGATCCCGATCGTGAAGGCGCTCGCCGAGCGTGGCGCGAGCGTGACGGCGTTCGACCCGCAGGTCCACAAGATCGACGCGCCGGCAACGCTGGCCGGCTCGATGGAAGAAGCCGTGCGCGGCGCCGACGCGGTGCTGCTGGTGACCGCGTGGCCGCAGTTCGCGGAACTGCCGGCCGTCATTGCGCATCAACCCAGCCCGCCGATGCTTATCGACGGGCGACGGTTCATTAAGCCTGATGCCGTCATGGCGTACAGGGGAATCGGTCTTTCAAAACGAAACGGAGAATCACAATGAAGGTCGTCATCTTCTGCGGTGGTCAGGGTCTTCGCCTGCGTGAATACTCGGAGAACACTCCGAAGCCCATGGTGCCGGTCGGATCGCGCCCGATCCTCTGGCACCTCATGAAATACTACGCCCATTACGGACACACCGATTTCATCCTGTGCCTGGGCTACCAGGCCGATCGCGTGAAGGACTACTTCCTCCATTACGAAGAAGCGATTAACAACGACTTCGTCATGTCCGGCGATCGCGACGTGAAGCTGCTCGCCAGCGACATCAGCAAGTGGTCCATCACGTTCCTCGACACCGGTATCGAGTCGAACATCGGCATGCGCCTGATGGCGGTCAAGGAGCACCTCAAAGGCGAAAAATACTTCCTCGCCAACTACGCCGATAATCTCACCGATGCGCCGCTACCGGAGTTGATCGAAAATACGATCAAGCAGGACGCGATCGCCTCGCTGCTGGCGGTGAAGCCGAGCCAGTCGTTCCATGTGCTGAAGGTCGCCGATGACAACCGCGTGACCGATCTGGTCCCATGCCAGTCGTTCGACATGTACATGAACGGCGGCTACTTCGTGCTGCGCGAGGACATCTTCGACCACATCAAGCACGGCGAAGAGCTCGTGCTTAATCCGTTCCAGCGGCTGATGAAGCTGAACAAGCTGATCTGCCACAAGCACGACGGTTTCTGGGCGGCGATGGATACGTTTAAGGAGAAGCAGACCCTCGACGACCTCTACGCCAAAGGCCACGCCCCGTGGGAAGTCTGGGACGGCCGAATCGCCAAGAAGAACGGCAGCCGAAAGACGGCTTGATTTCACGTAGCACGGGCGTCTTGCCCGTGTCTTCGTTTCAAGGATACAGCCGAGACGGCCGTGCTACGAGAATGTTGCAGATTGATACGTCGAATCTTCAACGCGTTCTTTGTCTGGGCGCGCACTGTGATGACATCGAGATCGGCGCCGGCGCTACGATTCTCCGCCTGCTGCGCCAGCGGCCGGAGCTTGAAGTGACGTGGGTCGTCTTCAGCGGCAACGAAATCCGCCGCGCCGAGGCGAAACATGCCGCCGAGTCATTCCTCGGCGGTTGCGCGAAGAGGGCTATCACCCTGCACGCGTTTCGCGACGCGTACTTCCCATCGCAGATTGAAGTGATCAAGCCGGAGTTTGAGAAGCTCAAGAGCTTTCAGCCGCAGTTGATCCTGACGCACACGAGCAAGGACTCGCACCAGGATCACCGCACGGTGAACGAACTGACGTGGAATACCTTCCGCAGTCACACGATTCTGGAGTACGAGATCACCAAGTTTGAAGGCGATCTCGGTCGGCCTCAGGTGTATGCGCAGGTGGAGAAAGAACTGGTCGATCAGAAGATCAAGTTCCTGATG
>JBBRFH010000315.1:0-3530 GCA_038224615.1 Tepidisphaerales bacterium
CGCAGACCTGTGCCTTCGGTGCGGTCCTTGAGCACAGGTCTCGGCGTACCGCGACCTGTGGCACCCGGCAGCAAGGCCGGCGCGAAAGCCGGGTCGATCCTCGCCAGCGTGCTGCGCACAAGCGAACAACAAAGTCGCGACGTGCTGGAAACCATCAAAACACTGCTTCAATCCGCGTGGGTCGGCAAGGACATCGCGCTGCTGACCGACAGTTCCTAAAAATCGGCGGCGGGACGGTAAACAGTTACGGGGCGGACGACGGGCGGCGGCGACCAAACCTGCGGGATCGGATATACATTGCGTCAGGAAAGCCGCTGACGTTCATTCCCTGATGCAGGCAATCGAGGCGTGGCCGGGCGTTGAAGCCGGCGTGCGTTCGGGCGGTGAACGCCAGGGCATACCAAATTTAGGAGCGAAACCATGTCCAGTGAGACCAAGTGCCCGTTCAACCATACCGCCCCCGCCACCGGCCCGGCGAACCGCGACTGGTGGCCGAAGCAGTTGAAGGTCGAGTTGCTCAACCAGCATTCGGCCAGGTCCAACCCGATGGGTGAAGACTTCGATTACGCCGAAGAGTTCAATCGCCTCGACCTGGCGGCGCTGAAGAAGGATCTGGCGGCACTGATGACCGATTCGCAGGCGTGGTGGCCGGCGGACTTCGGGCACTACGGTCCCTTGTTCATCCGCATGGCCTGGCACAGCTCCGGCACCTATCGCACCGGCGACGGCCGAGGCGGAGGCGGGCGCGGACAGCAGCGCTTCGCGCCGCTGAACAGTTGGCCGGACAACGTCAGCCTCGACAAGGCCCGTCGCCTGCTCTGGCCGATCAAGCAGAAGTACGGCCGCAAGATCTCCTGGGCCGACCTGATGATCCTCACCGGCAACGTCGCGCTGGAGACGATGGGCTTCAAAACCTTCGGCTTCGGCGGCGGCCGCGAGGACACCTGGGAACCCGATCAGGACGTCTACTGGGGTGCCGAGAAGACCTGGCTGGGCGGCGATGTCCGCTACGCCCACGGCTCCGAAGGCGTCGACAAGGCCGGCGGGGTCACCGTCTCCGATGACATCGCCGATGGCGCTATCCACAGCCGCAACCTGGAGAATCCGCTGGCCGCGGTGCAGATGGGTCTGATCTACGTCAACCCCGAAGGTCCGGACGGCAATCCCGATCCGATCAAGGCGGCCCACGACATCCGCGACACCTTCGCCCGCATGGCGATGGACGACGAAGAGACTGTCGCGCTGATCGCCGGCGGTCACAGTTTCGGCAAGACCCACGGTGCCGCGTTGACGACCCACGTTGCGCCCGAGCCTGAGGCGGCCGGCCTTGAGGAGCAGGGCTTCGGCTGGAAAAACAGCTACGGCACAGGCAAGGGCCCTCACACTATCACCAGCGGCTTGGAAGTCACCTGGACCAACACGCCGACGAAGTGGAGCAATAACTTCCTGGAGAATCTCTTCGGCTTTGAGTGGGAACTGACCAAGAGCCCCGCCGGCGCGCAGCAATGGGTGGCCACGAACGCCGATGCGACGATCCCCGATGCCTACGACCGGTCCAAGCGCTGGCTACCCACGATGCTGACGACCGACCTGGCGCTGCGGTTCGATCCTGCTTATGAGAAAATCGCCCGCCGCTTCCTTGAGCGTCCCGATCAGTTCGCCAACGCCTTCGCCCGCGCGTGGTTTAAGCTGACGCATCGCGACATAGGCCCGCGCGCCCGCTATCTCGGCCCGGAGGTGCCCGCTGAAGAGCTTGTCTGGCAGGACCCGATCCCCGCCGTCGATCACAAGCTGGTCGATAACACCGATGCCGCCGCGCTGAAGAAGCGAATCCTCGCTTCCGGGCTGACGATTTCGCAACTCGTCTCGACTGCATGGGCGTCGGCATCGACGTTCCGCGGCTCTGACATGCGCGGCGGCGCGAACGGCGCGCGCATCCGCCTGGCGCCGATGAAAGACTGGGCCGTCAACCAGCCGGCGCAACTGTCCAAAGTGCTTAAGACGCTGGAAGGCATCGGCGGCGAGTTCAACGGCGCCGCGATGGGCGGCAAGAAGGTCTCCATCGCCGACCTGATCGTGCTCGCTGGGTGCGCCGGCGTCGAGCAGGCTGCGCGGAACGCAGGCGTTGACGTGACCGTTCCATTTACGCCCGGCCGCATGGATGCCTCACAGGAGCAGACCGACGTCACGTCCGTCGCGTTCCTCGAACCGCAGGCCGACGGCTTCCGCAACTATGTCAAGCAGACGTTCGTGATCCCCGCCGAGCACCTGCTGATCGACCGGGCCCAACTGCTGACGCTCACCGCCCCGGAGATGACGGTGCTTATCGGCGGCCTGCGCGTGCTCAACGCCAACGAAGGCCAGTCCCCGAGCGGCGTCTTCACGAAGCAGCCGGAGAAGCTCACCAACGACTTTTTCGTCAACCTGCTCGACATGTCCACGGAGTGGAAGCCAACGACCAACGACGCCAGCCTTTTTGAAGGCCGCGACTGCGCCAGCGGCGTCATCAAGTGGACCGCGACCCGCGTCGACCTCGTGTTCGGCTCCGATTCGCGGCTGCGCGCCATCGCGGAGGTCTACGCCAGCGCGGACGCCCAGCAGAAATTCGTCCACGACTTCGTGGCGGCATGGAATAAGGTGATGAACCTGGATCGCTTCGATCTCGGACGGTGATTAAAAATTCGCCAGGAGATTTCGCGCCGCGGCGATCGCCGCATCCGGCCGGTGCCGTCATCGAGTGGGCCGGGACCAGCACACGCGCGGCAGACCCGCCGATGATGCACTACGATGGCGACATGCCCTCGCGGGATGAAATCCTTCTCGAATACATTGATCGCCTGATCTACGCGCCGTATCCGCTTCAGGAAGAAGCCCTCTATGCCTGGGCCGCTTCTGACGAAGGTATCCTGTTGTCGGCCCCCACCGGGACCGGCAAGACACTGGTTGCCGAGGCGACCGTATACGAAGGGTTGCGCAGCGGCAGGAGTGTGTACTACTCGACGCCGCTGATTGCGCTGACGGATCAGAAGTTCCTCGAGTTGCAGGATGCCGTCGAGCGATGGGGATTTGATCGCAACCAGGTCGGCTTGGTCACCGGCCATCGCTCAATCAACCCGGGCGCACCGATCAAAGTGGTAGTGGCCGAGGTGCTGCTCAATCGGCTGCTGCATCCGGAGGCGTTCGACTTCAGCGATGTCGGCGCTGTCGTCATGGACGAGTTCCATAATTTTAACGAACCGCAACGTGGCATCGTGTGGGAGCTTGCGCTGTCGCTGCTCCCCCGGCACGTTCGGGTGATGCTGTTGTCGGCGACGGTGGGCGCCGCGTCGGAATTCGTCAGTTGGATGGCCCGGAGCCTTGATCGCCGCGTTACCCTGGTGGAGGGGACCGAACGAAAGGTGCCCCTGCACTTCCACTGGGTCGGGGACGAGATACTGCCCGATTTCATCGAGAAGGTTGCCCAGGGGACAGACGATCGGCGCAGGACACCGGCGTTGGTCTTCTGTTTCGACCGCGAGATCTGCTGGAGC
>JBBRFH010000316.1:0-3518 GCA_038224615.1 Tepidisphaerales bacterium
GTCGACCGTGGCTCGCCGGCCGCCAAGGCGGGGATCAAGCCGCAGGACATCGTGCTGTCGATCGACGGTAAGCCGACGAACGTCCGTTTCCCTGAAGAAATCGCTCCCGCGCGGCAGATGGTCGCGCACCTGCCGATCAACAAACCGATCCAGATCGAAGCCCTTCGTAACGGCAAGCCGATGAGCTTCTCCGTCACCACCGTGAAGCTTGAAAGCGCCGTCGGCGAGGAGCGCGAGGCCAAGGCATGGGGTGTGAGCGTGCGTGAGGTCACCCGCGCGTTCGCCAACGATCGCCAACTCGACGACGACCGTGGCGTCGTCATCACCAGCCTCTCGCGCGGCGCGCCCGGCGACAAAGCCGAGCTGTCCGAGGGTGACGTGATCCGTAGCGTCAACGGCAAGCCGATCGAAGACCTCGATGCGTTCTTCAAGCTCTTCGAGGAATCGAAGGAAAAAAAGCAGACCCGCGTCCTGCTCCAGGTCGCCCGCAACCGCGGCGTCCGCGACGCCGTGCTGAAACTGTCGTACTGATTCGTACTGTGGGCATCCTGCCCACATCTTCTTTTAGAATGGAAGAGCGTGGGCAGGATGCCCACACTGGATAAATACATGAAGCCCATCGTCACCACCGCCGTGTCGCTGCTGCTCGCCGCTGTCGCCCATGCACAGACCACCCAGCCGGTCAACTTCATCGAGAAGGTGAAACCCTCTCTGGTCGTCGTGCAGTTCACCTACGAAGGCGAGCTTGGGAAGCGCGATTTCACCGGGCTCGGCACGGTTGTGCGCGAGGACGGTCTCGTCGTCACGCCGCTGGCGTTCACGCCGCGACAGGTGCCTGATGAGCAGCTCAAGGACTTCAAGTTCATCATTCCGGGCGACGACGAGACCGAGATTGACGCCGTCTTCCTCGGCCGCGATGAGCGGTACGAACTCGCGTTCTTCAAACCCAAGACCGATCAGAAGCTCACCCCCGTGCAGTTCCTCGCCGGCGATGTCGGCGTCGGCGAAACCGTCGTCTCGGTCGGATTGTTGCCGAAGGTCGCGGGGTATCAGCCGTTCCAATCAATCGCGCGCGTATCCGCAAAATTGCGCGGGCCGATGCCGCAGGTGCTGGTCGAGGGCGCGGGCCTGACGCTCGTCGGCTCGCCGGTCTTCAACGAGCGCGGTGAGGCGATCGGGTATGTGAACGACCAGCCCGAGCGCGTCGTCGTCCTCAACGGCCGGCCGTTCCAGGCGGGCAGTCGCGGAGCAGTGCTGAATGATTCGGCCAATCCGTTCGCCGATGTCGACGTCCCGCCGCGACTGTTCACTCCGGCGCGCGACTTCCTTGCCTCACTCGCCTCCCCACCGACTCTGGAAAAACCGATCAAGATCCCCTTCGTGGGCGTGACGAGCCTCACGGGATTGAGCAAGGACGTCGCGGAGTTCTATGGATTGAAAGGCAAGATCGCGATCCAGGTCGGCGACGTCATCCCCGGCTTCTCGGCCGACAAAGCGGGGTTGAAGAAGGGATACGTCATCGTCAGCCTCAACGGCCAACCGCTGGAGCGCGGCGACCTGCCCGACGAGGCACCGATGATCTTCACCCGCCGGCTTGCCCAGATGAACGTCGGCGACAAGGTGACGCTCGGGGTGATCACCGAGGCCAACCAGGAGGCAAAGCCTATCGAGGTCACGCTCGGCGAGCGTCCGCCGCAGGCGAACAAGGCCAAGCGCTACTACGCCGAAGATTTAGGCTTCACCACGCGCGACCCCGTCTTCGACGACACCTACGCCCGCAAACTCGCCGCCGACGCCAAGGGCGTTGTGGTGACATTCATCCGCCCCCAAAGCAGCGCCCAGGCTGCCGAGCTGCAGCCGAACGATTTCGTTCAACAGGTCAATCAGACGCCGGTGACGGACGTGAAACAGTTTGAGGAGGCGTACACCAAGTTCCGCAAGGACAAGCCAAAGGAAGCCGTGGTCCTCGAAGTCCTCCGTGGCGGAAACACGCAGATCATCCGCATCGAGCCGCCGCGCGAGTGAGCAGGATTTTGTGCATTTAGCAAGGACGAGCGAAGCGATGACACTTCACTGCGAAAACTGCGGCCGGGTGATCGGCCGGACCGAACGCGAAACATGGGAAGGCGAAACCGTCTGCGGCCGCTGCTTCAACAAGCTGAAGGCGGCTGCCGAAGGCGCAGACCCCCAGACGCCGAAACGCATGTTGAAACATGTCATCGGTGCAGCGTTGGCGACCATCGTGGTCGTCGGCACAGTGCTCTACGTGTTGATCAAGCTCTTCGGAAAGCTCGCCGAGTGAAACGGTCCGCAAAAGCGTCCCGCAGCGACATCGCCGGCTTACAGCTTTTCGATCTGCCAGTATTCGAGTTCCAGGGGCGTCGGGCGACCGAAGATCGTGGTGATGATTCGGACCTTGCCTTGGTCGCCGAGGATTTCGTCGACTTCGCCCTCGAAGTTCTCGAACGGGCCGTTGGTCACCTTGACCTTGTCACCCTTGATGTAGCGGGTGTCGAGGCGCGGTGCGGTGTCGGCGGCAGCTTCGACGGCCTGCAGCATCTTGTCGCGATCCATCGGGCTCATCGGGATGGGCTTGCCATCGGACCCGATGAAGTCGCCGACGCCGTCCGTTTCCTTGATCAGGAACCAGACGTTCTCAGGGATGCGGCCGTCGGCCTCGGGTTCGATCTCGATGAAGACGTAGCCGGGATAGAGCTTGCGGTCACTCTCGCGCTTGACGCCGCCCTTCATCGAGCGGACGGCTTCGGTCGGCACGAGAATGCGGGCGACCCGGTCCTCCAGCCCTTCGATCTTGACCTTGCGGGTGAGACCTTCGCGGACGCGGTCTTCCTTGTTGCTGGCGACTCGAAGGACGTAGAAGTGCATCATGGCAGTCTCAGTCGATAGTTAGTAGTTGATAGCTGATAGCGAAGAAGCGAAAGTCGGATTAGCTATCGACTGTCAACTCTCAACTATCAACTCCAGTCACTTCCCCAACGGCCCGAACTTGAGCAGGCCGATCAGTTGGAAGAACGCGCCGGTGCCCACATCGATCAGGAACAGGATCGCGGCGATCAGGAACAGGAAGAAGATGACGACGCGCGTGGAACCGAAAAGCTCCTGCTTGCTCGTCCAGTTAACCTTGTGCATCTCCACATCGGTGGCGATGAGAAAATCGACGTTGCGAGGCCTGTTCATCATCACCCACGCCAGAATCGCCCCGGCCGAGCCGAGAACGACAGTGAGGGCTACAGCGCTTAGCCGGGCAGTGTGAGCCGACTGCTCGGCAGCGAGCCGATTGGTCGAATTGATGGCGTCGATCTCGGGCTGTGCCGCCCCGGTCGGCACCCGCTGGATCGTGTAGAACGCGCCGGCGAGCAGTGTGTTCGACTGTTCGTAGACGAACAGGCAAAGCACGGCGATCAGGAGGACCACGCCAAGGGCCGTCCCCATGCGCGTCCAGTAGCCCTGACCTTTCTTGTACACACCAAAGAAACTGTGGTGCTGCGGCCGCGGTT
>JBBRFH010000317.1:0-3499 GCA_038224615.1 Tepidisphaerales bacterium
GGCATCATGTTCAACCAGCGCAGCAATCCGATGTACCAGAAGCTGCGCAGCGTCATCGCCGATGGCGAGCTTGGCGAAATCAGCCGCGTCACGTGGCTCATCACCGACTGGTTCCGCACCTGGACCTACTACGCGTCCGGCGGCTGGCGCGCCACCTGGGCCGGTGAGGGTGGCGGCGTGCTCATCAACCAGTGCCCGCACAATCTCGATCTCATCCAGTGGATCACCGGCATGATGCCCAACCGCATCACCGCCGTCGGCTTCATTGGCAAGACGCACCCGATCGAAGTCGAGGACGAAATGAGCGCGATCTTTGAATACCCCAACGGCGCGATCGGCCACTTCGTCACCAGCACCGGCGAAGCCCCCGGCACCAACCGCCTGGAAATCTGCGGCGACCGCGGCAAGATCGTCGCCGAGAAGGGCAAACTCACCTTCTACCGCACCCGCAAGAGCGTCCGCGACACCAACCAGAAATCGCCTAACGCGTTTGAGGGCGTCGAGTGTTGGGAAATCGATATCAAGTACACCGGCGGCAGCAACATTCAGGAACACGAGCGCATCACCCGCAACTTCTGCAAGGCGATCCTCACCGGCTCGCCGCTCTTGGCGCCCGGCGAGGAAGGTGTCCGCGGCCTGGAGATCGGCAACGCCATGCTGCAGAGCGCCATGACCCGCAAGCCGGTCGATCTTCCCATCGACGGCGATGCCTACGACCAGCTCATCAAAGACCTGGAGAAGCAGTACGGCGGAAAGAAGACGCTGCAAACCAAGGAAGCCGTCGTCGACATGTCCGCCAGCAATGCGGCATTCCGGTAAGTCGATGTCGAAGTGCATTTGAAAAGCAGGATGACATCGAAGTCGTCATCCTGAGCGAAGCGAAGGATCTACTGGCACTGGCAACGCCCGATCGTGAAAGCGATCGCGCCACGCCGCCGCAAGTGGATCCTTCACTTCGTTCAGGATGACAGGGCACGCTGCGAGCGACGGCAGATCGCACCATGAAGGATCAAACCGCCAAACTCCTTGCTACGCTCGCGTCGTCCAAGCGCGTGCTGCTCACCACCCACGTCCGGCCCGATGGCGATGCGCTGGGATCGGCCGCAGCGATGGCGCTGGCGCTGAAGCATAAGGGGATCGCCGTCACCGTCCTGCTGCTGTCACGGCTGCCAACGAAGTACGCGTTCGTCTTTCAGGATTGCGGCCTCCAGCACATCGCCGGCGACAACAGCGTGCCCGCGGGCTTCTCGCTCGACGGGTTCGATACGTTTCTCGTGGTTGATACCGGCACATGGTCGCAGCTCCCGGGATTGCGAGAGCACGTCGAGAAGTTCGCCGGCGCCAAGCTCGTCGTCGATCACCATCTCACCCAGGAAAACTGGGCCGACCAGAAGCTCGTCCTCACCGAGGCCGCCGCTGCCGGGGAGATCGTCGCCGAGCTGATCGAGCAGTGGGACGTGCCGATCAGTAAACAGATCGCGACCGCGCTCTATGTCGCGCTCGTGTCCGACACCGGATGGTTCATGTTTTCCAGCACGCGCCCGTTCACGCTGCGCCTCGCCGCGCAACTGATCGAAGCTGGCGTCGATACGGACGATATCTACCAGCGCCTCTATCAGAACGAGCGCGCCGAGCGGGTGACCCTGCAAGCCCGCGCGATGCAATCGCTTGAGCTGCACGCCGACAACCGCATCGCGATCATGTCGATCGGCAAGCGCGATTTCGCCGAGACCCGCGCCGGCGTGAACGATACGGAGAACCTTATCAATATCCCGCTGCAGATCCGCACGGTGCAGGCCAGCGCCCTGCTGACCGACTCGCCCGAAGGCGGCCCGATCCGCGTCAGTTTCCGCAGCAAAGGCCAGCTCGACTGCAGCAAGTTCGCCGAACAATTTTCCGGCGGCGGCCACGCCCGTGCGGCGGGGGCGAAGATCGAAGGAACCCTGGCGGACGTGAGAGCGCTCGTTGTCGCGAAGCTGCTGCAGCAGATCTGATCGCGAATTCGCCTCGGTTTCACCGCATGAGCGACTGCAGCGTCTCGATATTGACGCTGTCCCAATCACGGCCGTCTTCGTGTTTGAGCTTGGGCGTTTCGAGAATTTTCGGAATTTCGTTCCAGCGTTTGTCGCGCACGATCGGCCGAAAGCCCTCCAGGCCGATCTTGCCGAGGCCGATGTGTTCGTGACGGTCGACACGGCTGCCAAGGTCCTTCTTGGAATCGTTCAAATGCCACACCTTCACGCGATCGAGACCGACGGTCTTTTCGACGTCGCTCATGAATGCCGCGTACTTACGCCCGCGCAGATCGTATCCCGCGGCGAACAGGTGCGCGGTGTCGAAGCAGACGGCGAGCCGCTCGGGGTGCTTTACACGGTCGATGATCGTGGCGAGGTGCTCCAGCTTATAGCCGAGCGACGATCCCTGCCCCGCCGTGATTTCCAGGCACGTAACGGCCGACTTGTCTTTTACTCGCGCGTGGACCTTGTCCAGCGCCGCCGCGACGCGCTTGAGGCCGACGTCTTCGCCGGTGCCCATGTGCGCGCCCGGATGCGTCACCAGGTACGGAATCCCCAGGCACACGCACCGCGCCAGCTCTTCGACGAACAGATCGATGCTTCTCTCCCACAGCGCCGCATCCTGCGACGCGAGGTTGATGAGATAGCTGTCGTGCGAAATAGTGTGGCTGAACTTCGCGTCGGCACAGGCTGCCTTCCAAAGCGCGATCGCCTCATCGGGTAAAGGCGGCGCTTTCCATTGCTGTTGGTTTTTCGTGAAGACCTGCACACAGGACATGCCAAGCCGCTGGGCTTCGGCCACGGCTTTGTGCATTCCGCCGGCGATGGAGAGGTGGGAGCCAAACACATCGGCGATCGTACCGTCGGCATACCCGGTGGTGAAATGACGGCACCGATTGCGATGGCGCAACGCCGACTTCTTCAACAGCAGTCCAGCGGTCGCGGATAAATCCGATCACCGGCGTTGCGGCTACGGGAACTGCTGAGTGAGTTTGAACTGCTCAAGCAACGCGCGGGCCGCACCCATCGTCATCCAATCGACGTGGCCGTCGAAGAAGAGGACATTGATCCCGTCATCGACTTTCATCGGATTTTCCCACGCCATCGGCCGGTCGGCCGGCGCGCTGTCGTCAAAGCCTTTGCCGGCCCAGACGTAGTCGCCATGCTCATTCGCCCAGGCACCCCGCTCCTCGACGGACAGGCTCGCCAGGTTGGGCGGCAGCTCCGTCTCGGTGCGCGGATTGATGAAGATCTCCACACTGATGTCCTGCGTCTTCAGCATCGTGGCGAAGTCGCCCGGCATCGCGTTGGTCCGCGGCTGATCGTTGGCGTACATCTTCGCGGCCAGCCCGATCTGTCGCAGGTTCGACGAGCTCTTGATCCGGTTCGCGGCTTCGCGCGAGCGGCTCAGCGACGGCACGAGGATGCTGGTTGAGAGCGGCAGGTTGGTCATGTAAAGGTTGGTGATCGACAAGTTCGCCAAT
>JBBRFH010000318.1:0-3493 GCA_038224615.1 Tepidisphaerales bacterium
CAGATCGGCTTCATTGTGTTTGATGAGGAAACGTTTCTGAACGCGACGCAGGCCTTCGCGGGTAGTCCGGGACAAGTCGACGCCTGGCTCGATGAGAACGCCGCGCCCGTCCTCGTCAACCGTTACAACGGCACGCTGGTCAAAGGAGAATGAACGTGAAGTCCAGATTGCCAATCGCCGATTGCCAATTGCCCATTGCCCGCGCCGCCGCCGAGTCTGTGCGAAATCGGCACTCGGCACTCGGCAATCGGCAATCGCGCAGCGCCGGTTTTTCCTTCACCGAGCTGCTGTTCGCGATCATGATCATGGGCATCGGCTTCATCATGATCGCCGCGATTTTCCCCGTCGGGCTGGCCCAGACCAAGAGTAATTTCGACGAAACCCAAGCGGCGAATCTGGCACGGGCGGCGGTGGCAGCGGTGCAGACCAACGCGCCGGACGCCGAGTTCGCCCAAACGGGCAGGGCGATGCCTCTGCAACTGACGCCGGCGGGAACATCGGTGAGCACGCAAGTCGCCGAGTCGAGCATGATCAGCCCGTCCGACCCGCGCTATGCGTGGGTCGGCTTCTATCGCCGCGAACCCGGCTCGACATTCGCGCAGATCATTGTGTTGGTCCTTAATCGTGCCGACCCGTTCCGCGCCTTTATTTCCGGCGTCAACAACGATGACACCGACATCCGTCCCGGCAACACCGCCATGCCGGCTGTTAAAGACTACCGATACCTGGAACCGCGCGAGGTGCTGATCGACGCCACTCCAGATTCCGTAAAATTCCTGACCGCCGCTCCTGCCAGTGCCACACACATCAACCACGCGCAAGCTGCCGCGCCGGGTGCGTTCGTGGTTATCAGTAACGACAATATCACCCCAGCGAACGTAGGCACGCTCATCAGCGTCGAAGAGTATGATTCCAGCACGAAGCTATGGACCGCGAAGACTAAAAACAGCGAGGATGAGGGGTATGTCATGTCGCTGAGCAACCGGCTCAACGGCCGCGTCTACCGGCTCGGTGCCGACGTGGGGAGCGGCAAGTTCGACTGGTTCCCGGGCGCGGGGATGGAAGAAACGTTCAGTTACACCAACAGCAGCAGCAAGTTGCGGCGGATCACGATCAACTCGCTCAGCGGCGCGACCGCCTACATCGTCGGGCGCAGCCGAGCCGGGGTGCAGACTTTTGAAGGTGGCCCGCTGGACGTCGCCTACTACACGACCTTCATCTCGCTGAGGACCGCACCATGACGCGCCGGGCTTCGACTCTCAACCTTCGGACGCGCGACTTCGCGCAGACTCGTGAACGCGCTGCGGGCTTCACGCTCATGGAAATGCTCGTCACCGTCGCGCTGGTGATGGTGTTGATGCTGGCGGTGACGCAGATTTTCTCGATTGCCAGCAAGACGATCGGCGGGGGGCAGGCGCTGGGCGCCGCCGTCCGCGACGCGCAGGCGGCACAGACCGTCCTCAACCGCGACTTCTCCGCCGCCGCCAGTGACGGGGCGTGCTTCATCATCCGCTCGCAACGCATCGGCGCGTTCCGCAACCACGACGATCTCTTCGGCGACCTTGATCAGAACCCGCTCACCATCGACATCGACGGGAATGGAACGGAGAATGATCCTGTCAACGATTTAAATATCGCGACGAAGTACAATAATTTGTACTACAACTTCCGCAATCATCGCGTCGATTCGCTGATGTTCTTCGCTCGCGATCGCTACGTCCGTCAGACCGGCAACGACGGCACCCTCGTCGACAACATGACCAGCGGCGAGGCGGCGATCTTCATTCATCATCTGACATTGCCGCACACCAATGGCAGCTTCTTTGTGAAGGGCGGGACCGCCGCCCCGAAAACCACGCCCGGCGCGTACGATGCGGCATCGACTACGGCTCAGGCGAAGATCGACGACAATCCGCAGAACCTGCTCGCCAGCCAGTGGATGCTGGGGCGCGTCGCGATGTTGCTGATCGCACCCACGGCCGGTGTTATCAACGACAGCGCAGGGGATTCACAGGTGTATCTCCAGCGCGCCGCAGACCTTACGCCGCTCACGCCCGGGACGACCGCGTCCACCGGCGGCAAGACGCTGATCGACGGACGGTTTGACCTCGCCGGAACGTCCATCACCGATTTCCACGCCATCCTCACCGCTGCGATCGGCGCGAACCCGACGTGGTATCAGAACCTGATGATCGACGACCGCTTTCAGGTGAACCCGTTCGTCACCCGACCGATCACCGCTGCCGCCGCGGCAAATCAGGTGCCGGCGTTCGTGCCGGCGTGTACGCAGTTCATCGTCGAGTTCGCCGGCGATTTCATTACCCAGAAAGCGGACGGGACACTCGACACAACCGGCGACCCAACGACTGGCGGACTGAAGCCCGATGGCGTCATCGACTTCGTTCCAGGAACGAAGCAAATTCGATGGTACGGCCTGCCTCGAGACACGAGCGCCGACGGGACAATCGTCGCCGGCACTGGGGATGTGGTACCGGTTCGCGATGCCATGAAGGCCTTGCCTGTTTCGGCACCGGCACTTACGCCGGCTCAGATCACTGCGTCGAGCTACCCGAATTTCCCGGTGATGCCGTTCGAGAAGACGATGCCGAATGGTACGGGCGGTTCGGTCACGACCGACTACTACACCGCCGCATCGGTGTCGCCAAACCCCCAATACACCGTCGCCTGGGGCCCCGATGACACGAATCGCCCCAAGCTGATCCGCATCACGCTGACGATCGACCGTCCCGAGGCGCAGGGCCGGCTCGCGGATGGGCAGAATTTTGAATACGTCTTCGAGGTCGGCCAGTGACCGTCGAAGTGTGCGGCCGTCCGATGGATGGCCGCTGAGGGGCGCGGGGATTCGGTTCGGTTTGCGTTCATGGAGTTCACACGATGCGACTGTCGTTCCGCTACCCGTCGTCCGCTCTCCGCCGCCCCCGGCGTGGCACGGTGCTGGTCTTTGTCGTCGGCGTCCTGGTCCTGATGGCGCTGGCTGCCACCGCGTATCTCACCACCGCCCGCGTCGATCGCGCCACCACCAAGCAGAATGAATTCAACACTGAGGTCGATCTGCTTCTGGAAGGCGTGAAGGAAGCGGTGAAGGGGCGGATACTCAACGACCAGTCGCTCGCCATCGACTTTCGCAGCGCCGTCACCAACAACGAAGACCCGTTCAGCGATTCTCCGGTGCAGGAAACGTGGATGGCGTCGCGCGTGCCGATCCCATCGACCGCGACCGCGCCGTGGGTGAGCGGGAATCCGGTCAGTTGGCGGCACATCACGGGCAATATTTTCGACGCCGCCAACCCCGGCCAGTTCGTCACCCCGTTCAGCAATACGACCATCAACTACCACGGCGAAGTCCGCCTCAGCTCGAAGAATGGCAAGCCCGCACTGCTGATCCCCGGCAACACGATCGAAGCCGGCGACACCGACGAGGACGGCATCGCCGACGCATGCTTCGTGCAGGTTCCGGTCGGCGTGGTCAACG
>JBBRFH010000319.1:0-3476 GCA_038224615.1 Tepidisphaerales bacterium
TCGCGCGATTCGATCATCCGGTGCGCTACCTGTCGCTCGTACCGGCCCAACTGACCCGCTTGCTGGCCTCGGATGCCGCAACTGCCGCCCTCCGCGACTTCTCACGGATCCTCGTGGGAGGGCAGTCGCTCCCCACCGATCTCGGGGCCGCCGCCGTGGATGCCGGGGTGCAGATCACCCGTAGCTACGGCTCGAGCGAGACCAGCGGCGGATGCGTCTATGACGGCGTGCCGATTGGAAACACCGAGGTCGGCACCGGCGTGCGGGCCAGCGTCACCCTCTACGACCGCGGCCACTCCGCCGCCATGAACATGAAGCCCACCGACGTCGATTTCAAAGCCGTCTTCGCCCAAGGCGTCCGCTGGCTCCATACCGGCGGGATCTTCACCGCCCTCTCCGACAACTCCGCCGCCACCTGTAAGGCCGCGCTCGTCGCCGCGAAGGAAGCCGGCACGATCGTAAGCTACGACCTGAACTTCCGCTCCAAGCTCTGGAAGGCCGCCGAGGCCCAGGCCAAGACCAAGGAGCTGATCCCCTACGTCGACTGCCTGATCGGCAACGAAGAAGACTTCCAATCCGTGCTCGGCTTCAAGGTCGATGGCATCGACGAGCACAACCTCGGCGCGCTCGACACGTCGGCCTACAAAAAGATGGTCGAGAAGGTCGTCAAGACGTATCCCAACATCAAAGTCGTCGGTACGACGCTCCGCGAAGTCAAGAGCGGCCTGATCAACCACTGGAGCGCGATCCTCTACGTCAACGGCACGTTCTACGAGAGCCGCAGCTTCCGCGACCTCGAGATCGAAGACCGCGTCGGCGGCGGCGACGGCTTCGCCAGCGGCTTCGCCTACGGCCTGCTCAACAACATGCCCCCACAGGAATGCGTCGATCTCGGTGCCGCCCATGGCGCATTGCTCCAGACCACTCGAGGCGATTCCTCGCAGATCGATCTCGAAGAACTGACGCACGTTTTTAAGGGCGGCTCGGCACGGATCAAGCGGTAGACGTGTCGGCGTTACTGGTTACTTGTTATTTGTTACTTGGCGTGCCCTGTGATGAGCACGAGTGCCGCACGGAACGTTCAGTTGCGCCAAGTAACAAGTAACCAGTAACCAGTAACCCCTAACGAATAACCAGTAACGCCTCCCTCCCCCCTCCCCCCATGATCCACCTCGAAGGCAAACAATGCGTTCTCGCCGCGCTCGAAGCGCGACGACGGCGGATCCAGGTGGTGTTGGTGAAGCACAACCTCGCCGCCGACAAGTGCGCCGAGGTGCTGGCTGCTGCCGAAGCGGCTGACGTGCCGATCAAGCGTGTGGACGGCTCCGAGCTGAACGCGATGGCCCACGGGATCAGCCACGGCGGCGTGATGGCGATCGCCATGCCCAAGCCGCGCGAGACGCCCGATCAACTGCTCGAGCGGATCGGCATGTTGACCCGTCCTCCGCTGCTGCTGATGCTCGAAGGCGTCGACGACGCGCGCAATCTCGGCTTCACCATCCGCACCGCCGAGGCGTGTGGGGTCGATGCGCTGTTGATCAAGAAGCACCTTTGGGATTTCGACGAGACCGAGATCGCCCGCGCCTCATCCGGCGCGATGGAGCGTCTGCCGCTGGTGCAGTTCGAGCAGATCGATCTGGTTTACGAGTTGAAGAAGCACAAGATCCGCATCGTCGGCTGCCTGGCCGGCGCGCGGCGATCGATCTTCGAGACCAACCTGAAACGTCCGACATTGCTGGCGATCGGCGGCGAAAAACGGGGGCTTTCCGGTGCGGCGCGAAAGGCCTGCGACCGATTCGTCACCATCCCGACCATCGGAGGGGCCAGTTCGCTTTCGCTCTCCCACGCCGGCGCGATTGTCATGGGTGAAGCCCTGCACCAACGCCGCGTCATTCCACCGCCGGCAAGTGCATGATG
Organism: Tepidisphaerales bacterium; assembly: GCA_038224615.1. Classification (GTDB taxonomy): domain Bacteria; phylum Planctomycetota; class Phycisphaerae; order Tepidisphaerales; family Tepidisphaeraceae; genus JBBRFH01. The sequence continues at coordinate 1,918 of JBBRFH010000319.1, forward strand.
CTTTTCCGGCTCCTTCCCAACGGGCGATCCCGGGTGGGGCCGCCGCGCCTATGGGGCCAATCGTGTGGGGAGCGGCACTCGATCCGCCGTCGGCGCCACTTCTTCAAGCAACTCGCAAACGCGTTGGGCCGGATGCTCGTTGCCGAACTTGGCCGCGACGGCGCCGCACGCGCGCGTACTGCTGGTCGATTTGAGCAGCGACCGCAACCGCCTGGCGACGCGCGGTCCGCTGAACCAGCGCGGAGCCAGCGACTCGGCGACGCCGAGCTTTCGGCAGATCGCGGCGTTGTCGAATTGATCGTGGCTCATCGGCATCATCAACTGCGGCACGCCCGCGCGCAGCGCCTGGGCCATCGTCCCCACCCCACCGTGATGAACCAGCGCCGAGCAATGCGGAAGCAGCGCGCTGAAGGGCGCGAACGGAACGTGTCGCACGCCTTCGGGAAGGTGTTTTGGCAAATGATCGATGTGACGCGTGAGGAGGATGCCCCGCCGTTTCAACAGCACGCAGGCGGCGACGGCGGCATCGAAAAAGGCGTGTCCGAAAAGCATTGCGCTGCCGGGCGTGAAGGCGATCGGTTTGTCGCCCGCTGCGAGCCAGTTACGCAATTCCGCATCGAGCGAAACGTGATCGCCTTCGTCATAGAGCGGGAAGCCCGCCAGCCGAACCTGCGGCGGGTAGTCCTTCTGCACGGGAAAGAACCACTCCGGCCACAGCCCGATGGTCCGCAGGGGCGCGTTCCAGTACCCGCCCTGCACCGTCGTCACCGGCGGCAGGCCGAGTTCGGTCTGAAATCCGTTGAGGGTCGGGGCGATCATCGGGTTGATGAAGAGCTTGTCCGCGCCGGCCCAGAAATGCCGACGGGCAAAGCGCGGAATCCAGTTGCTGTCAAACCCGCCGGGAAGCACCGGCATGCGCTCGCATGAACGAACGCAGATCGGCGAGAGATGCACCGTCGCCATCGGCAGGTCGTGCTTCTCGCTCGCGACGCGCGCGCCCAGGCACAGCGACGATCCGACGATAAGGGTGTCCTTCGTCGCGTGCTCCAGGGTGACGTCGTACACCGCGCGCACCGTGTCGCCCACATGCCGCAGCACGACCGCCGGGCCCCGCTGCGGGTGCCAGATGTCGCGGTCCTTTTGCACGCTCTCGAATATCTCGCGATCGCCGAGCCGGACGTGCTCGATCCCGGCCTTCTCGACCATCGGCCCGAACGTTTCGTTTACCGCGAGTTTCACGCGATGCCCCCGTGCGATCAGCGCGCGGCCGATCCCAATGAACGGATGGACGTCGCCGTGCGAGCCGATGGTCATCAGGAGGACGTTCATCGACTCCATCCGCGGAAACGCGATCCACGAATCCTCACGAATATGCACGAATGAGATGCGGGGTTGCCACCGATGGGGCACCGACAAACATGGATGGTACCGTTGATTTGCATGCGTATGTGTTCACCTGCTGGCTGGTGTTCAGCCATCCATTCGTGTGAATTCGTGAGGATTCGTGGATGTATTCACTCCGAATACTCACACCACGTCTTGGGCGTCTCCCACACCGT
>JBBRFH010000320.1:0-3466 GCA_038224615.1 Tepidisphaerales bacterium
ACAGGCGATTGCCCAGGGCACGCAGCAGCAGAAGAAGGACGCGATCGAGGAGTTCGCCAAGCTCAAGGGCGCCGTCGACAAGGCGGCCCAGACCAGCACGCAGGTGACGCAGGGAATCAACCAGGAAACCAATCGACTTGGCAAGTTGCCGAAGGAACCCGTTAAGCAGGCGGACGCGATGAAGCCGGAGTCGGAGAAGCTCGGGGGACTGGAACAGCAAGTGAAGGGCGCGTCGGAGCAGGTGAAAGCCGCGAGTGACGGCGCGACGTTCCGCGCGCCGGACACGAAGAAGAAACTCGACGAGTTGAAGACCGCGCTGGACGGTGCGGCAACCGAATTGGAAAACGCGAAAGAAGCCGCCAAGAAAGGCGACGTCGAAACCGCGAAGGGTGCCGCTGAGAAGTCCAGGGATGCGATAGCCAACGCCAGCACCGCCGCCAAGGACGCGCAGACCGCTGTTACCGACGAAATCGACGAGGCCGCCCGCCAGTACGCGGCCGCGGCAAAGAAGGCGCTCGAGCAGAGCGGCTCGACCACCCAACCATCAGATCAGGCCACATCGACCACGCAGCCGAGTGATGTTTCGTTGGCCGAGAAAATCGATCACAAGTTCGAGGGAAAATTCCACGAGCAGGCGATGGATCCGCTCGTCAACGAGATCCTCAAGAAATTCAACGACAAGCTGAAGAAGGAAGGCGTCGCCGACGCCGCCGGCGATCAGAAGCAACTTGGCGAGAACCTGAAGGAAGCCTTATCGACCAAGGTCGACGCCAAGGTCGGCGCGCAACCGCCCAAAGGTGACCAGAAGGCAGCCGAAGGCGATGCCGCGAACCCGCCGCACAGCGGTGCCTCTGCAGGATCGGTCGCCCTCAGCGGGGTCGATTCAAAGGCGACCAAGGAAGGCGAAAAAGCGACGGGCACCCCGACCAAGGCGATCGAAGAGAAGGTGCAGAACACCGCCGAGAAAATTATCGAGGCCGGCGTGAAGAACGCGACGGGTGCTGTGCGTGGCCAGCAGGCGATTGCCGGCGCGGTCTCCGCCATCGGCACGCCGGATGCGAGCACCAAGGAACTTCAGCAGAACGTCGGCGAAGCCGAAAAGGCGGCGCAGGCCGGGCATGGAACACTCCTCGCTGACGCAAGCGGCGATAACAGTCTGGAGGGCCTCCGCAGCAAGTGGCTCGCCGCCGCCGGTGCGGGCAAGGGTGAAGGTGCCCAGGCTTCCGCTGCGGGACAGGGACAGGGACAAGGCCAAGGCCATGGCAACGGTGCCGGGGCCGGTCGTCGCGGAATGGGCATGGGGCCGGCGCGCGGTCTGGACATTAGCGCTCGCACGCACGTTCTGGATCCGAAGAAGCTCGAAGAACTCGCCAAACAGTCGGCTGAGCGCGGCAGCGTCACCGGCGACAATCTCGATCGCCAAGGCGCCGCCGGCAATACCAGCCGCGCCGCGTCCGAGGTCGAGCAGGTCGTCGCCGCCGTCCTCAGCCCGAAGTCGCCGCCGCAGATGGAAGTGAAGAACGGCGATCCGTTCCAACCTAAATTCAAGTCGATCCGTTTCGCGACCATCCCGTTCCTCGCCAAGCCGTTCAAGATCGACGGCGATCTGGAGAAATGGAAGGACGTTCCCACCATGGACCTGCTTTCCGAGCGCTTCAGTGGTCAGGGACTCGAGGGCCTGCGCGTCGAGGAGAAGCAGGCAGCCAAGATGGCGTGGGATAGCAGCGGCCTTTACTTCATGGTGAAGGTGATCGATCCGAACAATCGGATGGACATGCCCAGCGGGGCGAACCAGTTCTGGGCGAGCGACGTCGTTGAAGTGTGGATTGACATGCTCAATACCAAGGAACGCATGCGTGTCCGCGGGACGGGGCAGCAGTTCTGGTGCTGGCCGTTCGGTACCACGAGCGACCCATCGCTTACCGGCGGCGAGTCGGTCATCACCAAGGAGCAGTCCGGCTTCTACCCAATGACCTCCAGCGGCATGACGCGCCTGGCGAAGAAGACGGACGATGGCTACGTCATCGAGTTCCACATCCCCAGCGCCCGGCTTCGCGATGGCGAACTGGTCGCGGGCAAGATCGTCGGCCTCAATATCAACGTCGAGACCGGCACGCGCGTGCAATACTACTGGTCCAGTTCAAAGGCCGTCGCGACGTACACGCGTCCTGACACCTGGGGCGATCTTCTGCTCGGTGGGGCCGACGGCACACTGGAAATCCCCGCCAAGCTCACCGGAGAGGGTTCCGCCACCGAATCGCACGAGACGCGCAACGCGTTTGTCATCGGGGAGCCGATGCGCCTTCGCGTCACCGACCGCGACATGAACCTCAACGATCGCTACCGCGACAAGGTGGCGGTCACCGTCCGCAACCCGCGCGGCGAGCAGACCGTCGCCGTGCTCGAAGAAACCCTGCCCGACAGCGGTATTTTTGAAGGCGCTGTCCGCACCGCGCTGGCGATCGGGGAGCCCGTGCCGGCGACGTTGTCGGTTTACGAGGGCGAGTCGGTCACGGTGACCTACGTCGATCAGGCCCGCGGCAACGGCGCGCGCAATGCCGACCTCGTCTACACCGTCCGCGCCGCTTCGCCGTTGACGACGCCGGGCACCGCGGTCGCCGCGAAGTGATTCGTACAATGGGCGTCGCGCCCGTTTCTGCAGTTCTGAAAAAAGAAACGGGCTGGACGCCCGTTCTGCGAGCAGTCGCCGAATGTCTATACTTAGTATATGCATCGATTGACGCGCGAAGTGCGCTTCGCCGTATCCCTTAATCCTTCCGCCGCCGACCTGATGGCCGGCGACAACGGCTTCGGCGGCGTGCCGGCGATGGATTCGCTCGGGCTGTACTTCGCCTTGCGGGTCACGCTCGAAGGCACGCCCGAGCAGGCCAGCAGCTACCTCTGCAACATCAAGCACGTCGACCGCGCCGTCCGCGAGCGGGCGCGGCCCGTCATTCGCCGACTCGTCCTCGATCGCGCCTTTACTCACGCCCGCGTGCTCTCGGCGCTTCACGAAGCGTTGCGCAGCGCGTGGCCGGGCACGAAGTTGCTCGCGCTGGAGCTTTGCCTGACGCCGCACCAGTCGATCGCCATTCACACACAGGAGCCGGAGATGATCCGCCTCAGCCAGCAATTTGAATTCTCGGCCGCACATCGCCTGCACAATCCGTCGCTGACCGAGGCGCAGAACATCGACACCTTCGGCAAGTGCAACAATCCCGCCGGCCATGGGCACAACTACGTCGTGCAGGTGACGGTCACCGGAAAGCCCGATGCCGGCGGACAGGTGATGAGCGTGCGCGAATTGGAGCACCTCGTCGATGAACACGCGATCGACAGGCTCGACCACAAGCACCTCAACGCGCAGGTGCCCGAGTTTGCCGAGCTGAATCCGAGCGTCGAGAACATCGCGATGGTGATCTACCGTATGCTCGCGCCGAAACTGTCGGGCGTGCAGCGGAAGCTC
>JBBRFH010000321.1:0-3454 GCA_038224615.1 Tepidisphaerales bacterium
GGATGCGGCCACATCTGATCGAACTGAACCTCCGGGCGCTGCAGGCGAAACTCGAATCCATGCAGCCGAAGCCCGAGAAGCTGGAGCCCGCATCATTCGGCGGCCTGTTCGACCTCCCACCGACCGCCGAGCAGATCGCTGCGGCGCCAACGACCAGTGAAGGGCTTGCCTACGAGCTGGTCGACACCTCCGAGAAGCTCGACCAACTTGCCATGCTTCTGCGCGAACAGAGGCTATTCGCGTTCGACACCGAGACCGACTCCATCCGCGCCAACGAGGCCAACCTTGTCGGCCTCAGCTTTTCGTTCAAGGCCGAGACGGGCTACTACGTCCCGGTGCGCGGGCCGATGGGTTCGTCGTACCTCAGCGTCGAGCGTGTACTGAAGGTGCTCAAGCCGATCCTGTGCGACGAGTCGATCGGCAAGGTCGGGCACAACATCAAGTACGATCTGCTCGTCATGCGCCACGCCGGTCTGGACGTCGCGGGCGTGCGGATGGACACGATGATTGCGGCATTCCTCATCGACGCGTCGCGCCTGCAATACGGCATCGATCGCCTCGCGCTCGACCTGCTGCAGTTCAAAAAAGTGCCGACCAGCGACCTTCTCGGCACCGGCCGAAACCAGCTCACGATGGACCGTGTCGAGCTGCCCGTCATCACGCGCTACGCCGCCGAGGACGCGGACGTCTGCTGGCGGCTGTACGAGCTGCTGTCGAAAAAGCTCGACGCGATCCCGGCGCTGCGCAAGCTGCACGATGAGATCGAGACGCCGCTGATCGGCGTGCTGACGGACATGGAGCAGCGCGGCATCTCGATCGACCCGCCGACGCTCAAGCAGCAGTCGCTCGCGCTCGGCGAGCGCATCGACACGCTCCGCGCCCAGATCCACGAGGCGGCCGGGCAGGAGTTCAACATCGACTCGCCCAAGCAGCTCGGCGAATTACTGTTCGTGAAGCTGGCGCTCAAGTCGGTCAAGAAGACCAAGACCGGCTTCAGCACCGACATCGAAGTGCTCGAGCGCCTCGCCCCCCTGCATCCGGTGCCGAAGCTCGTTCTGCAGTACCGCCAACTGGTGAAGCTCAAGGGGACGTATCTCGATGCGCTGCACGAGCACGTCTCGCAACGTGACGGACGTGTCCACACGAGCTTTAATCAGACTGGCGCGGCCACCGGCCGGCTCTCATCGAGCGATCCGAATCTGCAGAACATCCCGATCCGCACCGATGAAGGCCGGCGCATCCGGCTGGCGTTTATTCCGAAAGACAAATCCACCGACGTGCTGCTGACCGCCGACTACTCGCAGATTGAGTTGCGTGTGCTGGCGCACCTCTCGGGCGAGCCGGCGCTCAAACAATCGTTCATGGAAGCCGAGGACGTTCACACGACCGTCGCCGCCGAGGTGTTCGGCGTCCCGCGGGAGCAGGTTTCGCGAGAGCAACGTGCCCAGGCCAAGATCATCAACTTCGGCATCATCTACGGCGTGACCGCCTCGGGCCTGGCGCGACGAATCGACGGCATGGACGTCCCCACCGCCGCCAATCTCATTTCCGACTACAACAAAAAATTCAGCCGCGTGCAGCAGTTCATGCAGGAGTGCGTGGAGAAGGCGCGGAAGGACGGCTACGTCGAGACGATCGTCGGCCGGCGCCGGCCGATCTTTGACATCAACTCCGGCGTGATCGCCCAGCGCAACGCCGCCGAGCGCGTCGCGATCAACAGCGTCGTCCAGGGGTCGGCCGCCGATTTGATCAAGATCGCCATGGTGAACATCGCGCGAAAGATCAACGCCGACAAGCGCCCGCTGGATATGCTGCTGCAGGTACACGACGAACTCGTCTTTGAGACGCCCGAGGCCGGCGTGGAAGCGCAGGCCGACTTCGTGCGCGCGGAAATGACCGGGGCAATGCAGCTCGACGTGCCGCTGGAAGTCGAAGTCGGCTGGGGCAAAAACTGGCAGGAAGTGAAGTAGCGGCCGCGACCATGGAACTCGAAGAACCCGGCGAAGAATTTCAGCCCGAGCGTGACCCGCGCCCGCACATCCCCGAACCGCCGCCGGTGCGACTGGTGGCTATTGCGGACGTCCACCTGACGACGCCGGCCGGGTTGGAGAAGCCGCTCGATGCGTTCTACGGCGCGCTGTTGAGATTCCAGCGCGATGACGAAGCCGGTGCCGGCGTCATCGCATACCACGCCGAGCGGCACCGCGCGGTGTTCAAGATTGTCGAGATCGCGCCGCCGCGCGAGGACTATCGGCCGATGCAGCTCGAAACCCCGCACTTTGCCGAACTGGTGCAGGGGCTGGTCGACCAGGAGATTCCATTTGAATGGCAACGCGGGGTCGCGCCGGGAGTCGAAGCGCTGCTCCTGCGCGATCCCGCCGGCAACTGGATCATGGTCGCGCCCGTGCGGGCGATTCAGTAGGGATCGCATCACGATTTTTTCCAGCAAAGTCCACACACTATCGCCGTGGCGATCCTCACGAAATTTGCCGCACTTTCGCCGCCGGGGCACGCGTAATCTGCGCCGTGGTGTACGCACACAACCGGGCAATTCCTCGCAAACGGATTCGCTTACCCAGTTGTTCAGGAAGGTGTGACGCGCCGTCGACAGTGTATGCTCGGATGTGTTGACGATTGGCGCGGTCTGACAAAAATGCTTCACGCGGACCAATTGCATCCGGAAAAACGCAGTCAGCCGTTTTGTGAGGGCGTTGAACATGGCAGCACCCAAATCATGGTCGTCCGACGTCGCGGCGGTCCGTCGTCGGAAGCACTTCACGCTCGATGAGGCACACCGCGCCCTGCCGCTGGTGAAGCAGATCGTCACCGACATCGTGCGCACGCACGATCGCGCGTCGAACCTTCACGCACAACTCGAACACCGACTCCCCGCACCCCAGCGAGGCGAACTCGAGACCAACCTCGAGAAGACGGTCGACCGCCTCAACGATCTCGTCGATGAGCTGAAGGACATCGGCGTCGAACTCAAGGACTACCGACTCGGCCTGATCGACTTCGTCGGCAAACATGAGGGCCGCGAAATCTACCTCTGCTGGAAGCTCGGCGAACCGGCGATCGAACACTGGCACGAGCTCCAAGACGGCATCGCGGGACGTCAACCGGTCAGCCTTCTCGCCAGGTGACGCTCCGTGCTCCGCTCCTTGCTCCGCAGGGAGATTTGCGAAAAAGTTATGGTTTGTGCCGCGAAGGCGCATGCGACGTCCGCATTGGGATGCGGCAGTCGATAGTCCCTTGCGCCTTCGCGAGCTTATACCTTTCAGGTGTGAACCCCGCGCACCGGCACAAAGTGTCGAGTGTCGAGTGTCGAGTAATTATCAGCCCCAGCATTGCGACCTCAGAACCATACGAGCCGCGAAGATGCGATGAGCGCGATGATCAACGCGAAGGGAAACACGAAGAAATAACGAAATGGGCATTCTTCGCGTCTTCCTTC
>JBBRFH010000322.1:0-3444 GCA_038224615.1 Tepidisphaerales bacterium
TCAACGTTCACATCATCATGGGCGGGCAGATCAAAGGCGAGAGTCCGGCGCTGTTCATGATCTACCCGCAAGGCAATCCGCTGCAGACTAGCGAGGATTGTCCCTTCATGCAGATCGGCGAAACCAAGTACGGGCGGCCAATCCTCGATCGGGGGATTCGGTTTGAGCACACGTCGCTCGAAGAGGCGTGCAAGTACGCGTTGTTGAGCATCGACAGCACGATGAAGAGCAACGTGACGGTCGGCCCGCCGGTCGACTTGCTGGTCTACTCGCCCGACGAGTTGGATGTTCGCCGACAGCGACGCTTCGCGGCCGACGATCCGGCGCTGACCAAGATGCGGCAGCGCTGGGAGCAGGGGCTTCGCCAGGCCGTTTCTCGTCTGCCCGAGATTCGCTTCCGCACCGGCACTACGCCGCCCGGTACCGGTCACGGCGCCAGCGAAGGCAGCATCGAACTCGTCGACACGCTCCCCGCCAACGAGCAACTCGAGCCGCAGGTGCAGATGGGCAAGAACGGCTGAGCCTGACTACGACTTCCGAAGCCGCGCGCAACGGCGCTAACGATTGATGCAAGCGCCGACGGACTCCGCTTGAGATTGCAGGCTCAGCGTGGCGGGCTTAGCAGAACTCGCCGCCGACGTGGTGGCGGACGGGGTTGGCGGCGGACTTCTCGCAGCGAATGATGCGAATCTCGTTGACGATGCGCTGCTCGCCGATGTCCAGCTCGATCTTCATAAACGAACCGACCGCCAGCGGCGCGGCGACGTCGAACGCCACGCCGTGACGCGAGAGATTCAGACCGAGGACCTCGATTTTGTCGTCCTCGCTGGTCGCGGTCGGGCTGAAGACCCACGCGTCGCACACGCACGGCTTGCGGTCGCCGCGACGGCGTTCATCGCCTTTGGTCTTGTAAGCCGGTGCCGCGAGTTTGGCGTGAACAACACTCATATTGAGGACATCGACAAAATGCCGCACCCGGTTAACGACCCGAAACCGTGTACCCACCAGCACCGATCGACACGAATCGAAAACTGGCGTTCCTCACGATCAGAGGGCGCGGCGCGGATTGGCAGTGCTGGCTGGTTGGCCGGTTGTTTCTCGTGTTGCTTCGTGCATACTTCGTGACTTTGAGGTGAATCTTCAGTCCTTCAAAGCGACGACGTCGCCGGGATCGACCCACACCTTCGCCTGCGCCACCGCGCCGTCGCGGGCGACGAATTTGGGGTTGAGTTCAAAGCAGCGGAGTTCGTGCGTTTTGCCTTCGTTCGTCTCTACGCTGACGACATGCTGGGCGACTTCGCCGAGGTAGATCGTGTCGTGAATTTTCGAGTCGAAGCTGTTAATCGGCGGCGCGCCGGTCGTACCGATCCGCAGTGTTTCCGGCCGCATGCTTAGCGTGACGTGGTCGCCGACCTGGGCGCCGTCGTAGAGCACCGTGCTGGTGATCGTGCCGATCGGCGTGCGGACGTGGGCGTGTCCGTCGCTGAGGACAGTGATGCTGCCTTCGACGAAGTTCACCTCCCCCATGAAGTTGGCGACGAAGCGGTTCTTTGGTCGCAGGTAGAGGTCCTGCGGCTTGCCGATCTGCTCGATCTTGCCGAAGTTCAGCACGGCCATCCGGTCGGCGATGCTGAGGGCTTCCTTCTGGTCGTGCGTGACGTAGATCGCCGTCAGCCCGCTGGCGCGACAGATACGGCGGATCTCCGTTCGCATCTCAAGTCGCAACTTGGCGTCGAGGTTCGACAGCGGCTCGTCCAACAACAAGCAGTCGGGCTTGACCACCAATGCGCGGGCGAGTGCCACGCGCTGCTGCTGCCCGCCGGACATTTCGTTCGGCTTCTTGGATGCGAAGCGCTGCAACTGGACGAGGTTGACGGCCTCCTCCACCCGCGCCGTCGCCTCGGCGGGGGGCACCTTGCGGATTTCCAAGCCGAACTTGATGTTCTGCCGCGCGTCCATGTGCGGCCAGAGCGCGTAGCTCTGGAAGCACATTACCGCGTTGCGTTGCTCGGTGCCGAGGGTGGTGACGTCCTTATCGTTGAAGTAAATCCGCCCGGAAGTCGGCCCGTGCAGGCCGGCGATGATCCGCAGCAGCGTCGTCTTTCCACAGCCCGAAGGCCCGAGCAGGAAGAACAGCTCTCCGGCCTCGATATTGAGGCTGATGTCATCCAGCGCCGTTTGCGTGCCGAAGGTCTTCGTGATGTGTTCGAGCCGAACCGAAGTCATGCAAGCGGGAAGTGTAGCGGCTTGCCGCTGTAACGTAAGCATCCGAGTGATTTTGAAAACATCTTAGCGCCGCCGTGACAAACCGCTCGGCGGCTCGGGCGGATAGAGGGGCGCGACTTGACGGGCACTCTGGACTACACGTCCAGGAGTTCGTGCCGCTTCTTTTCCAGTGCCTCGTCGACCTTCGTCTCGTAGCTCTTGGTCAACTCCTGCACCGATTCCTTCGCGCCCTCGGCCGCGTCTTCGGTCATCACGCCGCCTTTTTCTTCTGTGTCGACCAGCTTGTTGGCATCGCGACGCGCGCCACGGATGCTGATCTTGGCGTGCTCGCCCATGCCCTTGGTGCTGCCGACCATCTGCTGACGGCGGTCCATGCTCATCGGCGGGAGGTTCAGGCGGATGCTCTTGCCGTCGCTGCTGGTCGGGAGGTTCAGCTTGCTTTCGCTGATGGCGCGGTCGATCGCCTTAAGGTCACTGGGCGAAAACGGCTTGATCAGAAGCTGGGTGGCCTCAGGCACCTGAATCACCGCGATCGACTTCAGCGGCGTCGGCGAGCCGTAGTAATCGACCATCAGGTTCTCCACCAGCGCCGGCGACGCCCGCCCCGTCCGAATCCCCCGCAGCTCATGCTGCAAGTGATTCAACGCCTTCTCCATCTGTTCTTCACAGTCCATCAAAATATCGTCGACAGGCATGGCGGTCTCTCCGAATGACCAATGTCGAATGACCAATGACCAATGAAAACGATTCATTGGTCATTGGGCATTGGTCATTGGTCATTAGCTTCTACGGGTTGATCTTCGTCCCAACCTTCTCGCCACGCAAGACGCGGGCGATGTTGCCGTCGGTCTTGAGGTTGAAGACCACCAGCGGGATCTCGCGCTCCTTGCAGAGCACGAACGCGGCCTGGTCCATCACCTTCAGCTCATCGCGGATCACCTGGTCAAAGCTGACTTCGGTGAAGAGCTTGGCGTCAGGGTGCTTCTTGGGGTCCTTGTCATAGATGCCGTCGACCTTGGTCGGGCTATAGACGAGCTGCTCGAGCTCCGCCCAGCGGTATTCCTCGTTCAGGACGCCGGCGCCGACCGGGTGGGCGAGAGCGTCGACGGTCATCCAGTCGCTGGCATCGCGGGCGGCGCGACGGAGCAGCGGCCAGGCCCGCTCGGTATCGTCGACGAGCAGCCGCTCGAGGAGCCAGAACGCGAACCAGCGCGCCTC
>JBBRFH010000323.1:0-3432 GCA_038224615.1 Tepidisphaerales bacterium
TGCGCGTCATGGGCCGCGGCACGACCATCGAGAACAACCGATTTGAAAATGTCCTCGTCGGGATCGACCTCAAGGCCGCCGACGATTGCGTCATCCGCGGCAACCACATCGGCAGCAAGGCGCTCGACATCGCCCGCCGCGGCGACGCTTTGCGGCTGTTTCGCTCGAACAATTGCCTCATCGAAGGAAACACCATCGAGGACGGACGCGACGCGCTGCTCTGGTACAGCAACAAGATCATGGTGCGGAACAACGTTTCGCGCAGGAACCGCTACGGCTTCCACATGATGTACGCCAACGACGTGACCTTGGAAGGCAACGACATCAGCGACAACTCCGTCGGCATTTACGTCATGTATGGGCACGATTTCGTCATCCAGCACAATCGCCTGCACAAAAATCGCGGGCCCAGCGGGTACGGCCTGGGGCTCAAGGAGATTGACCGCTACACCGTTCGCGAGAACGTGATCGACGGCAATCGCGTGGCGATCTACCTCGACGGTTCGCCGCTGACGCGCAAGCCCGGCAAGGCGGTCGTCGAGCGAAACCTGATCGCCTGCAATGACATCGGCCTGGCGCTGCTGCCATCAGTGCGGGGGAACCGACTCGGCGGCAACACGATGAGCGACAACGTCGAGCAGGTCGCGGTGATGGGTCGCGGGTCGGTTGCCGGCAACGATTTCACAGGCAATTTCTGGAGCGACTACACCGGCTACGACGCCAATCACGACGGCGTCGGCGATCAGCCCTACGCAGCCCGCAAGCTATTCGAGGGCCTGACCGACAAAGAGCCCAAGCTGCGCCTCATGCTCTTCAGCCCGGCACACGATGCGATCGAGTTCATCGGCCGCGCCATGCCGGCCATCCAGCCGGAGGCGAAGTTCGCCGATGCCCGCCCGCTGATGCGCGCCGTCGAAATCCCTGTTCACCAGATCGGCCAGCGGCCAGCGGCGACGCACACGATGGGCTGTGCGGCGCTAATGCTGCTGGGAGTGCCATCCGCGCTCGCGGCGATCGTCTTTGTCAGCAGCCGCAAGTCGACAACGAAGGCAGCGCGGATGCCTGAAGTCGCGATCGGAGTTTCGTCATGATTACGCTAGACCACCTCTCCATGCGGTTCGGTCGCACGACCGCCGTCGATGACGTCTCGCTCACCATCCGGCCGGGCGAATCGGTCGCACTGTGGGGAGCAAACGGCGCTGGAAAGACGACGATCCTTCGCTGCGTCACCGGCCTGCATCGCTACCGGGGCCGCATCGAGATTGGCGGCATCGACGCGGCCCGCGACGGCAAACGCGCGCGACAGGCGATCGGTTACGTCCCTCAGGAACTGGGCTTCAACGACGATCTTCGCGTCTCCGCTGCCATCGAGTTGTTCGCGACGCTGCGCGGTGTGCGCGTCCAGAGCGTGGAAGAAATCCTCCGCAGGGTGCAGCTCCACGGGCACGAGCGCAAGCGGATGCGCGAACTCTCCGGTGGGATGAAGCAGCGGCTGGCTTTGGCGATTGCACTCATCGGCGATCCGCCGGCACTGGTCCTCGACGAAGTCACCGCAAGCCTCGATGCCGGCGGACGCGCCGAGTTCGTCGCGCTCCTGGCGTCGCTGACTCGCAACACCGAGCGCAGCGTTCTGTTCGCCTCGCACCGCGTCGAGGAAATCAACGCCCTGGCCCACCGCGTGGTGATGCTTGAGCGCGGCCGGGTGATCGAAGACCTGCCCGTTCGCGATTTCGTTAATCGCATGGCTGAGTCGTCGATGCTGCACCTTTCAATCGAACAACCTCTACGACAACGCGCGATCGAAGTGCTCTTGGCGACCGGGTTCGGCGCCCGCTTGAACGGCCGCGGCATCCTCGTGCCGGTGGGACTCGGCCAGCGCATGCGGCCGATTCACCTGCTCGCCGAAAACCAGATCACCGTCCACGATTTTGAACTCACGTCCGCACACGGCGGAGGACACTCATGAATCCCGCATCGCCACGTTCCATGTTCGCCAACGTCGCCACGCTCGGCCGGCGCGATCTGCGCGACGCGCTCTCGAGCCGATGGTTTCTCCTTTACACCATGGCCTTTGCGGCGCTGGGCCTGTGCGTGTCGTTCGTGTCGGCAAGCAGCGCCGGCGGGTCGGGATTGGCGGGCTTCGGGCGCACCAGCGCGGGGCTGATCAACCTCGTCCTCCTCGTGGTCCCGCTGATGGCGCTGACCGCCGGTGCCGGTGGCATTGCCGGGGAGCGCGAACGCGGCATGCTCGCCTACCTCCTCGCTCAACCGATCAGCCGATGGGAACTCCTCGCCGGCAAGTACGCCGCGTTGGCGACGGCGCTGGCGATGTCGATCTGCGTCGGCTTTGGCATCTCCGCCGTCGTCATGGCGCTGCGCCAGCCGAACGCCGACGCGAGTGGTTTGCTGTCGATGGTGGGTCTGACGATCCTCCTGGCGCTGGCGATGCTCAGCATCGGGGTCTTCATCGGCGTCTGCTGCCGGCGGGCCGCGGTGGCGACCGGCGTCGCCGTCTTCGTCTGGCTGATGCTCGTCTTCGCGACCGACCTCGGGTTGATGGCCGGAACGATGGCGATGCGACTGTCGATCGAAACACTCTTCGGCCTCGCCGTCGCCAGCCCGCTGCAGGCCTTCAAAATGTGGTCCCTGCAGAACGTCGACGCCTCGCTCGACGTCCTCGGCCCGGCCGGCCTCTACGCGCAACTCGAGTTCGGCCACTCACTGCAACTCCTCTTCGCGGGCGTCCTCATCGCGTGGATCGTCATCCCGCTGCTCTTCGCCGGGTTCGTCTTCAACCGCAGGAGCCCGTTATGAACACGCGACTCTTGATCGCGCTCGCGCTCGTCGCGCTCACCGGCTGCGGCCGTTCCGAGCGCGACGGTCCGCCCACGATCCGCTACGGGATCGACGCCTGCGCCCACTGCGGCATGATCATCAGCGACGCCCGCTACGCCGCCGCCACCATCGCGCTCGTGGACGGCGAGCAGCGGGCGCTGCTGTTCGACGACATCGGCGACCAGCTCGATTACGCCGCCGATCACGCCGAAATCAAGCCGATCAGGCGCTACGTACACGACCACCAAACCCGCGACTGGGTGTCGGCCGATGCCGCGCAGTACGTTCACGCGCCGTCGCTGCACACACCCATGGGCTCCGGCATCGCCGCGTTCGCGTCGGCGGCCTCGGCGCACACGTTCGCCGATGCACACACCGGCGACGGCGCGACGCTTGCCAGCTTTGAAGCGCTGACCCAGCGCCTGCACACGCCCCCGGCCTCACAGCCCACCAACCCGCCCGCGGCTTCCGCCGCCGAGCTTCAATGAGGCCGCGCTCCGTGGAGCGCGCAAGGTGCCTCCGTCCCCCCTCCCCCGATAAGAGTTAAAGTAACAGAACTGCCCTCTGGCGGCGTCGCGGGTCTTCGGCGAGTTTCTG
>JBBRFH010000324.1:0-3373 GCA_038224615.1 Tepidisphaerales bacterium
CGAGACGACCAAGACCGTCACGGTCAACGTCAACGGCGACACCACGCCGGAGACGAACGAGTACTTCCGCGTGCTCATCGGTGGCGCCACGTACGGAACCATCGCCGATCGACAGGCGGTCGGCATGATCGACGATGACGACGCGACGGCCGCCTCTTCGTTCCTCCGTGTCAGCGACCTCAAGAAACTCGAAGGCAGCGGCGGCGGCACAACCAACTTCACCTTCACTGTCACTCGCAGCGGCAGTGCGACGGAATCGGCCACCGTGGACTACACCACGCAGAACAGCAGCGCCAAGGGCGGCAGCGATTATCAGCCGACCAGCGGCACGCTCACCTTCGCCAAGGGCGAGCGCTCCAAGACGATTACCGTCAAGGTGGTCGCCGATAACGTTGCGGAGCCGAACGAGAACTTCAAGGTCGTCCTTAGCAACGCAAAGAACGCCGCCATCGCGGACGATCTCGGCATCGGCCGAATCCTCAATGACGATGATCCGAAACGCACGCCGGCGCTGCAGATCAACAACGTCAGCGTCATCGAAGGCGACAACGGCCTTAAGAAACTGGTGTTCGGCGTCCAACTCGACGGGCCTTCGCTCAAGACCGTCACCGTCAACTACCGCACCGTCGACGGTACCGCCAAGGGCGACTGCGGCTGCGACTTCGACACCGCCCGCGGCACCCTCACCTTCGCCCCCGGCGAGATCTACCGCAGCATCACCATCTGGGTAAAGGGCGAAACGAAGGTCGAAGCGGACGAGTCCTTCCAGGTCCGCCTCTCGAACCCGATCAACGCCACGATCGCCGATGGCACCGGCATCGGAACGATCCTGAACGACGACTGATCCGAGTAGACCAGCGTGGACCTGACTCAAGCACCCGCCTGCCGCATCGGCAAATGCTGCTCCAAGTGAGCAGACGTCGACGCGGCAGGCGGGTTCCGCGCATCAGATGCGAGGAAATCGGCCTGCACGGGGTTATAGTTCGCCGCGATGTCGAGCCGTCCCTTCATCGCCATCACCACGGATTACGTCACTGGCAAGCCGCATTACATGTTGCCGTGGACGTACTGCGAGGCCGTGGAGAAGGCGGGTGGGTTGCCGGTGATGTTGCCGTATAAGAGCGATGTGTCGCTGGTTGCGGAGTACGTCGATCGCTTCGACGGGTTCGTGCTGGCGGGTGGGGATGACATCGATCCTTCGGCTTACGGCCAGACGTGGCACGCGAAGGCGCAACGCATCGATCCGGATCGCCAGCGCTTTGAGTTCGCGCTGCTCGCAGAGATCGAGCGCCGCCGGGCCCCCGTGCTCGGCGTCTGCCTCGGCTCGCAGGTGATGAATGTCCATCGCGGCGGGAGCTTGCACCAGTTTCTGCCCGAGCTCCCCCGCGACGGCGCCCTCGAACACCGCCGGCTTGACGACTGGGGCCGTCGTCACGAAGCCCGCCTCATCGAGCCCGACTCACACATCGCCCGGGCCGTCGGTAAGCCCATCGTCACCTGCAACACGTCACACAAGCAGGCCGTCCACCAAATCGGCAGGGGTTTGCGCGTCACCGCAATCGCGCCCGATGGCGTGATCGAAGGCACCGAAGACCCGTCGCTGCCCTTCTACGTCGGCATCCAGTGGCACCCCGAACGCCAGAACGATGAGGCGGATCATCTGGCGATCTTTGTACGCCTCGTCGAGTACGCGAGGCGGAATGACCAATGAGTAATGACCAATGAGAAGACGTGACCGTCTTCCCGCATTTCATTGGTCATTAGGCATTGGTCATTTCTCCCGTATACTCCCCGCCCTTATGTCCTCACTGGAAGTCGGAATCGTCGGTCTGCCGAACGTTGGCAAGAGCACTATTTTCAATGCGCTGACCAGCGCCGGCGCGCTCGCGGCGAATTATCCGTTCGCGACGATCGAGCCGAACGTCGGCATCGTCAACGTGCCGGACCCGCGCCTCGAGGTGATCCACAAGTTCATCGAGACCGACAAGATGGTGCCGGCGTCGGTGCGGATCGTCGACATCGCCGGCATCGTGCGCGGGGCGTCGTCCGGCGAAGGGCTGGGCAACAAGTTCCTCTCGCACATCCGCGAGGTCGATGCGATCCTGCAGGTGGTGCGCTGCTTCGACGATGCCGACATCACGCACGTCGAGGGCGCGGTCGATCCGATTCGCGACATCGACACGATCGACACGGAGTTGTGTCTTGCCGATCTGGAAACAGTGCTGAGCGTGGCCGACCGCGCAACGCGGCAGGCGCGGTCGGGGGATAAGGAAGCGATCGCCCGCCTGGACCTGTGCAACAAGGCCAAGGTACTGCTCGACGACGGCAAGCCCGTGCGCGGGCTTGAGCTTAATGCCGACGAACAGCTCATCATCAAGAGTCTGGGGCTGATGACGAGCAAGCGCGTGCTGTACGTGGCGAACGTCGATGAAAACGACCTGGAAGGCAAGAACGCCTACGTCGAGAAGGTCCGCGCCCGGGCGGCAGAGCAGAAGAGCGAAGTCGTCGTGGTGTGCGGGAAGCTTGAGGCGGAGTTGAGTGAACTGCCCGAGGCCGATCGCAAGGAAATGCTCGAATCGCTGGGCCTTAGAGAGCCGGCGCTGGCCGCCTTGACACGGGCGGCGTACAGGCTGCTCGGCCTCGAGAGCTATTTCACCGCCGGCGACATCGAAATCCGCGCCTGGACGATCCACGCCGGCACCAAGGCCCCACAAGCCGCTGGCGTCATCCACGGCGACTTGGAGAAAAGCTTCATCAAGGCCGAGGTCTACACCGTCGAAGACCTCATCCAGCACAAGACCGAAGCCGCCATCAAGGCCGCCGGCAAAATGCGCATGGAAGGCAAGGAATACATCATGCACGACGGCGACGTCGTCCACTTCCTCGCGGGGCTGGCCGCGAAGAAATAGTCCGGCATGACGTCGTCATCTTATCCGCGCGATACGCAAGAAGAGACCTTGAACAGGATGCCAACGGCACAACGAACTCGATCACTTCCAGACAATCCGCGTCCGGCAGCTTCGGCGTTAACGAAACGATGACGCCAACGTTCGTCGAACGCCCCAACGGCACTGGCGATTGGCACTTCATGCTTTTCCACCACCCGGTGGCGCTGCGATCGTCCAGGACCAAGCAGATCAACGTGGCGACGGGCACGATGATGTTCTGGTCGCGCTGGCGCAGTCCCCTTTGGACAATCGTGGCATCCTCCAGTGATGGGTCCGCAAGCGCGATGACAGGCCCGTAGCAAACCACCCCTCGCCGGCGCCCACAGATGTTGCGGCGGGCAGCACGCGCGGGCGCGACGCCAGCTTCTCTTGAATGTGCCCGGCAGGACTCGAACCTGCGACCGTCGGATTAGAAATCCGATGCT
>JBBRFH010000325.1:0-3356 GCA_038224615.1 Tepidisphaerales bacterium
GCTCGAGCTTGGTCATGTCGTACCGCTTTTTGTTCAGCAGGTACGTCGCCACTTCCGGATGCACCGCCAACTGCACGCGGACCACCGCGCTGTCGTCGAGGCCGATGCGAACCTTGCGCATCAGGTCCAGTGCCATGCTCTCGGGCGTCTTGACCATGCCCTGGCCGGTGCAGTGAGTGCATTCCTGGTAGATCGATTTCTTCAGGCTTGGACGCATGCGCTGGCGCGTCATTTCGACGATGCCGAACTGGCTCATCCGCAGCATGCGCGTCTTGGCCCGGTCTTTCCGCAGATTCTCGAACAGGCGCTGCTCGAGTTCACGACGGTGGCGCTCGAAGCGCAGGTCGATGAAGTCGCAGATGATCACGCCACCCATGTCGCGCAGCCGCAACTGGCGGGGGATTTCGTCGGCGGCCTCGAGGTCGGTCTTGAACGCGGTCGTCTCGGCGTCGGAGTGATCGCGGAACTTGCCGCTGTTGACGTCGATCGCCACGATCGCTTCGGTCTGGTCAATGATCAGCGAGCCACCCGAGGGCAGCGGCACGCGGTGGCTGTACATCTGCTCGATCAGGTTCTCGATCTCGTACTTGTGGAACAGCGGCACGGTCTCGGCGTACACCGTCACCTTGTTCTTGGTGCGGGGCATCGCGAGCTTGATGAAGTCCTTGATCTTCTTCGCGGTGTCCTCGTCGTCGACGATGATCTGGTCGACATCGCTGGTGAACACGTCGCGCACGGTGCGGGTGACCAGATCGCCTTCGGTGTAGAGCTCGACCGGGGGCTTGTCCTTGTCGATCTTCTTTTTCAGCGTCTCCCAGAGACGGGCGAGGTATTTCAGATCGCGCTCGATCTCCAGCTTGCTCTTGCCGATGCCGGCGGTGCGGATGATGAAGCCGCAGTCCTTGGGGGGCTTGAGGCCGTCGAGGATCTTGCGGAGGCGGGCGCGCTCCACTTCGTCTTCGATCTTCTTGCTGATGCCCATCTTGGACATGCCGGGCATCATCACCAGGACGCGGCCGGGCACGGAGAGGTAGCTGGTGAGCGTCGGGCCTTTGGTGCCGATGCCTTCCTTGATGATCTGGACGATGATTTCATCGCCTTTGCGGAGGCACTGCTGGATGGGCGGTCGGTCGCGGCGCGAGAGCTTCTGCCCGACGGGCTCGGTGTAGTCGCCGCCCTTCTTGCCGAAATATTGCGGCATGAGGTCGGAGATGTGCAGGAATCCGTTGCGGCCGATGCCGAAATCGACGAACGCCGCCTGGATCGACGGCTCGACGTTGGTGACCTTTCCCTTGTAGATGTTGCCGACGTGCGAGGTGGCGCTGTTGCGCTCCATGTAAAGCTCTTCGAGCTTGCCGTCCTCGAGCAGCGCGATTCGGCATTCCTCGCCGGCGCTGACGTTGATGAGCATTTCCTTTGCCATTTGGCTGGTTGATAGTTGATGGTGAATAGTTGATAGCGGCGAAAAACGCTCTGGCTATCGACTATCAGCTATCGACTATCGACTCCTTTCTTAAAATACTTCCGGGATGATTTTCCTCGTCTCTTCGCGCAGGTAATGGGTTACCTGGCGCTCGGAGTCGAAACTCAGGACCTTGCGTGCCACTTGGCGCGCGTGTTCGGTGGTCGTGCTGCGGATGATCTTCTTGACCTCCGGCACGTCTGGGCCGTTCATGCTGAACTGGTTAAGCCCGAGGCCCAACAACAGCAGCGTGTACAGCGGTTCGCCCGCCATTTCGCCGCAGACGCAGATGCCGATGCCGTTTCGATTGGCGGCACGGATGACATCGCGTATGAGCGTGAGGACGGCTGGATGCGCGGGGGTAAAAAGGCCCGCGACTTTCTCGTTCGTTCGGTCGACCGCCAGCGTGTACTGGATCAGGTCGTTGGTGCCGATCGAGAAGAAGTCGACTTCGCGTGCGAAGTTATTCGCCATCAGCGCCGCCGACGGCACTTCCACCATCATGCCGACTGGCAGCTTCTTCTTAAACGGGATGCCTTCGTCCTCTAGCTCTTCGATCACATCGTTGAGCACCATCTTGGCTTGGCGCAGTTCCATGATCGTGGAGATCATCGGGAACATGATGCGCACGTCGCCATCGACGGCTGCGCGGAGGATGGCGCGCAGCTGGTTCTTGAACATCGGCAGGTTGTGCAGGCACATCCGAATGCTGCGATCACCCAGGAAAGGATTGGCTTCCTTCACCGGGCCCTTGCCGAACACGTACTTGTCTGCCCCGAGATCGAGTGTGCGGATGACCAGCGGCTTGCCGTTCAGGCGCTCGACTGCCTCGCGGTAGGCGGCGTAGTGCTCGTCCTCGGTCGGCTCGGTTGCGCTGGCCATGTAGAGGAACTCGGTGCGGTACAGGCCGATGCCCACGGCGCCGCGGGCGAGCGAGTCGTCGATCTCGTGCGGGAATTCGATGTTGCCGAACAGTTCGACGGCGTGGCCGTCGGTGGTCTCGGCGGGAAAGTCGGCGAGGGTGGCGAGTTCGGCCTCGAACTTCACGTGCTGGCGGACGTATTCCTCGTGCTCGACGAGCTGCTCAGGATCGGGGTCGACGATGACCATCCCGCGCGTGCCGTCGATGATGACACGGTCGCCACCGGTGATGGCGCTGGTGACATTGCCCAGGCCGACGACCGCCGGAATCCCCATGGCCCGGGCGACAATGGCGGTGTGGCTGGTGCGCCCGCCGACGTCGCACGCGAAGCCCTTCACATGCCTTCTGTCCAAGGCGGCGGTCTGCGAAGGGAGCAAATCGTGGGCGATGACGACGACGTCTTCCTGCAGATGGGCCAGACCTTCGTGCTTGGCGCCGATCAGCGTCCGCAGGATGCGCTTCTCGATGTCGTAGACGTCCTTCACGCGCTCGGCGAGGTACGTGTCCTTCATCAGCAGGAACGTGTTCGCGAGCTTCTTCATCGCGACGCTGACGGCATACTCGGCATTGGTGCGGTTGGTCTTGATCTCGTCACTGATCTGCTTGATCAGCGCCTTGTCGCGCAGCAGCCCGGCGTGGAAATCGAAGATGGCGGCGATCTCCTTGCCGTGCGAGCTGGTGAGATCGGTTCGGAACTGCTCGAGCTCGCGCTGGGCGGCGGCGACGGCATCCACCAGGCGCAGCAACTCGGTATCGACGGCATCTGCGTCGACGACTCTGCGGGGGATGACCAGATCCTCGGCATCCAACACCACGGCGGGGCAAATCACCACGCCCGGCGAGACGCCGATACCTTTTATGATTTCCATTTACGTGGGCCTTGGGGCGTAGGCCGTAGGGCGTGGTGACAATGGCTTTCCGCACCCACGCCGAAGGCGCCAGGCCCAAGGCCTTTACTGGCGTAATACGATT
>JBBRFH010000326.1:0-3287 GCA_038224615.1 Tepidisphaerales bacterium
GCTGCGCGGCGCAGGCGGCAGCGCGGGCGGGAGGGACGAAGCCGAGCGCAAGGCCCACCAGAAAGCTACCCGCGACGCCGCGCTGCACTTCATCGAGTTCGTCCTGAGCGAAGACGGCCAGCAACTCTGGACCTACAAGCAAGGCGAGCCCGGCGGACCCGAGAAATACACGCTGCGCCGACTGCCAATCCGCCGCAGCTTTTATCCCAGCACACAGCCCGCCATTGACGCGATCGCCAAAGAGCACCTGACGCACGCCGCCGACAACCTTGCCGACCCGCTCATTGACCCCTACGAGGTGGCCAAGAGCTTCATCTACTACAAGCGATGGACGGGCGAGCACTTCAGCGTGCTGCGCGACATCGTCCGTGCCATGTGCATGGACAGCGGTGACGAACTCAAGGCCGCATGGGCCCGCTCCGGGGGCAAGGCGCAGCTTGAGCCGCTCATCACGGTACAGCTTCCCGAGAAGAACGGCACACTGAAGGACGTCCCGCTGAACTGGCGCACCGCGCCTGACATTCGCAAGAATTACGAGTCCATCGTCTACATGCGCGCGTGGACGCAGGCGTTCAGAGACCGGTATCGTAGCATCGACCGCTGATTTGTACTGTGGGCATCCTGCCCACAGGCATTGAAGGAGAGCTGTGGTCAGGATGCCCACAGTACAAATAAATGCGACGTTCAACCGCCTGGATCCTCACGATCATCCTCATCGCCTTCTTCGGCGTCACTTTTCTGTGGCCGCTGGGGCGCATCGTGCAGCGCGGCTTCTTTGACGGCGATGGCCACTTCACGCTCGGCTACCTGCGCGAAGTGCTGACCAACCCCATCTACGTCGAAGGTCTGTTCAACAGCTTTAAGATCGCCTGCGGGACGACAACCATCGTTACGCTCATCGCGGTCCCACTGGCGTGGATGGCGAATCGGTATCAGTTCGCGGGCAAGGGCGCGTTCTCGGCGCTGCTATTGGTGCCGATGATCCTGCCGCCGTTTGTGGGGGCAATCGGGTTCCAGCAGATGTTCGGCCAGTACGGTGCGGTCAACGCGCTGTTTCACCTCGGGCCGATCGACTGGGTCGGCAAATCGCAGTATTTCGGCGTGATCCTGCTGCAGGCGCTGTCGCTGTACCCGATCATGTACCTGAACGTCGCCGCCTCGCTCGCCAACATCGACCCGGCGATGGAGCAGGCGGCGCAGAACCTTGGCTGCGACGGCTTCACGCGCTTCCGTCGCATCACCCTGCCGCTCATCATGCCCGGCCTGTTTGCCGGCGGCACGATCGTGTTCATCTGGAGCTTCACCGAGCTCGGCACGCCGCTGATCATGAACTACACGCGGGCGACGCCGGTGCAGGTGTTTGACGCCCTCAAGGACATCGGCACCAGCCCGTTCCCGTACGCGCTGGTGTTCGTGATGCTCGTTGCCAGTGTAGGCCTCTATTCGATCGGCAAGTTGACCTTCGGCCGAAAGTCTTATGCGATGCAGGCGAAGGCCTCCACGCAATCGACCACCGACCTGGTTACAGGCTGGCGTGCGATCGCAATCCCCGCGTCGTTTGCGTTCATCTGTTTCATCGCGTTGCTGCCGCACATGGGCGTGGTGCTGACGGCGTTCAGCGAGAGCGGCAGTTGGTATCGCACGGTCCTGCCGGCGCATTTCACCACCGCCAACTTCCAGGAAGCGCTCGGCCACAGCATGACGGTCGGCTCGATCGGCAACTCGCTGCTGTTCTCGAGCGTGGCGGTGCTGGTGAATATCGTGCTGGGCATGATGGTGGCGTTTATCGTGGTGCGATCCGATCTGCCCTTCCGCGGCGTGCTGGACGCGCTGGCGATGCTGCCGCTCGCGGTCCCCGGCATCGTGATGGCATTCGGCTATCTCGCCATCAGCTCATGGGCGGCGAATTTACAGACGGTAAAGGACAGTGAGTGGCTTAAGACGCTGTTCGACGTGCGCACCAATCCGACGATGTTTCTCGTGATCGCGTATGCGGTGCGGCGATTGCCATACATGGTCCGTAGCGCCGTCGCCGGCCTGCAGCAGACAAGCCCCACGCTCGAAGAAGCCTCGGCCAACCTCGGTGCCAGTGGTCTGACGACGGTGCGAAGGATCACGGTGCCGCTCATCCTTGCCAATCTCATCGCCGGCGCAATGCTGGCGTTCGCGTTCAGCATGCTCGAAGTCAGCGACAGCCTGATGCTCGCGCAGCGGGCCGATTACTTTCCCATCACCAAGACGATCTACGAGCTGTTCCAGCTCATCGGCACCGGCAAATTCCTCGCCAGCGCGCTGGGCGTATGGGCAATGGTCTTCCTGGCCGCCACGATCATCGGCGCCAGTACGATTCTCGGCAAAAAGATGGGCGCGATCTTCCGCGTCTGAGATCAGAAGAGTTCCGACGCATCCGCCAGCAGCGGCGCGATCTTGTCTTTGCCGCTGAGGACGGCGTGCTCTTCGCTCACGCGCCATTGCACGCCCAGCGAAGGGTCGTTCCAGCGGATGCCGCGCTCGTGGGTGGGGGCGTAGTAGTGGGTGACCTTGTAGGCCACTTCCGTGTTCGGTTCGAGCGTCTCAAAGCCATGGGCGAACCCGACCGGAACATACATCATCATGACGTTGTCGGCCGACAGGATCGTGCTGACGGATTGGCCGAATGTTCTGCTCCCGCGGCGGATGTCGACGGCGACGTCGAGAATCGCGCCCTTCAGCACCCGGATCAATTTCCCCTGCGCGTGCGGCGCCGTCTGGTAGTGCAGCCCGCGCACCGTGCCGACGGTGGCCGACATCGAATGGTTGTCCTGCACGAACTCCACGTCCACCCCCGCCTCGGCGAGCACGCGGCGGCTGTACGTCTCCACGAAGAAGCCGCGGTTGTCGCCGAACTTCTTGAGCTGAATCAGCTTCACTTCGGGGATTTCAAGGGGCTGAACGGTCATCGGAGCCTCAAATGTTACTGGTTACTTGTTACTGGTTACTGGTTACTGGTTACTTGGGCTGCTCGCAGCTCGCCAGCCGCTCTTGAACGGCAAGCCGCCCAAGTAACCAGTAACCAGTAACCAGTAACCAGCAACAAGCAACCCCGGCGCAACAACTCACGCGTGACGATCGTCTCGTCGTCTGTCTCATCGGCCCATCAAAGCACGCGCTTAACAACTTCCTGGATCGCCGCGATGCGTTTCTCGGCTGATGTTTTATCGGGGGCCTCGGCGATGATGCGCATGATCGGCTCGGTGTTGCTCGGCCGGGCATGCACCCAGGCGTCGGGCCAGTCGATGCGAATGCCG
>JBBRFH010000327.1:0-3283 GCA_038224615.1 Tepidisphaerales bacterium
TTCGGATCGAGTTCGGCGGCACCAACAACAGCCGGCGCAGCGGAAACGACCAGCGTCCATGCGGTCAGGTGGAGGAGCGTCCGTGACATGACGGCATACTACGCAAAGTACGGCGTCGTCGCCAGACACACGCATAACCGACACAAGCCCGGCCCATGCATCCCGAGCGCCTGCCGAATTGCCGTGTCCGCAGTGCGATGAGTATGCTGGCGCGGGTGAGTAATTCCGCCAGCGCATTGCGACGAGACGGACGCTTTCTTGTGATGGTGATCCTGATCGCGCTCATCGCGACCCACATCCCGATGCTCTATGGCTGGCTGCAGACCGGAACGAGCGAAAAATGCTTCTGGTTCTCCGGGTTCACAATCGACGCCGGCGATAACAACGTCTATCTGTCGTGGATCCAGGTCAGCGCGGCGGGGCACTTCTGGGAGCAGAACCTGTTCGCGACCGAGCCATCGGCGTCGGTGAAGTGGAACGCGTACTATTTCGTGCTGGGACAGATCGTCCGTTTCACAGGTGTCTCGGCGCTGGTCCTTGTTCACCTGATGCGGGTCGCACTGATTCCGCCGCTGATTGTCGCGGTGTGGTGGTTCGCGGGACTTGTCCTCCCCAATACCCGACACAGGCGGGTGGCAGTGGTTTTCGTGTGCTTCACGGGCGGATTCGGCTGGCTGCCGCGGGTGCTGTTCGACGAAGCCGACTTCGGCCCGCCTCCCGATCTCTGGCAGCCGGAGGCGACGACGTTCGGCTCGATGCTGTGGAGCCAGCACTTTCTGCTGCCGTTGATCCTCATGGTGCTATCGCTCGGCCTGTTGCTGACGGCAGAGCGTCGGCGGTCGTTTGCGCCGGCGCTGTTAGGCGGGCTATGCCTGCTCGTCTTGAGCGATATTCACGGGTACGACGTCATCCCGCTTGCGATCGCCTGGGCGCTCTACCTCCCGCTGCAGATGCTGTGGCAACGCCGGCTGGACATGTCCGCCTTCTACCGTGGCGCGTCCGCCGCTATGGTCGCGCTTCCCGGCGTTGCCTACATGTACTGGGTGATGAAACGCGATTCCGTTTTTGCGGCGCGCGTTTTGGTCCCGACGCTGACTCAGCCGGCTGTGATTTACCTTGTTGCGTACGGACCGCTCCTGATCCTGATGGCATGGGCCGGCGTGGTGGTGTGGAAGCGTCGTCGCCGTCGTCGCCGCCACGAGCATTTAGCCATCGATGCGCCGGCGCAGCCCGCAAACGCAACGACCATCACCACCGACGGATGCCTGCTGCTGATCGCCTGGTCGGTCGCGCACCTGATTGCCGCTTACCTTCCGGTCCCTTATCAGCGGAAGCTGGTAATGGGTTGGCACTTCCCGCTCGCGATCCTCGGCGCGTGGGGCCTTTGCGTCCTGGTCGCGCGAATGAAACGCGGGCGCGCATTTTTGCTCGCGCTGGTGACTGCGCTGTGTACTCTGACGCCAATCGTCCGCATCTGGGAAACGGCGCGGGAGATGCGGAACGTTGATCGGCGCGTGGATGGACGAAACTATCTCACCAAGCCGGAGGTACAGGTGATCGACTGGATCACTGCGCATACGCCAGCCGGCGCCGCCGTGCAGCCGTTGCCGTACATGAAGATCGCCCCAAGCGGTTACGTCGAGGCCGATGCGAGTTTCGCCGCTTGGATTCCCGCCCTCACCGGTCGCCGCGTGCATTTCGGGCACGGCGGCGAGACGCCGAACTACCTCAAGCTGTACACTCCGTGGGTCTACTTCCTCGACCGCCGCCCGGCAATGAACGAACAGCAGGCTCGGCGGTGGGTGCTCGATTCCAAGCTCGATTACCTCGTCCTGCCCGGTTTCGTGCCGCGCAACAAGCGCGAAGAGAAGGTCATCAACGCATTGCGTCCCGACCGCATTCCCGATTACCTCGTACAGGTGTTCGAGACGCCAGCGCGAAAACTGGTGGTGCTCAAGGTCGATCGCGATCGCCTGCGTGCGCTAGACGCGGAGCATTGAGCGCGACCGCACCGCTCGTTGTGCGGTGGATTCAACGTGCGTGAGCAACGCGTGGATGAGTGGGTTGGTTTGCCGCGCCGTCAGCCGCGGAAGGCGTTGGGCGACCCCACGATCGCGCGGGAGCGTGAGGACCGTGTGTGCGATTCGCTGCAGGCCCGGATCGACCTTCGGCAGGTCGCTCATCGGAGGCAGGAACCCGGCGGCCTTGACCACGTCGAGCAGGAGGGACAGAA
This sequence comes from Tepidisphaerales bacterium, assembly GCA_038224615.1. Classification (GTDB taxonomy): domain Bacteria; phylum Planctomycetota; class Phycisphaerae; order Tepidisphaerales; family Tepidisphaeraceae; genus JBBRFH01. Next base: position 2,234 of record JBBRFH010000327.1, read on the forward strand.
ACTGCTCCTCGCCACGCTCCGACGACAGCAGCGGGAGCGTCGCCCGCAGGCGCAGGAAGATTGGCGGGTGCGGATCGTGCTCGGCCAGCAGCAGGGGGATCACCTCCGCGATCACCTGCGCCAGCACCATCGCCCGCAGCGACCGCCGCAGCGACAGGTTCCCGCTGAGTTGCTTCCATTCCGTGAGCGTCGAGAGGTCGCGCGAGGTGTGCTCGATCCAGACCGCATCGCCGAGGTCGAGCATGTCGACACCGCCGTCGAATTTGCTGTAGCCCGCCTTGGTGCGCCGATGCGCGCCCTTGGCGATCACGCGAACCACACCACTGCTGCGCCCGAAGAGCGTGAGGATCTGCGAGGTCTCGCTGAACTCGAACTTGCGGAGACAGAGGGCTCGATCGCGAACTATCGGCATCGTTGCCGGCGATTATAGCGCGAGAGAGCCGCCGACAGCACGAGCAGCACCGGGGCAATCATCGTCGGCTCGGGAACGGTGGCCATGCTAAGCCCGAGCGTACCATTGGGTTCGTCGAACACGGTCCAATCGAAAGCGCCGACGGCGAACGAATTGAAAAGCACGGCAGGGTCGGTAACGCCGGCATTGATGTCGGCCGAAGCGGTCAGAAAGTTCATGCCGAAGATGCCGTCGAGCGTCAACGACTGGCGGGTCAACTCGTCAAAAACCGTGATGTCCCCGACCAGTACGGGAGCGCCGAGGAAGCGAATATGCTTGTCGTTGAGATCATCGGTGCCACCTTCGATGGTCCGCAGCAGCATCGCGTCGAGGTAGAAGCCCATCATCGTTGTCGTCCCGCCAATGCCGCCGATACCGAGGGAGAAAGTCTCTCCGATATCGCCGCCGCCGATCAACTCCAGTTGTGGGTCCGAGGTACCGTAAGTCCCGTCGACGTAGCGGATGCCGATCCGCTTGGCGACGTCTTGAGAGATGATTGAGGCCGCAGCGCCGGTATCGAACAGGAACGTTGCTTCGGTCGACTTCCCGCCGAAGCTGACCTTGATCGCGGGAGTGCCGTCGTTGAAGGTGGGTTCATC
>JBBRFH010000328.1:0-3215 GCA_038224615.1 Tepidisphaerales bacterium
CTGGCATAGAATGAAGCGACGGATTCTACCGTCGCCAGACGTGATTGCGAAATGCCTGCGAGTATTGACTCCGCCGCCACGGTCCTTTGGAATCTTACCTCGCCGATCGAATCAAATGTCCTTCGCTGACGGGATCACCAATGAGAATGCCTCCGACCGTCGAGTATCATCGTACCCCGGTCATGCGATCGCAGCGTCCGACGCAATTGGTAACGTGCGTCGCCGCCGTTTTGGTGGCCGCGAACGTGTCGCTTTTGATAGTCGGGGGCCTGTTCGCTTACACGGCTCTGTTCCGTCCAGCGGATGGAACATGTATCCGAATCGGTTTCGGAATCGGTCTTCGATCCGGCGCTCCTGCGGCGATGCGGGAGTTGTGATTTGCCACGCTGTGTCTTAAAGTCGCGGTCACGATGGACTCGCTTCAGTTGCTCGCCGACGGCCTCGCATCCCCGCCCCGCGCCGGGTGGGCGCCGGTGGTGTTGATGATCCTGATCGGCCTGGGTTTCGCGATCGGGACGATCATCGCGTCGCTGGCGATCGGCCCGTCGCGCACCGGCCCGGGTAAGAGCACGCCCTATGAAAGCGGCATGAACCCCGTCGGCGACACGCACCGCCGGTTCAACGTCCGATTTTACATCGTGGCGATGATCTACCTGGTCTTCGACGTCGGCATCGTCTTCCTGTTCCCCTGGGCAAGCCTGTTCGCGCCCTACATGAAATACGCTACCCCCGACCAATCCGCTGTCCTGCTCGGGCAGATGGTCGTCTTCATCGCCATCCTGATGGTGGCGTACACCTACGCCTGGCGCAAGGGCGTCTTTAAGTGGGACTGACGCAGAAAATTCTGAATTCTGAATGCTGAATTCTGAATGCGGAGCCACTTCGCGTGTAGTAACGGTACATGTCCGCGCTCGTCGACCCGACCCCAACGCCTTCTCCGTCTCAGACGCACGCACCGCGAGCTCCGCGCGAGCCGTTTCGCGATCGGATCACCCTTTCCCTGCTCGTGCTGCTGACCTTGCTCGGGGGGATCCTCAGATTCACGTCGCTCGACCGCCCGACCATATGGGGCGATGAGGCCGCGACCTACGGGCGCGTGGCGGGGTCGTATCGGGAACTGCTCGACCAGCTCGTCAACGCGATGTTCACCCCGTTGCACTATGAACTGACGTGGTGGATCGGGCAGGGGATGCCGCTTGGGGGGACGATCGAAGAAGCGCCCGTCCAGCGCGACGGCGTTGAGCAGATCGAGCGCACTTTCACGCCCACGCATCAGATCGTCGCCGGGGGGATCAGGCTCTCGCCGTTCGTGCTGCGATTCATCCCCGCGTTGTGCGGCACGCTGCTGATCCCGGCGATGTACTTTCTGGCGCGGCAGATGTTCGGCCCGCGCGTGTCGGTGCTGGCGGCGGGGTTCGCGTGCTTCAGCGCGTATCTGCTGGTCTACTCGCGCGACGCCAAGATGTACTCGGACTTCTGGCTGATGTGTACGCTGCACATCGGCTGCCTGCTGTGGTGGCTGCGCGTGCGCACGCCGTTGGCCTGGCTGTGCTGGATCGCGACGGGCCTGGCGATGATGGGGCTGCAGGCGCTCGGCGGCGCGGTGCTGGCGGTGTCGGCGGTCATCTTTCTCACCTCGTCGCGCCAAAACCTGCTCGGCCTGCTCAAATTGCCGATGATGCTCGGCTGGCTGCTCGCGTGGCCTGCGGTCCTGCTCTACCGCTGGCTTCAGAAAAAATACGACCTGATCGAGTGGACCACGCCGCTGCGCTACGCGCAGTGGGGCCGCGTGCAGTGGCACCGGCTGGGCTGGCCGCCGGTGATCTTCTTCGCGCTGGGGATGCTGGTGATCATCCGCGGGCCGCTCATGTACTACGACGGCTTCAACGAGAAGGCCGACCAAGCCGTTCGCGACAACGGCACGCTCGACACCAGCGAGACCGGCATCGCATGGGTTCAGGCCTACAACGACGGCCGATCGCTCGACGACCTGGCGCTCTACACCACCAGCGCGTACCTCACGGGCTGGGAATGGCCGCGCAGCCAGGTGGCGACCGGGGTCGACGATCAGGCCAGCGTCGCCCCGCGCACACTCAAGCTGCTGCAGGCCTCGACGATCGCGCTGTTGGGCCTGCTGGCGATCGGCGTGCTCCCGTGGCGCCGCGTCCTGCAACCCGCCCGCGCCCGCCTCGAGCGCATCACCCAGGACGGCCGAACCTTCGCACCGCACGTGGCGCGCCGCGCGCTGTGGGTCGGCTTTTGGCTGATCGTGCCAGCTTACGGGTTCTACACGCAGAGCTACGTGCGCGTCACGACGCCGCTCGACGCGGTCTCGATGTTCGCGCTCAATGAGGACGCACCCGTGATCCGCTGGCCGCGCCTGAGCAAACCGCCCACCAGCGACGAGGCGTTGTTCACACTGTTCCCGGAGAACGGCGCCCCGCGGATCGGGCCCAGGCACGCCGACTGGCTCGGCCGGTTCTGGAAGAACTATGCCGATACGTTCGGCAAGTACGGGCATCTCTATCGGCCCGACAACGGCACGACGCTTTGGTCACGGCTGTCGCATTGGCGCATCGGCGCGCTGGCCGCCGCTATTGTCGTGATCGGCACGGCGCTCGCACGGCGTTGGCGCGCAACCTGGCGAACGACCCTCCGGCTGGCGATTGCCGTCGTCGTCATCACGGTCCTCTGCCAGTTGATCGCGATCGCGCCGCGCTTCCCCGATCAGAGCGTCTGGATGCCACGCTACGTCGGCGTGATGATCCCGGCGTTCGCGCTGGCGGCGGCGGTGCTGGTGGCGCGGCAGCCGACGTGGTGGCTTCGCGCGACAACGATCGGCCTGTTCGTCATCGTCAATCTCAGCCAGTTCGGTGCCCGCACGTTCGGCCAGAGCGAACCGCCCATCGCCCGGATTGCCGCCGACGTCGTTCGCGCCCAGCCGCAGGGCGCGGCGTTCCGCGCCTACACCTTCTTCCGCCACAGCGGCGCCGCGCCGGGCTGCGCGACACTCTACACTTCGCCCGGTTCGTATTACCTGCGCGAACTCTCCGGCATCCCCGGCCCGGCGCGAGAGGTGCGCGCGAGTCGCTTCCACGACCGAATGAGCACGTGGTCGGACGACGATCCCAATTCGATCGCCAACGAAGTCGCGATGACCCGGCCACTGCTCAACGAGTTCGTGGTGTGGGTGACGCTCCCCAACGGCGTGATCG
>JBBRFH010000329.1:0-3206 GCA_038224615.1 Tepidisphaerales bacterium
TGCTGTTCCTGGCCGAGCAAATCGAGCGGCTTCGGGGGGAAAAATCCACAGTTGACCAAGGAGCAGATGGCCCGGGCGCTCAACGCGGTATGCCAGCGATGGCTGCGGCGTAAGTGTAGCTCGGGACTCCTCGCTCAGACGACACGGATCATCCAATACCATCAACGCCGCAATGCCTCCGCCATGAGATCACGTGGAAAATTTGGAGGGAAAGCTGCGCTGTAGTGCTAATTGGTGCGCCGCGTGGCAGTCGGACGCGTCTGGGGCCGTCCTATTGGGAAACGTCGATAGTTGACCAGTGGCTACCGGCGCAGCTTCATCACTGGCGCCGCATGAGTCGATCGACGCCGCTATCCCGCGAAGCGGTCCGGCGAACGACTGCTTTCACACCGTCTTCGATCCGATCGTCACGTTGCTGAAGACCTGGCCCGCCGCCAACGTGATGTTGCGCAGCGGTGTGCTCGATGCGTAGCCGGTCGGGAACAGACGACGCACGTAGTAGGTGCCCGCCGTCAATCCGGTGAAGCTGAAGTTGCCGCCGGTGTCGGTGACAAGACTCTTCTCGCCGGCGTCGAGCTTGCCGTTGTTGTTAGTGTCGAGGAACACCGTCTTGCCGGCCGCTTTCGACTCGTTGGTGTCGAGCACGCCGTCCTTGTCGCTGTCGTTGAAGGCGTACCCGCTGATCGTGCCGGTGGTGGTCGGCGGCGTGACGGGGGTGGGCTTGCTGCCCAGGTTCGCGTCAGTCGCGGCCTGCGTCGCGGTCAGCGTGAGATTCACGGTATTGCTGGCGGTAAATCCGCTGGCGAAGGTGCGCCGCACGGAGTACGTGCCGGCTGGCAGCGCGGTGAACGAGTACGCGCCGTCGGTGCCGGTCGTCGTGCTCTTATCGCCGATGTCGAGCTTGCCGTTGTTGTTGGCGTCGAGGAAGACGCTGACGCCGGCACTCTTCGTCTCGCCGGTATCAAGCACGCCGTCGGCGTCGGCGTCATCGAACGCAAAACCGCCGATCGACGCCGTGCCCACGGGCGGCGGCGTGACGGTCGTCGACGTGACCGTGAGCGAGTCCACGTTGCCGCCGCCTGCCGCGCCCGCGATTGCCTTGATCGTGTTGCCACCGGCGCTGAGGGCGACGGTCAATGACACGGTCTTCCACGTATCCCAATTGCCGGTGGGCGCACAGGCGACCGTGCCCACGCTGACACCATTCACGTAAACAGTCAGCGGACGATTGCTCGTCGCGCCGTTGGCGTAGCGGAAGTCGAGCTTGGCTTGTCCTGCAGCGGACCAGTTGAGCGTCCACTGCACCGCCGAGCCGTTGCCCGAGTAATCGGCGAAGCCGGGGCCGGTGTAGTTCTTGTGGTTCGTCGCTTTGACTGTTCCACCGCTGAGCGTCGCGGTTTCGGCTTGGAGTGTCTGCGGCGTCGGTACGGGCGGGGTCTCGCTTTGGACGACAACAGACGTCGTGTAGTCGCGCGTGCCGCCGTCCTTGTCCGCGACGCGGCCGCGGACGATGTACGTTCCCGCGGCGGCGAAGGTGTAGCTCGCGGACGCGACGCTGCTATTGAGCACATCACCCGCGTCGGTGAAATCGCCGTCGTTGTTGAAGTCGAACGAGTAGAGCAGACCCGCCGCAGCGTCCGCGGCCGACGGATCCGTCGCGCCACTGAAGCCGACGCTCGACGCCGCGCCCACCAGCACCGGCCCGCCGCTGGCGAAGCTCGCCATCGGCGCGACGTTGTTGATCGTGACCTGCGCCGTCTGGATCGTCGTCTGCCCGTACGCGTCACGCACGCGCAACGCGACCGTGCGCGTGGCCGCGCCGTCGATCGAACCGGCGTTGAACGTCGGTGTCGCGCCGGTGGCGTCGATGTCGAACGTGCTGCCGTCATAGTTGAAGTCCCACTCGTACGCCGCCAGCGCGCTACCGTCATACGAAGCGCTCGCCGGACCGCTGAGCGCGATCGAACTGCCTTCACTCACGGTGTACGGCCCGCCCGGGTTAGAAACCGGAGGCGCGAGGACGATCGGCGAGACCGTCAACGAATCGACGTTGCCACCCGTCGCAGCACCGGCGACTGCTTTGATCGAGTTGCTGCCGGCATTCAAGGCGACCGGGAGCGATACAGTCTTCCAAGTGTCCCAGTTGACCGTCGGCACGCAGGCAATCGAGCCGACGCTGACACCGTTGATGTAGATCGTCAGCGGACGATCCGTCGTTGAACCGTTGGAGTATCTGAACGCGAGCATCGCATTCGCCGACGCCACGCGCGAGACGCTCCATTCAATCGCCGATCCATCTGCACCGTAGTCAGCGAAGCCAGCCCCGCGATAATCGGCATGATTGTTAGCCGACTTCGTCCCACCCAGAAGGACGGCGGTTTCGGCTTCGAGGGTCAGTGTGGGCGGATCGGTTGTGGGCGCGGCTTCTGTCGTGAACGTCGTTGGTGTCGAATAGCTGCTCCAGTTGCCGTGGTTGTCCTCGTAGCGGACCTTCCAACTGTATGTCTGTGAACTGGCAATCGTGCCGACTGGTAGCGTGGCTGACGTCTGGTTTACACCATCGACTCGCCTATTATGCACTTCAAAGCCGTCGCTGGAACGGATGACCACCCACTGGGCGGCGGCTTGCGTATCGCCAATGTCCGGATCGTTGAAGGCGCTCGCTTGGAGCGTCGGAGTGACTGACGCATTGGTCGCGGCGTTCGCGGGAGAGATGTTCTGGGGGGGATTCGGAACCGCATTTGAAGCACCGGCGTTTACTACAATCTCCAGACTAGGGGTGATGTAATCGTTGGATAGGTTAGTCTGGCCAATGTCCTGACGGCCGTCGACGCGGAAGCGGACCAAGTACGTGCCAGCTGGCGTGTCGACGGGGATCTTCATCGTAACGCTATGCGACCTCGACGTGCTTGCAGTCAGTGTCGACTCCTCAACGGAGAGGAACCCCGGCGTCTGCGAAACATTCGCCGAGTTCATCAAGTAAATTTTTGTCTGACTTGCTGGCGCATTGCCGCCCAGATTCTGCAGCGTGTAGGTGATACTGATCGAGCCGCCCGGATTCACGGAAGTCGGGTTGACTTGGATCGAGTTATCTGGAATGGTGAGGTCGGGTGCCGCCGGCGGCTGCGCGACGTTGACGACCGTCACACTCTTGCTCGCCGACCGCGTTACGCCATTGATTGTGGAGCTGGCCGTGACGTTGAGAT
>JBBRFH010000330.1:0-3153 GCA_038224615.1 Tepidisphaerales bacterium
CATCGAGTCGATGATGCGGATGAACCCCTCGTAGCTGTTGAAGAGCCCATGCCGGCCGGTCAAGAGGTAGCCTTCCAGCCACCCCTCGCACTGGTGCTCGCTGAGCATCGAATCGAGGACGCGGCCGGTGGGGGCAAGGAATTCGTCGTTTGCAACGGTCGCCGCATCCCACTGGCGGTTGGTGACGTCGAAGACGGCACCGAGCAGGTTCGACACCGTCTCATCCGGACCGAAGATGCGGAAATTGCTTTGGTTCAGCTTGACGATGTCCTTGAAGAACTTGCCCAGCACGAGCGTGTCCTCGGCGTCGACGGCGCCAGGGGAGGGCACACGAACCGCATGCACACGGAAATCGGGCATGTGCAGATCGTGCAGCAGCATTCCCCCGTTGGCGTTCGGATTGGCGCCCATCCGCCGGACGCCCTTCGGTGCCAGCTCGGCCAGTTCCGCGATCAGTCGTCCACTCTCGTCGAACAACTCCTCGGCCTTGTAGCTTTTCATCCAGCTTTCGAGTTGCGCGATGTGCTCGGGATGCTTGGCATCGACCAGCAGCGGCACCTGGTGGGCGCGGAACGTTCCCTCGATCTGCAGCCCGTCGACGACTTTCGGTCCGGTCCAGCCCTTAGGCGATTTGAGGACGATCATCGGCCAGCGCGGCCGAGTGGCCGTGTGGGTGCTGCGCGCGGAAGTCTGGATCTGCCCGATGTCCGCGATCGCCTTGTCCATCACCGCGGCCATCAACTCGTGCATCGTCGCCGGATCGTCGCCCTCGACAAAATACGGGGCCCAGCCGCAGCCGCGAAGAAACTGCTCGAGTTCTTCAGGCTCGATGCGCGCAAGCACCGTCGGGTTGCTGATCTTGTAGCCGTTCAGATGCAGGATCGGCAGCACCGCGCCATCGGTCACGGGATCGAGAAACTTGTTCGACTGCCACGCCGTTGCCAGCGGGGCGGTCTCCGCTTCGCCGTCGCCGACGACACAGGCGACGATCAAGGCCGGGTTGTCGAACGCGGCGCCAAAGGCGTGGCTGAGCGAGTAGCCGAGTTCGCCACCTTCGTGGATCGACCCCGGCGTCGTTGGCGCGACATGACTGGAAATGCCACCCGGAAACGAGAATTGCTTGAACAGCTTCTTGAGCCCCGCTTCATCCCGTGTGACGTTCGGATAGACCTCGCTCCAGGTGCCTTCGAGATACACGTTGCCCACGAGGGCCGGACCGCCATGGCCGGGGCCGGCGATGTAGATCATGTCCAGATCGTCGTTCTTGATGACCCGGTTCAAATGGACGTAGATGAAGTTCTGCCCCGGCGTCGTCCCCCAGTGGCCGACGACGAGCGGCTTGACGTGCGCCATCGTCAAAGGCTCGCGCAGGAGCGGGTTGTCAAAGAGGTAGATCTGCCCGACCGAAAGGTAGTTGGCGGCCCGCCAGTAGGCGTTCATCCGCCGCAACTCCTCGGCGCCCAAGGTCCGGTCTTTGCGGGCGTCCGGCGTCGCGACCTTGCGGTCCTGAGTCTCTCGGGTCAATGTGAGTGTGTCGTTCATGGTCTCGGTTCTCTTGGTTTAGACGGTTTCAAGTGCCTGCACCTTTTCCAGGCGGCGTCGGTGGCGCGCAGCGTTGCTGAAGCGGGCCGCCAAAAAGGTGTTGATCAGCTCCAGGGCGAGGGCAGATCCGATCACCTTGCCGCCCAGACAAAACACGTTCATGTCGTCGTCTTCGACGCCCTGACGGGCCGAGAAGACGTCATGAATGAGCGCGGCGCGCACACCCGCAACTTTGTTCGCAGCAATCGACGCTCCGACGCCGCTGCCGCATAGCGCCAGACCGCGCTCGACTTGCTTCGCGGCGACGGCCCGGGCGAGGGGAATGATGAAATCGGGGTAATCATCGTCGGGGGTCAGTTGATACGCTCCGAAGTCCACGACCTCGTGCCCCGCTTCGCGCAGTGACGCCGCCACCTCCTCTTTCAGGGCGAACCCGCCATGGTCCGCGGCGATTCCAATCTGCATCGTGGTTTCTCTTGTATCGAAGGACCGTTCGGGACACGATCGGTGGGAAGGACGCGACCCGCAGTCAGGCCGTCACCGGGACAGTCCCGACAATCGCGTTGAAATCCTCAGCCTTCAGGCTGGCGCCGCCGACCAGTACGCCGCCAACTTCGGGCAGCGCCAGGATCGTGCGCGCGTTGGTCGGCTTGACCGACCCGCCATAAAGGATGCGCACCTTCTTGCCTTCCGTACCCAAGCGCGCGGCCAGGCTCTTGCGGATTTGCGCATGCACTTCGATGATTTCCTCGGACGTCGGAATGTGGCCGGACCCTATGGCCCACAGCGGCTCGTAGCCGATCGCGGTGCCGGATGAAGTCATGCCTTCGGACACGCTCCCCGCGATCTGCTGGGCACAGACTGCCAAGGCCTTGCCGGCGAGCCGCTGCGAGTTCGTCTCACCGATGCAGATGATCGCCAAAAGCCCCGCGCGCCGCGCGGCCTTGGCCTTCGCCGCGACGACCCGATCGGTCTCGCCGTGTTGCTGACGGCGTTCCGAATGTCCGACGATGACCGCGCAGGCGCCGGCATCTTTCAGCATTTCGACGCTGAAGTCCCCGGTGAAAGCGCCAGCGATCTCCGGGCTGCAGTCCTGCCCGCCAATCACGATGCGGCCGGCGGCTGTCTGTACCGCACGCGCAATCAGCGTCGCAGGCAGGCAGATCAGAACGTCGGCAGACGGGTCCGTCGCCTGCACCGAGGCGGCAACCGCTTCGATCTCGGCAGGCTGCGGCGCCAAGCCGTGCATCTTCCAGTTTCCGGCGATCAGAGGCTGCATGGATTCTCGAAAATCAGCATCGGCGTTTGAGCGCCTGAAGCCCTCCGAGATGGCTACTTTTCACCCACCCGAGCTGTTGTAGGCCCGGTCGAGCTGATCTCGGATTTCATCCGCGCATACTCGTCCCGGGTGAGTTCACCCTTCGCGTATCGGGCGTCGAGGATGTCGAAGGCGTCGCTACGTGGCACGCCGCCGAATCTGCGGTGGGCTCGATAGGTATAGCCCCAGTTGCCGAAGCTCGAGAACAACAGGAAGATGAAGCCGAACCAGAGAAGCCAGCCCCAGCCGAAATACCAGTCGTTCCAATAGGCATGCTGCATATCAATCTCCCG
>JBBRFH010000331.1:0-3117 GCA_038224615.1 Tepidisphaerales bacterium
AAGGTGAAGAGGAGCAAGACGATCCTGAACAATCGAAAATGGAAACCGGCGGCGAGTCACCCGTGGAACCGCGCGCCCGCGTGCGGCCCGACCGTGCCTGCCAGCCCCGCTCCGGCTGCGCCTGCGCGGGGCTGGCAGGCGAGAAGAAGAAAGGCAGGGTGACATTTCTACTTCGGGCTTAGGGGTGACATTTCTATTCCTTGACAACATTTCGCGGGAAAACCGGGGTCGCGCACGTCTGTGCATCCGGCGCGCGCTACATTTGATACATTGTCCACGTCCCCAAAACCCCGAAAACCCCCGCCGTAAGCGGCCGATGCGGGTTTACGCTGCGGCGGCAATGTGACAGGGGTATCCCGCTGATGCATCAGGTGATACATCGCGCCGTCGCGGGCGTTCGAGCGGATGGATGAATTGGCCAGGATCGACATCGGCGCGCGGCCTCCATAAGTACAGGTCGATTGCGCGAATCACGCGTCAAACGCGCAACGCACCCGCCTTGGCGCGTCGCCACGCGGGAAGATTTTCCTATTTTCCCCCCGAAGCGCGTTGCGCTAATCCGACTTGCGGCTTCATGCTGTCTCGCGTGCGGGCGCAGAGTTGCGCCGGCTATTACTGTTCCCGCGCCCGTGCCGGCGGCTGATCGCCGATGCGGAAAACCGTGATCTCGGGGTTGGCGAACGTCCACATCGGGTGGTCGGCATGGGACTCCCAGATGATCGGGTACTTCTCGAACAGCGTTTTGTAAAACCCGCGCCGGCGGTTGTACTTTTCGATCGCGCGGTGATCGGGTGAGCCGTCCAGCTCGGTCGGAGGCTTGGTGTAGGGACTGAAAAAACGGTCGTAGTTGGAACTGGCGATCGCCACGTACATGTAGCCGGCCCGGCGCAGGTCGTCGATATTGCCCGCATCGGCAGCAAAAAAACTGCCGTTGCTCACCCGCAGTCGCGTGGCGTAGGGGCTTGGAAAACTTCCCATGCCGCGCAAGCATGTGTACTCGTCGACGACGATTCGCGCGAACGGCGGGAGCGCGCGGTTGGCCCAGGCGCGGAGGGTGTCGCGCGAGTCGTTGGCGATTTGCTGGTCGTAGTCGGCGACGCGGTCCGCCTGCAGGCCGATGACGACCATCAGCAGCGCCGTGATCGCGCCGCCACGCCAGAGCGCGGGCAGTTCGATCAGCCGGATGATCCACACCACCGACAGCGCCGCCAGCAGATAGAGCATCACCGTCACCGGCAGCGCGTAACGAAAGAACGGCAGCACGCTGTGCGACAGCGCGGCGAGGTACACGCCGGCGCAGAGTACTAACCACCACCCGAAGTCCGGCGGCCAGCGATCGCCACGGCGCTGGCGCTGCAGCAGCAGCGCCAGCGGCGCGACCATCGCCAGCACCTTCACATGGGGCATCGCCTCGGTCCAGACCGCGTCGGCGAAGTAGCCGTTGGGCTTGTCCATCGTCATGCCGAAGTGTTCGGTCTGGCTGTGGTTGGCCTCGTTGTCAAATCCCTGGCGGAAATCGTCCCAGTTCTCGACGGCACGGTAGTTGATGCCCGTCCAGGACCAGAGTGCGCCGGCGATGACCAGCGCGGGCAGGATCGGCATCAGCCACCATCGCCCGATGGAGACCGCAATCACCAGCAGCAGTGCCGGACCGAGGAAGACCGCGCCCGAATACTTGCCCGACGCCGCCACGCCGCACGCGATGCCCAGCGCGTACGCCAGGATCAGCATGTAGCCGCCATGCCAGCGCCGCGCGCACAGGATGCTGCCGACGAGGAGTACGCAGGCGACGCCGAAGACGAGCGTGGCGTCCTCCTTGAAGAAGTGCGCGTGCGTGAGCAGCGCCGGGCAGAGTCCCGCCCCCACCGCACCCATGACGAAGCCGAACCACGACCGCACCGCCGCCAGACCCGCCCACGCGCACAGCACCACCGCCGCCGCCGCCAGGTAAGCCGACCCGCGCCGGCCGATGATGGTAACGGCGTCGATGTCCAGCCCGTCGAGCGGCACCTTCTCCCACGCGATCACCTGCAACGCCATTTCCAGCATCAACTGGGGGTGGTTGTAGTTGCGTCGGTCGCTCAGGATCTGCGCCGACTTGCCGCCTTCATCGGGGTGGTAGAACGCGGGCTGGGTATTGTTGCGCGTGTAGAGGGTAGCGCAAAGCCAGAACAGCGAGATCGTGCAGACGATCCCCCCGCAGACGTTGAGCAGTATCCAGGCAATCCTTCGCGCCACTGTGGTGTGATACTCTCGCGATCGACGGGCGTTGGGCAAATCCGACGCAGCACCAAAGGTGATTGCCTGCGTTGGCCCGATCGGTGAATTTGGCGCATGTCCTGCCACTTACGGGGCGAGCCAGGTGCTGCTCATCTGATCGCCGATGAACGTGAAGCGCAGTCGCCGATGGCCTTCATGTCGAAGCAGGAGCCAGTCGATCTCCCCGACGACGCAATTCACGACGGCGAAATTGTCGCGTCCGTCGTTTAGGCGAACGGTCGGCGCGTCCGGCGGCGCTGAAAGCGGAGTGCCGGGAGCCATCGTCGCGCTGTACATGGCGCGGGTGAATTCGGGAGCGGCGATCCATTGCTCGTGGGCGACGGCGTCGGTGGTGTGCAGCGTGGTCGACGTCTGCAGACGCAGTTGCAGCCGGGCGCTCGGGTCGTAGAAAAGCCAGGCCGCCTTGTGCTCGTTGTTGAGGCTGGCGAACTTGGGGCTGCGGCGATCTGTGTGAAACACGAGCGCGCGCCGGGCCGAATCGGCGCGGCGGAGGATGACGGTGCGCACCGTGGCGCCGGCGCGTTCGTCGCCGATCGCGACCGCAGGGGTGTGAAACGGCGATTGCTTGTCGCCGACTGCGGCAACAAGCCGCGTCCAGCAGTCGTTCAGAATCGCGTCGGGCAAGATCAGGTCGTCGAGCATCACCCGTCATGTTAGTGGCAGCACAGGCCACGGTGGTAGCCACGCAATTAATTCCATTTCGCGGGTGGACTTCACCTACGCGGGCAGCGCAAGATTCGGCATGATGCAGGGCATGCCCATTATCCACGAAACGATCCTCACCACGGCGCGCAATGAGATGATCGAGATCACTGCCCGCGTGCAACATGCGATCGA
>JBBRFH010000332.1:0-3101 GCA_038224615.1 Tepidisphaerales bacterium
AGATACATGATCATCGGCCTGTTTGCAAGTAACTCCTACGAAAAAAATCCTCACTTCGGACAACGTGCCGCAGAATGGCCTTTTCGAGCCTTTCCCGCGGCTTTTTCGCGGCTTTTTCTGTCAATGCGGCGAAGTCGAGTCGATCAGACCGCCCGACGAAGCCGCGCCTTGCCCGCCGCGCGGAGGATGCCGGGGACGACATAAGTCTTGGCGACCGCGTCCCAGCTCATCTGGCTCGCCAGTTCATACCCGCGGGCGATTAACGGCTCGTGCTCGGCGGGCGTGCGGGGGATGCGCTCGACCAGTTGCTTGGCCACCCGTTCGGCGACCACGTGCTCGATCGCGTCGCGCTCCGCCCTGCCGATGTTGATGAGCTGCTCCGGCCGCAGGTCCTTCGTCGGCAACTCGGTGTAGTCGGCGACAATCACGTTCGGCGTGGGCTTGTTGCCCTTCACCTTCTCGACGAATCCTTCGCACCCGCACACGCTGCTGAACACGCACACCCCGCCGAAGCTGATCGGTTCGACCTGCGCGATGCCGAACGGTTCGTAAATCGACTGCCCGAACTCCACGTCGCTGCCCTTGCGCAGGTCCATGAAGGTCATGTCCGCCGACATCTGATCGCCACAGACGCGGCGGTCGAACCCGAACTGGTTGATGAAGACGACCTTGATCGCCCGGCTGCGCGCGTTGAACGCCTGCACGCCCTGGTAGTAGATCGCCTCGCCGTGCGAGAGGTCGGGCAGGCCTTCGCGATGCGCGACCGGCCAGTTGTAGTGTTTTTCCATCAGCCGCACGTCGTCCGGGCGCCGCGCCGGCACTTCGGTCGACAGCGCAAACATCACCGCCGTCTCCCCGCGCTGGTGCAACAGCGGGTCGAGGTGTTCGAGCACGCGCAGGTCGCGCCACAGTCCCTTGCTGGCCACCAGCCGGGTGACATGGCTGAAGACAAAATCAGGCTCAAATCCCAGTAGTGTCTGCGTGTATTGCTGGAGTTTTTTGCGGGCGACGAGCTTGTTGGCGACGTCGATCTTCCACGCCGGCACGCCGTTGTACGCCAGTTGTGCGTCGACGTCAGCGAAATCCTTGCTGAGAAAGCGCAGCTCCTTCAGCACGTCGTCACCGACGCAGAAAACGTTGTCGCAGAAGCGCACACACTTGATCATCGCGTGCTTGTAGTAGTCGTCCTGCGAACCGAAGACGTCCTCGACGTAGCGCCCGTCCTGCATGGCCCGCTCGAGGACGTTGTAGAACATCGTGTCGTGCCCGGAATGGTGCTCGACGATGCGGCGCATGGTGGCGATTTCATGCGCGTAGAAGACGCTGCGGAACGCCCCGGCCGGATCGAGCGAGCCGGCGAGCGCCGTCGGCAGGCCCATGTACTCATGCGCCAGGATGACGGCCGGGCTTTGCAGGCTGTCGCCGATGCCCAGCGCCTTCAGGCACGCGATCGCGGGCGGCGCGATGCGGAGCCACTGCTCGAAGTCGTAGACGTGCTCGTGCTTGGCGCTCTCCAGGCCAAACTTCTCCCAGAGTTGGAACTTGAACGCCGCCAGCGGCGCTTGGGCGATGTGGGAAACGTCGATCAGCAGCACTTCGGGGCTCGACATCACCCCGGTGTCCTTGTCGATGAACGGGCGATGCCCGTAGGCGATGCGCACGCCGAATTCCTGCTCGATCTGCAGAAACCGCGGTGCCAACGGGTGGCGGGCGATTCCGTCGATTGACGAATAGTGGACCTCGCACCCGACCCCGAGCCGCTCTTCCGGCCCATCGCCCGGCCAAAGCGTGCTGATCAGGATGTTCCGCTCGAACGCCGCAAGGTACGTCTTGCTGGTCAGCAGCCCCGCAAGCACCGCACCGATGCCACCGACCTTGGTGATGGCCTCGTGGGTGACGTGTACGACGGACGGATTATTCGACATAACTAACCTTTCACAAAGCACTTACCGACCAACCAACGGCCCGTGATCCGGTCTCCTCGAAGGAGGAGGAGCCGGAGGTCGATCCGTCACTGCTCCGGGTGTGGCATTTTCCCACACCGGGATATCGCCGATTGCCCGGCGGCTTCAGAGATCAGACGATCTTACCGATCTTTACATCGGACGGATCGTTTCGACTCGACAATGCCGCGACATTTTGACGACCTATATGGGATACAATAACGGGTGTCGGCCGTACCTCCTGGCGGAGGTAAAACGACGGCTTTGACACCGCCCGGAGGAGACGAGGAACCATGACCGGAAAATTTGCCTATTCGTTCGATCACGAGACATTCACCGGCGCCTACGACAGCCGCCAGCAGGCCTTGGAGGCCGCGATGGTAGCCCTCAAGGATCGGGTGGAAACCCCGGCCGAAGGCGTGTTCGTCGGGCAGTGGTCCGAGCCGGACGTCCGCGCCGACCACCACGCCGAGCACGTCGTCGATGCCATGCGCGACCGCTGGCGCGCCTCCGATTCCGAGGGAGAATTTCTCGAGTCCCCCACCGAACAACAGCTGGCCGACCTCGATTACGACATCGCACGCGTCATCAGTGGTTGGCTGGCCAAGCACAACCTCCTGCCCAAACCCACCAAGGTCCGGGCCGTCAGCCAGCACGCCATCCCCAACGCCCAACACGTCGCCCAAGGGCAGGAACGTGAGACGTCGTTGATGGGCGAAGCGTAAGCTTCCCCACGCACTGCTGAACCGAGGAATCCCGAGGACTGAGCGGCGAGAGCTACCGCTTCCGCGAATCCACCGGCACCACCCCGAGGCGATCGGGAACAGATGAACGAACGACGATCAAACCGAAGCCCGACAAATCACCCACGGCCGGTTGAGAACACATGACAAACGGGTAACTTACCCAAGGCCAGTGCTTCCCAAGTCCGCGCCGCAGTGCTTCCCGATTGCGGTTCTTCCTCACGTTTGATGAAAGTGCCCCAATTCGTGAACCGGCATATTGGATATGGGCTTCGAATCGAGAGCCAGCGTGGGCGTGGGATGCCCTTGGCGTGGGCATTGAATTGAGAGCCACCGTAACAGGCCGATAACCATCGGGTTTGGGAGTGATTCCGATCACTTTCCGAGCCGATGGGGCCAAGGATGTTAACGGTGA
>JBBRFH010000333.1:0-3084 GCA_038224615.1 Tepidisphaerales bacterium
CACCTACGCATTGTTCTGATCCTCCTCCTCGCGCTGGTGCTCCGGGTGAGTTGGCTCGACCAAAGCCCGCCCGGGCTGCACCCGGACGAAGCCTCCAACGCCTGGAACGCCTGGAGCCTGCTCCACACCGGCATGGACGAGCACGGCAAGTCGTTCCCGCTCTTCTACACCCGCACTTTCAACGACAACCGCACCGCCATGCTGCTTTACGTTCAGGCGCCGGTGATGGCGTTGCTGCGCCTGAACGTCTGGTCGATCCGCCTGCCCGTCGCGCTGGCGGGCGTGGCAGCGGTAGGGTTGATCTATCTGGTCCTGAAACGCTTCAGCCGGCCGCGACTGGCGTGGGTCGCGGCACTGCTGCTGGCGCTTGACCCGACGCACCTGCAGCACACGCGCTGGGGCGTCGAGGCGGCGCTCGGGCCGACGCTGGTGCTGCTGAGCATCTGGCTGTGGCAACGCGCGACAGCTTCTCCATCGCGTAAGGCTGAACTGCGCGACGCGATCCTCGCCGGCGCAGTGACGGCGGTTTCGTGCTACGGGTATGCGGCGATCCGCATCTACCTGCCACTGCTGGTCGTCGGCGTGCTGGTGATCTTGCGACCAAGCCGTCGCACGCTCGTCGTCGGCGGCGCGACGTTCGCGCTGCTGTTCGCGCCGCTGGTCTACGTCCACCTGACCGACCCGGCGATCAACGCCCGCGCGCTCGCGACGCGCACCTGGGACGCCGACGACCCGCCACCGGTGATCGCCGTCAAATTGATCGAGCGGTACGCCTCGCATTTCTCGCCAAAGTTTCTGTTCGTCACCGGCACGACGGAACCGACGCTCGCCCCGCCGGAGGGCCTGGGCGCGCTGCCGTGGGCCTGGCTGTTGCTGGGAACGATCGGAATCATCGTTTGCGTGCGACCTGCATGGTTTACAACTCCGCCCCCACCGAGAGACGCCGGGTGGGGGCCGCCCCGGCCCGGTGCGACCGAGCCGGGTCGCAACTCGACTCTGCCGCCCCCTGTTAACCGGCTCGCCTGCTTTGCCATCCTCGCGCTGCTGCTCTATCCGATCAGCGACGTCCTCAGCGCCGCCGGCAACGCGAACGTATTGCGGGTGATCTGCGGCTGGTGGGCGCTCGATCTCGTCGCTGCCATCGGTGTCGTCGCGCTGTGGGAGCGCCACCGCGCGCTCGGTGCAGCCGTCCTCATTCTCGCGTCGCTCAACGCCGGCTATCACGCCAAGGTGCTGCTGCTGGACTACGGAAGCGACGCCCTCGTGCAATTTCGCCGCGGGAACGACATCGAGCAGGCGTGTGCGTTCGTCCGCCCACGCCGGAACGACTACGACGCGATCGTCTTCACCACGACCGACGCGACGTTCGACTACCCGCAGACGCTGATCGCCCTCGGCTACTCGCCCGAAGCCTTCCTTGCCGGCCCGACGGTACGCGGCACCGCCTCCCACGTCGGCGGCGCTGAACCCGATTTGGTCGCGCGGTACGGCAACATCTACTTCCGCCTGCCCCTCGACGAGATCGGCCCGATGATCGACGAAGCGATCTGCACCGGCAAAATCGGGCGCAGCCTCTGGATCGTCCGCCCCACCGAAGCCCGCGCCATCGGCGGACGACTCGTGCAGACGATCCGACTGTCGAACGGGTTTGGGTCGCTGGTGATCATCGAAAAGACGCGAGACCAATGACGAAATCCGAATGGCGAAACCAGAAACCCGAAACCAGAACTCCGAAACCAGAATGACGAAGCGATCCGCGTCTTCTTCGGATTTCGTCATTCAGATTTCCACACCCCGCACTCATCGAGCAACTCATGCGGACGAAAGTTCGCTTTGTAGCTCATCGCGGCGCAACCGCTGACCCAGTAACCCAGGTAGTAGTGTGACAGGCGGCGGACCTTGGCCCATTCGATTTCGTAGACGGCGGAGAACGTGCCCAGCGCGCGTGCGTGATCGGTGGGGTCGAAATAGAAGTAGACGCTGCTGAGCGACTCGCCGCTGACGTCGCAAATACCGACGCCGATCAGGCGGCCGTCGGGGGCGCGGTACGCGAACTCCAGCGTTTCCGTCGGCGAATCGTAGAGGAACTGCTCGAGCGACTCCCGATTCGCCTCCTCCCCCCGATTGTGCCAGTCGCGAACGTAGCGACAATAGAGGTCGAACTTTTCATCCGTCAGGTCCGGGTTATCGGACGTGATGCACAGGTCCTGGTTGCGCTTCCATGCACGGCGCTGCGATTTGCTCGGCTCGAAGGTCGCGACGGGCACGCGGATCGGCACGCACGCGCGGCAGTGGTTGCAGACCGGCTGGTAGATCATCCGTCCGCTGCGCCGGAAGCCGGTGTCCATGAACGCGCGGTAGGTATCGCCGTCGATTGACGACGCCAGGACGGCCCGCAACGTCTCGGTCCGCCCCGGCAGGTACGGGCACGCCACGTCGGGCAATACCGTCAATGACACCGCCACGGGCGGATTGGGTGCAGGAGCATCCATCGATCGGTTCGTTATACCGGAAAGCGGACCAGCGGCAGATTCTGCGCCCGGGACCGGTGGCTTGATTCCCTGCTGGCGCAACCGCCCCCCGATGGCCGATAACAAGCAACGTGACGTTGCCACCGACGCCGACGATTCCCCTGCGCATCAAGCGCCTGCCTCACGGCCAAGGCGTGCCGCTGCCCGCCAGGATGACAGCCCACGCCGCCGGCCTTGATCTGTGTGCCGCCGTCGACGCTCCGCTTATGATCCCGCGCGGGCAGATCAAGCTCGTCCCGTGCGGCTTCGCAATGGCGATCCCCGAAGGCTACGAGGCGCAGGTCCGCCCGCGCTCGGGCCTGGCGAGCAAGCACGGCATCACCCTGATCAACAGCCCGGGCACCATCGACGCCGACTACCGCGGCGAGGTCTTCGCCCCGCTCATCAATCACGGCCCGGCCGATTTCGTCATCGAAAGGGGCATGCGCATTGCCCAGATGCTCGTGCTTCCCGTTCCATCGGTTGAAGTGGTCGAAGTCGAATCGCTCGACGACACCGCCCGCGGCGCGGGGGGATTTGGACATACAGGACACACTTAGGAAATGACCAATGA
>JBBRFH010000334.1:0-3072 GCA_038224615.1 Tepidisphaerales bacterium
GGCCGTCGGGTCACTGGCGGTACACGGCTGGTCGCGCGGCGCGCTTCGTGATCTGTGGTTTCACACGCCGTCGCGCAGTGACGCGTGGTCGCTGACGTCGCTTATCGCGCTTTCAGCCAGCTATCTCATCGCGATCGCGGCGATGAATCGGCATACGGTCGCGCTGCAGCAGTTCGCGCTGGCGTTCAATGCGGCGCTCGGCCCGGACCGCAATGGCGAGCCGCTCGAACCGCCACGACTTGTATGGGGGTTGCGACCGATGCATGTCATCCTCGGCGTCGCGATGGCGGCGCTCGGACTCTTCTGGGGTCTGCCGATGATGCTCGGCTGGGCGGCGTTTCGCAGTGTCAGTTTCGATACCACGCAAACCTTCCGTATCGCGTTGGCCGACCGGCTTCAGGCGATTACGGGGATCGCGCCGATTACCACCGTCGACGATCACTGCGCGGATCCTCAATGCCGTGCCCCGTTGCCATTCGACGCGCGATACTGCCCACGTTGTGGAAAGCTGGTGCGGCAATGACCCGGCTTTATGTCACGCTTTCGATCATTGGTTGGGTTTGGCTTGTCGGGCTGGTCGGCTATGTTTGGTGGCGCACGCGACGTGAGGCGAAGTCCGCCGCGCGTGGGATTAAAGTGGAGCCAAAGAATTGATGCGAAACGCACCGGACGCAAGTTGGCATAGCGCGCGCGAGCACGAGATGGTCGAACACGTTCAGCGGCTGCTCGGCAGCCGGCGTTTCGTTGTCGACACGACGCTCGGCCAGCGGCCGGTCACCGCGATGAAGGTGATGGTCAAGGCAGGCGATCGCAGCGACGAGTTGAAGCGATTGATGAGCCAGCACCGCCCCGACCGCGCGCTGGAAAGCGCGATGCCCGTTGGGCGGACGCTGGAGGCGGTCTTTTCGGTCAACAAGTGGTGGATTTTTCAGAAGGTCATCGGGCGACTGCTGGTCGTGATCGCACCGCCGACGCGCGAACTGGTACATGGCGAAACGCCGCACCCGATGACCTCCGGCGAGGCCCGCCGCGTCCTCGCCTCCGTTCCACCGCCGCTGCCGGGAGTGCCGACGACGGTCATCCTCGGCAGCACCAGTGGCTTTGCGCCGGAGTGTCACGAACTGGCCGAGCGCACCAGCGAGCGGACGATCATTCTCGTCGAGCCGAACGAGTCGGGCGGCTGGAGCGTACACGGCAGCACCGAGATCCAGGGCGTGCTCGAATTGCTCGATCCGGAGGATGAATCGACGAAGGAAAAGCGCGTCCACGCCGCGATCGACCTGCTCGGCGACGAGCTGGCCACCGGCAGCCTCTCGGCCGAGCGGGTGGCAGTGGAAACCGAATTGCCTCTGCAGCGGGTCGAGAATGCGGTAAAATCCTACGCAACGCAGAAGGGCGGGCTTGTCGCCAAACGTCTGGACGGCCGGCTGCTCTTGTACCGTGAAGGTTCAACGCCACAAGGCAAAGCCGTCGGAGGCGAAGGCATGTCGCTTGTCGATCGATTCAAACTCCTCTTCAACCGTAAAGGCGACAACGAGCGGAAGATCGCTTTCCTTTCAGAGCGCCGCGCCGCGCTTTCACAGCAGCGCGACACCTCCAACGACGAGTTGTTCAAACTGGAGAAGAAGGAAAGCCAGCTCAAGCGTGATTTTAAGGAAAACGACGCCACCACCGCGCGGCGTCGCATCACCGCAGAGTTGGTGCAACTGCGTAAGGAGATCGAGCGACGCCAGCAGTTGCAGGCGGTCGTCAATCAGCAGGTCAACATCGTCGGCACGCACCTGCACAACCTTGAGCTGCTCAACCAGGGTCGTGCCGCCAAGCTTCCCGATACCGACGAACTCGCCACCGACGCCGCAGCGGCCGAGGACATGCTGGCGCAATTGCAGGCCGACAGCGAGTTGGCGGATTCGGTCAGCTCGTCGTCAATCTCAAGCATAAGTAGCGAGGAGCAGGCGCTGTATGATGAACTGATGCGCGACGTGACACCGGCATCACCGACCGCCGATCCGACCACGTCCGCCGAGACGCCCGTTCCTTCGCGCACGGAGACGGTTGATCGGTCGGCCCAGAAAAAGCCCGCGCCGGAGCCCGGATGAAACAGACAACGAAGTACCTGGTCGTGTTCGAGAAGGAAGGACGCAGCTTTGGTGCGTCGGTCCCGGATTTGCCCGGCTGCGTGGCGGTGGCCAGTACGCTGCCTGCGGTCAAGAAACTCATCCGCGAAGCGATCGCGCTCCATGTTGAGGACATGGACGCGACCGGTCAGCGGCTTCCTCGCGCACGAGCCACTGCCGAACTGCTTGAGCCCCTTTCAGCCTGAACCATGGCGATTATCGACAAAATCCTCGGCCGCAATCGGACACTCAGCGAACTCTCGGCGGCGGAGCTGCGCAAGCACGAGATCCTCATCACCAAGCAGCGCGACCGGCTGTTCAAAAAAATCGAAGATCTGTCGGCGATGAAGCAGAAGATCTTCACCACCGGCGCGACGCAGAAATCGCCCGAGCTGCGCAAGGCATTGGCACAGGACTTCGAGCTTAAGACGCAGGAACAGGTGATGAGCGCCCGCGAACTCAACCTGCGATCCAAGGAGTTGATGACCGTCTCCCGTCTGCGCCTCATCAAGGAGCACAACGAGAAAGGTCGTGCGATGGGGCAGCTGCGGCTGACCGACAAGGACGTTGCCAGAATCAGCGGCTGGATCGACGACGATCAGATGTCGCAGGATTCGTATCACGAGCGGCTCGATTCGATCCTTTCGCTCGGTGCCGACGCCGACGCCGACGCCGACGACCTCGCCCGGGCCGGGCTGACGCAGGCGGGCCAGGAGTTGATGGGCATCTGGGACCAACTCGACAACGGCCGGGTCAAGCAAGAGGAAGCCTTCGACCGCGCCGACGCCGCTGTCCGCAAGCGGGCGGAGGCGCAGAAATGAATACCTGCCGCGAAGGTGCGACGAGCGCGAAGATAAACGCGAAGAAGACCGAGAGTTTGGATTCGCATCACGACAATGCAGCGGAGCTAGTGATGCGAGCCGTTCGGTATTCTGCCAATTCGGTCCTTAGCATA
>JBBRFH010000335.1:0-3068 GCA_038224615.1 Tepidisphaerales bacterium
GAAGCCACCCACACCTGCATGACCATGCGCGGCGCCAAGAAGCACGGCAGCACGATGGTCACGAGCGCCCTGCGCGGCATATTCAAGGCAAACCCGTCCAGCCGAAACGAAGTCCTGCAGTTGATCTACGAGGGAAGGGGCAAATGACCCGCGCAGTCGCGTGATCACCGACCAGCACCGCGAGAAATCGCGGGAACGCGAACGTCGGGCCGACACGATTTCCGGGCGGCGCGGTGCGCGATGATGCTGCACCGCGACGCGCGGACGCTGTTCACCTAAGATGGCTCGCCTATGGGACCGATGGCGAAGTTCTACCTGCAAACGTGGTGGTTGTGGCTGCTGCTGATGGCGGGGTTTGTGGTACTGGCGATCAAGGTGAGCTGCATCTTCTGGCTCTTCGTGCCCGGCATCACCGTTTACTCGTTCTACTTCGGCTGGGTCCGCATCACCGACGAGAGCCGCCGCGACCACTGACTGCATCCGTCGGGCTCGCCCACTACCGTTGCGGGCGCTATTCCAAAGACGGCGCGTTTTCATATACGCGCCGTCTTCGCATTGTGCGATACTCGTCGGCATGGCACAGAACCAGCTCAACGGACAACCCGCCTTCAACGGCAAGCTCGTCGCCGGTATCTTCGCGGTGATCCTGCTCATCATCCTTTTCTCAGGCAGCTTCTATGTCATCGACCCCGGCAATCGCGGCGTGAAGGTGACGCTGGGCAAGGCCGACGACCAATACCTTGTCGAGGGGTTCGGCATGAAGCTGCCCCTGATCACCAAGGTACACACCGTCATGATCCGCCAGCAAACTCACGAGAGCGTCGCCGAGTGCTACTCGTCGGACCTGCAGCAAGTGAAGGTGGAGCTCAAGATCATCTACCGCATTCCGGAAAATTCTGCCGTTTCCATCTTCAAGGAATACTACGGCGATCCGTTCGAGAGCCTGATCGTCCCGCGCGTGCAGGAAGCGCTGAAGGAGCAGACCGCTACGCTGTCGGCTGAGCAGATCGTCAAGCAGCGCGAGCTGGTGAAGCAGAAGACGATGGAGTCGGCGAACAACAAGATCGGCGACATCGTCGTCATCAACGACCTCGTGCTGGAGAACATCACGCTCAGCAAGCAACTCGAAGAAGCCATCGAGATGAAGATGGTGCAGGAGCAGAACGCCAACAAAGCCAAGTTCGAGCAGGATCGCCGAAAGATCGAGGCCGATACAAAGGTGATCGAAGCCCGAGCCGAGGCCGAGTCGATCAAAATCCGCGGCGAGGCGCTGAAGTTGAACCCCGACCTGATCAACTTGCAGATCGTCGAAAAGTGGGACGGCCGCAGCCCCATGGTGATCGGCGGCGGTGCGTCGACCATACCGGGCACCGGTGCCAACGTCATCCTGCCGCTGCCCCGCGTAGAGCCGCCGACGCCGCAGCCGCAGCGGTAAGCCCGTCAATCGGCCGACACCGTCGTCGTCATTTCGTCGTCGGCGTGGTCGATCGCAGCATGTCGAGATTTGTAAGCGAACCTACGCCGCGACCGCGACGTCGATCATCCGCTGGTTGTGCAGGCACAGCCCGAACAGGATGTGCCGCAGGCGGCCGATTGGTTCTCGGCCGAAGAAGTCGGGGGTGAAGTCGATCGGGAAACGCGCCGGAAAATTCGCGAGGTAGTTGCACACCTGTTTGCGATCCATCTGCTGGATGGCGTCGTTGAGATCTTCAACCTGGGCTGACGAGAGCATGGCGTCACCTCCGGTGCTTCTGACACCTCATACGCGCTGCCCGTTAGCGGGATCCCTCAGACGAAGAGGTCGAGCAGCATTCCCTTATGAATCAGATCGACCTTTGGACGGATGACTTTAGGTTCGATTACTACCGGATTGCCCTGAACCGGCGGAAGTTCGGCCCAGATGGGCTTGATCGGGTTCGTCGACTTCTTCACCACATAGACCACCGGCGGCGAAACGCACGGCGGGCTCTGGACCTCGACTCGCGACTGGGGGTGATAAACGGTTCGCGGCTCGATCCGCGGCGTCGGGTGGAATACGTCACGCGGCTCGATCCGCGGCTGTGGGTGCGATACCTGTTTGACCTGCGCCCCCGGCGACGCGAACCGCGCACCCGCCGGGATCGTGCCGAGCGGGCCTGTCTTCGGCAGGTTCGCGTTGATGGCGCTCGTGATGCTCTGGACCAGCTTCAGGTCCGAGACCGCCACCAGGAGGTTGATCGTGCTGTCGAGCGACACTCGACATTCGGACGTGCAAAACCCGCGTCTGGTCGACGAACCCTGTCGCGCCTGTTAAATTCGCCCCGGAATATCGGGCTTCAGGGTTAATCGACTAAGTCCGTTTATGACGGATGTTGTTTTTCGGCAACGTTCGTTCGAGTTTCGATAAACATGGCGAAAACTCGAGTGGTCGCCAACAGCGAAGGAGCGAAGCTTCGCGCAGAAGATAAATGAGTGAATGGCATTTCTTCGCGAACCTTCGCCTCCTTCGCTCTTCGCGACCAATCCGTTCGGTCTGCCACCGACTGACGTCCTCATGAACACCGTCGACCTCGACTTCCACCTGCCGCCCGAACTCATCGCGCAGATGCCCGCGCCGCAGCGGCCGGCGTCGCGGATGCTGCACTTCCGTCGCGACGATCGATCGATCACCCATCGCGCGTTCCGCGAGCTGCCCTCGCTCCTGCGGGCCGGCGACCTGCTGGTCTTCAACAACGCCAGGGTCGTCCCGGCACGCTTCACACTTATCAAGCCGACTGGCGGACGCGTCGAGGCGCTGTTCATCGCGCAGACGCACCCGCGCCAGTGGCAGGTGCTTTTGAAAAACCTGGGCACTTACACGAGCGACACGACCTATCACTTTGAGAAATCACCGGCGTGGCCGGATGCGCTGACCACGCCAACAACGCGAATCGCTTCGAGCGAAGGCAATGGCCAATTCACGCTCGAACTCGATCAGGACATCGACGCGGTCAGGCTGCTTGAATCCCTCGGCCGTATGCCGCTGCCGCCTTACATCAAGCGGGCCAAGCAGAACGATGAGCGCGACGACTTCGATCGCGATCGCTACC
>JBBRFH010000336.1:0-3030 GCA_038224615.1 Tepidisphaerales bacterium
CCGCCTCGACATGGCCGATCGCGTGGCGGCGCTGGTTACGCTGTCGACGCCCCACCGCGGGTCGAGCTACGCCGACTGGATCCTGGGGAACATCGAACGCTCGACGTTCGCCCAGGAGTTGCTGAAGTTTCTGCGGATCGACATCAACTGCTGTCGCGACCTCACGATCGACGCCTGCGCGCGGTTCAACGAGGACGTGGCGGACCATCCGGGCGTCGCGTACTTCTCCGTCAGCGCCGCCCGTCCGTGGCATCGCGTGCCGGCGTTCCTGGTTCACAGCCACGGCGTGGTGCGGCGCCGGGAAGGCGACAACGACGGCATCGTCTCGGTCCGCAGCGCCGCATGGGGCACGCACCTGGGCACCTGGCCGGCGGATCATGTGCACATGATCAACCATCGCCTGGTCGTCGAACTGCGCGCGCCCACGGGCAATATCCGGCCGCGGTATCTCGCGGTACTCGACCATCTGGCGGCAGCGGGTATCCTTTCCAGCGGTTCTTAGGAGGACCAGTTCACCATGATTAAGCTCGGCATCATCGGTTGCGGCGGGATTGCTCACATGCACGCGGAACGCTTTCTCAAGCTGCCCGACTGCAAAGTCACCGCGTTGTGCGACATCGTGCCAGAAAAGACGGCGGCATATCGAACCAAGTATTTCGCAGACGCCAGGGAGTACGCGGACTTCGACGCGCTGCTCAGCGAGGCCGACGGCAACGTCGACGCCGTCCTGATCGCCACGCCGCACACGCTGCACTACGGGCAGGCCAAGGCCGCGCTCGAGCACGGACTGCACGTGATGAGCGAGAAGCCGATGGTCACCTCCAGTGAGCACGCCTACGACCTGTGGAAGACCGTCAAGAAAACCGGCAAGACCTTCGCGATCGCCTTCCAAGCCCCGGCGACGGCGGAATACCAATACCTCAAGCACCTCCGCGACGAGATCGGCTGGGGCGACGTGCAGATCGTCCAGGGCTGGCTCGCCCAGAAGTGGAAAAACCTGTCGACCAAAAGCTGGCGCATGGACCCCGCACTCTCCGGCGGCGGACAGATGTATGACAGCGGTGCCCACATGATGAACGGCATCATGTGGCTGATGAACAATCCCGTCGTCGAAGTCAGTTCCATCGTCGACAACTCCGGCTGCGACGTCGACATCAACGGCGTCGTGGTGATGAAGTTCCAGAACGGCGCCCTCGGCTCGGTCGCGATCGGCGGCAACTCGCCGGGCTGGGACGTCGACCTGCGCATCCAGACCGACAAGCTGCAAATCCGCACCGGCCCGCACGGGGGATACCTGCACATCACCGGCGCGCCCGAGTACAAGTACCCGCCCGTCGCCACCAGCACCGAGCCGGTGGCACACACGGTGCAACGAAATTTCATCAACGCCATTCTCGGCCGCGAGCCGGTCATCTCGACGATCCGTCATGGTGTCCTCCTGAGCTGCCTCATGGACGCGATCTACGCCTCGGCAGAGAAGAAGCTGCCGATCACCGTCAGGCCCGTGCCGACCGACCTTTAGTCGCGCCACGGACACACAATTGAGCCGCGAACTCCGGAGCGAGTGGAAAAATGCCTGTTGACCGATCGATCTCATTTGCGACCGTCTCCCGCGCCCTGCACGAGGATCTGCGCGAAGCGGTGCGCATGGGGCGAACGCTTGGCTTCAGCGGCCTGCAGATCGACGCCCGCACACAGACGCTTAACCTCACGACCTTCAGCACGTCCGGCTATCGCGAACTGCGCCACGTTTTCGCAAGCCATGTGCAGAAGGTCGTCGCGCTACGATGCGAAGCCGGGCCCGAAGGACTCGGCCCGCGCTCCGACACCGACAAGGTGCTTGACCGCGCCGACGGCGTGCTTCGCGCTGCGGCGGCGCTCGGGTGCGAGAGCGTCTGCATGGACCTCGGCCGACTCCCGCCCGCACCGCGCGTCGCCAGGGCTAAGCCGAAGGTGACGCAGGAAATGGCGGGTCTTCTGATCCTGCCCGATTCGATGACGGCATCCGAGCCTGAGCCGGAACCCGAGGCGCCGAAGCTCGCCCCGGCGATGATCGGTCATTGGCAGCAGGCGCTGTCGGTACTGGGCGAGATGGCCGACCGCTACGGGGTGATGCTGGCGTTTGAGAGCCAGCTCAGCAGCCTCGCGGCGATCGTGCATTTAGTCAGCAGCGTGAAGTGTCCGTGGTTCGGACTCGACTTCGACACCGCCGCGATGCTGCGTGACGAGTGGACCCCCAACGACCTGTTCGACGCCGCCGGCCCGCTGATCCGCCAGGTCCGCGCCCGCGACGCCGTCGCCGGCGAAGAGAACCGCACCAAGCCCGCCGTCATCGGTCGCGGCGACGTCAAGTGGCGCGAGACGCTCGAACTGCTCAACGACGCCGACTACAACGGCTCGATCACCATCGACCCCCTCGAGCTCCCCGATCCGTCGGCCTCCGCGATCGCAGGCCTCAAGCAGCTTCGCGCCATCGTGATGAGCTGACGCGCCACACCGCGTGGCATTTTGTAGCAGCCTCCTGATCCCAACTTCCTGAACCCACGCCGGGTCTGAGGCACCCCGAAGCCCTGGTTCCGCGCGTCGCGCCGCAATGTAGCACCTGATGCACGGTGTCACATTCCGCGCCTCGCACAATCGCACCTAAATTCAACGCCAAGAGTCACTTACAACGCGAGGCATCCCCGGTGCATCACCTGTGCGCGCGCTACATTTGATACATTCGCACTGCCCTATTCTGATTTCAAAGAGCCCGCGCTGCGCCCAATGGCGCAGCGCATGCACGCCCGGATTGACGCGTATCGGACGCGCCATCCCGACCTCTTCTATACCGCCGTCGCTCACAAAAAGCGGCGGGAAAATAGCGAGAAAAAAAGGGCGAACGCGCGCGCTTCGGACCCCGGCTATCACGCCGGCAAAGAAACCGGGACGCACGTCGATTACGCCTCCAAACAACGTCTGTCGCCCGACTCAGCGGTTGAGCATGTGATAGCCGACACCGCCGGTTGCGTTACCCGGCCCGCGGGGCAT
>JBBRFH010000337.1:0-2930 GCA_038224615.1 Tepidisphaerales bacterium
CACCTGCTCACCATCCGCCTGCACGACACGCGTGAGCGCACCTATCTCGAGCGAGCCATTTCCGACGACTCGGACCGCTTTTTGAAGTTTGAGCGCGTCTACGACGCGTCCGGCCGAATCTCGCGCGTGATGCTCACGCCCGAGCGCGAGCTGGCCGAGCTGTGGATGGCCGCGCCCGACCCGACCACGGGTTTCCGCCGCATCAAGCGGTTCGTTCCGCACCATGAGCGGGTGACCACCAGCGTCAACGGCAAGACCTTCGACCGCACGGCCGATGAGGAGATTGCGGCGTTCCTGAACGAACTCGTGCGCGAGTGGAAACAACCGAACGCGACGATCGCCCGCGCCAAGCACCGCGACAGCAACGGCGTGTGGGTGGACCAGGCCTCGCAGGTCGACCCCAAGGCGCGGCTGCTCGGCAGCGTGTGGGTCGGTGCCGGCCGCACCATCGCCGCCAGCGACGTGCTCGTCGGGCCTGCCGTCATCTGGGACGACCCGGCGCACAGGCCCGATACGCAGAACATCGACTGGATGATGATCGAGCCGAGCCAGCCGCCTGAGGACGTCCAGGTGCGCACCAACGCAACGTCGATTTACCTGGCGTTCAAACGCCTCTTCGACATCGTGGCCGCATGCACCGGCCTGCTGATCACCCTGCCGTTCTTCCCGATCATCATGCTCGCGATCTGGATCGAGGACGGCCGCCCGTTCTTCTTCGGGCACATGCGTGAAACGCGCAACAGTCGCGAGTTCCGCTGCTGGAAATTCCGCTCCATGCGCAACGGCGCGCACCTGATGAAGGACGTCATCGCCAAGCTCAACAAGGTCGACGGCCCGCAGGTTTACATCGAGAACGATCCGCGTGTCACGCGCGTCGGGCAGTTTCTTCGGAAGTACAACTTTGATGAGTTCCCCCAGTTCTGGAACGTTCTGCGCGGCGACATGTCGATGGTCGGCCCGCGACCGTCGCCGGAAAAGGAAAACCAGTATTGCCCCGCCTGGCGCTACGCGCGTCTGAGCGTCCGCCCCGGCATCACCGGCCTGTGGCAGACCCGCCGCACCCGCAACCGCACCGGGAGCGACTTTCAGGAATGGATCAAGTACGACATCGAGTATGTCGAAACCATGAGCATCTGGCTCGACATCAAGATCGTCTATAAGACAATCGAGCAGGTCGTGCGCAAGGGCACCCGCTCATGATGGCTTGGCGAAAAAAGAGCATCCGTCGAATCAGCATCCTGGCAGCCGGAATCACCCTCGCGGGAGCCGCTGCCGGCGTCGTCGTGCATAACCGGAACAAGCTCCACGAGTCCGAGCTGCAGACGGCACGCACCGAGGGCATCCAGGCATACCACGCAGGCGACTACTACCGCGCGCTCGACCGCCTCGAACGATTCCTTTCCGAGCATCCCGACGGCGACGACATCGCGTTGCTGGCGTTTGCCCGCTCGCGGGCCAAGGTCGAATCGCCCGGCAACCAGCACCTCCGCCAGGCGATCCAGAAGCTCGACGTGATCCTCGATCACGATCCGGACAATCTTCAGGCCAAACACGCACTGCTGGAGATCTACCCGCAGACGACGCAGATCGAGCTGCTCGAAAAGCTTGCCGACGAAGTGCTGGCGAAGGATCCCAACGACGAGCTGGCTTTGAGCGGACGGATCAACGTGCTGATGCGCCAGCACAAGCTCGACGCCGCGCTGCAGATCGCCCGCAAGTACGCCGATCTTCGCCCGACCGATCTGCAGGCCAACGTTCTGGTGCTGCACCTGATGGCGCAGTTGCAGAAGCCGTCGCAGGACGCGTTGAACTACGTCGCCGAGCGGTCGAAGCAGAATCCGCAGGATCCGCGTGCGCTGCTGCTGACATCGTTTGCGTACAACTACGCCGGCGACAAGGACAAGGCGCTGTGGTACCTGCAGGAGGCCGCCGCCCACCCCATCGACGACGCGGCCTTTGTGCGGCAGCTCGCCAACCTGTTCGATCTCCTCAAGCGTTTCAACGAGTCGCAGCACCTGCTCGAAACCGCCGCCGAGCGGACCGGCGACCCGGAAATCCTCCGCGCGCTCGTCACGCGACTCTGGCAGCAGGGCCGCAACGACGAGATCGACGTCCGCCTCTCACGCGTGAACGCGGCGGACCCCAAAGTCGACAGCGATCTGGTGGCGATGCGCGTGATGGCGCTGTACCAGATCCAGGCCGCCAAGGACGCCAACGGGCTCATCGAAGTGCTCCGCGCGCGCAAGGATCGCAAAGCAGCCGGCTGGGTGCTGGCGCTCGAGGCGCGCTTTGAAGATTACGCCCAACCCGCCACCGCCGTTGCCGACAAGCTTTCGCGGGCGTTGTTGCACGACCCGGACAACGGCATCTTCAAATCGTGGCTGGCCGAGTGCTACTGGAACCTCGGCGAAGCGTCGCTGTCGTTGCGGCAGTGGAGTGGCGCGTCGGTGCAGATGCCGAGCTGGTCGCTTCCCTACATGGGCATGAGCCAGTGCCTCCTGCAGCTCGGCCGCACCGCCGAAGCGCTGCAGGCGGCCCAGAGCGCGTTTGAACGATTCCCCTTCACCGGCACCGCCATCAACCTCGCGGTCGTGCGTTTTCGGCTGATCGAGGAGACCAGCGATGTCGTCGGCGCCCGCGACCTGCTCAAGCTCGTCGAGGAAGTGCAGACCAAGGTGCCCGGCGAGCCGCGCACGCTCCCGATCCACATCGCCCTGCTGGCGCGAACGGGCAATCGCGACGAGGCGATCAAGCGACTCAAGCAAGCCGCAGCCAGCGCTGAGAAGTATGACGCCGACACCATCCTGCGGCTGATCTCCGTCAGCCGCAGCGAGGGGTTGGGCGTTGAATCACAGTTGCTCGACACCACCATGCCCGGCCCGGCGTTGACGCCGCAACTGGCGTTAATCCATGCCGTCGCGCTCGCAGAC
>JBBRFH010000338.1:0-2926 GCA_038224615.1 Tepidisphaerales bacterium
CGTGAGGAAGTCGCCCTTGCCCGTAAACTTACGGCATGTCACCTTGCGTGCCGGTGGCTTGCCCGGACGCGGCGGCGGCTCGACGGCGGTGTATTCCGTCATCACCCCGCCCGGCTTGAGCTGATAAATCTGAGGCATCTCAAAGACGTTGGCCCATACAAACTCGCCCGTGGCATCCGCTTCGACGGCGTCCAAAATCGCGATGTATTCGTCCTTGACCATCATCACCGCGCGCGACAGATAAGGAGCCACGCCCGGCGATTTGTAGTACTGCGCAAAATCAAAATCGTAAAGAAGCTGATCCGTCGGCGACGTTTTCAGGCCCTTGCCACCGCCTCTGAAGAAGGTGACGCGGTCGGGGTTCCATTTGTCGCCGTTGTCTTCTTCAAGGTTGTAACTCCAAACTTTGCCTTTGGCTCCATAGTACAATTGACCCGCCCGTTCCCAGCGATAGTTCAGCGGGCCGAAGATATTCTGCATGTGCAGATAGCTCTCGTTCGGGCCGCCGAGGTCGTAGCGAAACACGGGTCCGTGATCAACGATCAGCGTTGATCCGGCGGTCGGTTTTTGCCCGGCCGCGCCGTTGGTTTCGATCCACCTGATTTCCGCCGACAACTGCGGCTGGGATTTGCCGATTGCTTTCGCCAGTTTGAAGAAATTGTCGCGGAAACTGTAAGGCACCCCGGACTCTTCAAAACTCCGCGCGTGAGCGCCCTCGGGGGGCGCATATCGCACGCCGTCCAGCGGCGACATCATCACGTCGCGATACCAACGCACCCAGTCGGCCATCCGTGGGTAGGTGTTAATCAAGTCCGTGCCGTCGAATGTGTGCATCGCTTCGTAAGATTCCATTACGCCGATCAATGACTGTCCGGAATAGCAGACAAGATTTTCCGTCCACCGCCCACCGTGAGCGTTGTGTTCCGGATCGTCGGCTCTCTGGTAGGTGTTCAGCCATTCGTCGAAATAGCCAAGGAAGGACGCCTTCCACTTCGCGGCGTCGGGGTGCGTGGGGAAAGTCGCGCACGCGAGCGCGATCGTGGACTTCTGATCCATGACGAAGTTGGGGTGCCCGCCGAGCATGCTGTGGTGGGGAACGTTGTTGTCGTCGTCGGCGCTATAGGTCATCATCAGAAGAATGCCTCGGACCTGCCGACGTTGTTCAGGCGTCCATTGTGCTCGACTCCTGGCGTAGCGACCGAACCAGTCGGGCATACTGCGAAAACTTACCGGCCCGGCGGTAGACGAGAAGTCCCAGTGGCTGTTAATGATCGTACTCAAAAACGCGAATTCAGCATCCAGGCCGTACGCGCTCATCCACTCATCAAAGCTGGTCTGCTTCATTCGCTTGAAACAGGCCGGGGGATCGAGGTTTTCATCGAAATCGACGACACGGTCTTTCCAGTCATTAAGGCTTAGATCACCGAGCCGTTCCCAGAGCCGCACCTCCGGGCCAGCGGCGCCGCCTTTACCGGATGCGATCGAGCGATTCACGATCCCTTCGCGCGGGACGACGGCCATCGCCCAATAGCGTGCCTGGCCTTGGAGCCGCATCTGGAAGTATTTACGTTGTCCTTCCTGATAAAAACATATATTTTCCGGGCCGCGGCTGGCCCATATGCGGCGCACATCGGTCTTCCAGTCGCGCAGGCGATTGGTCGCCAACAGTAGCCCGTCGGGTATTTCTTCGTCCCAGAACGCGGCCGCGTGCATCACGCCAAGCGCGTTGGGCGTGTAGATGCCCAATTCGAGCGGCAGCTTCCCTCTGTTCGCGTCTCTGTCGTACGCGCCGGAATACAGACCGTACCCATTGTTACTCATCACCTGGCGGCGCGTGGGCGTCAGACCGGCGAAATCCACCTGCCAGTACGCCTCGTCCCCGGGCTTGAATCCTTCGAGCGTTTCATCGACCAACACATGATCGTCCCCGTTGGAAAGCGTCAACCGCACGTCGTAACTGCGACCGGCTTCAAAGCTGTATTTGACGGAGTAGACCAACCGCACCGGCCCGGACTCGCGCACCCCGGCGTCGATCGCGGTGACGCGAATCGCGTCGGGCGCTGCAAAGCGGCCGCCGAGCAGGTTCTTCACGCCGCCGACTCGTTCGATCGAAATAATCGGTACCGTCGCCTGCGCCAGCGGCTGACCGGCGGGGAATTCCTGTCGGCCCGAGGGCACGAGGATCGACAGCCGATCGCTGATGAGGCGTGCCTGATTAGCGCCCGCAGGTTCACTGTGCGGCGAAGCGTCGGTCAAATTTGCCGGCTCTGCGGGCACCGCAAGCAACCGGTACGTGCGCGTAGTGCCGGCGGGCAGATTGGCGCGAAACCAGACAGTGGCGCTGGTCAGGAACTCGCCGGATTGTTCGACGTCAGACAACTGCATCGGCTTGCGAACGGCCGCGTCCGGGAGCATTTCCACGACCGACAACTGCGCCGCGCGCACCGTATTAGCCAGGAATTTGATCGGGTAGCCGACTAAATCTTCAGGAAAATCGTAGATGTTCATCGCGTCAGACATCACCAGATCCTGGTGCCACGCCGATTCGGGTTGCTTCATCATTAGGGCGTAAAGCGCGCGCCCCGCCGCCTGTTCTTTCTGCTGCTGCTCGACCCATTTTTCGCCGTCAGGGGCGAGGACGCTCAGCAGCGTCGATCCGTCGTCACCAGCGAGGATGGCCGCGGGGTTGAAAGGTCCCTTCGGGCTGGCCGAGACGCCGCCTCGATAATCGACGTGGAGCGTCCGTTTCTCGACCTTGCCGTTGACTGTGATTGCCAGCGTGTAGCCTTCATTGGTCGGCAGCAGGTTGATCTCACGCGGCAGGTCTGCGGCTGCGTTACGCATATCCAGCCGGCATTGCGTGACGCCTTCGCCGAGCTTGGTCACGAAGGGTTTCGGCCGCATCGTGATGCGCCGACCTCGCAAC
>JBBRFH010000339.1:0-2912 GCA_038224615.1 Tepidisphaerales bacterium
ATGATCAACGCGAAGGGAAACACGAAGAAATAACGAAATGGGCATTCTTCGCGTCTTCCTTCGCGCTCTTCGCTGCTTCGCGGTTCGCCTTGGCATTTGGGCGCGGGTTTCAGACCGGAAACGCATTAGAACCGCAGATTACGCCGATTCCG
Organism: Tepidisphaerales bacterium; assembly: GCA_038224615.1. Lineage (GTDB taxonomy): Bacteria > Planctomycetota > Phycisphaerae > Tepidisphaerales > Tepidisphaeraceae > JBBRFH01. Next base: position 153 of record JBBRFH010000339.1, read on the forward strand.
CAGATGAAACGCATTGAAATCTGCGTAATCTGCGTAATCTGCGGTTCTCTTTTCTCCGCGTGGCATGGGCGCCTCGATCGTGTTCTAATTTGTGCGCCAAGACACGGGCGGGGCGCCCGTACCACGAACTCTTCACTTTGTACTGTTTTTCGGTGTCTCCCTGCGTTTCCGGCGTTCATCCATTCTCTGCGTTGCCCTTGGGCTGATCGCGTTCGCCGGCGGTTGCCACAGTGAACCGGTTCCTGAGACGCCACCGCCGCCGCCGGTGATCGTACATTTGCCGGGGATTGCGGGGGAGATGTCGATTGATCGCCGGCTGATGCGCGGGCTTCAGAAGGGGGGCGTCGCGGACGCGGCGCAGATCATCGACTGGACCGGCGAGACCCGGGGCCTGGCGGCGCTGGGGAATGTCGCGCGGAATCGCGCCCAGGCTGACGCGCTGGCGAGGCGGCTCACCGAGCTCTACCGCGTTGACCCGCGGATCCGCATCATCCTCACCAGCCATAGCGGGGGAACGGGAATCGCCGTCTGGGCGCTGGAGCAACTGCCCGCGGACGTGAAAGTTGATCGGCTGCTATTGCTGGCGTCGGCGCTGTCGCCCACCTACGACCTCAGCCGGGCGCTGGCCCACGTCCGGGTCGGGGCGTACGCCTTCTATAGTGAGTACGACACGGTCGTGCTTCGCTACGGCACGCTGGCGTTCGGCACGATCGACCGCCAGCAAGTACCGGCGGCGGGGTACGCAGGGTTCGCGGTTCCGCAATCGGCCGACCCGGTGCAGTACGCCAAGTTCCATCAGTATCCCTACGACCGATCGTGGATGCGTCTGGGGAACACCGGCGACCACATCGGCACGCTCGAGCCCGCCTTCGCCGAGGCCGTTCTCGCGCCGCTGCTCACACCCGACCCCGCGGAAACCAAATAGTCGCTTCAGTTAGGGCGATTTTCGGATCGCTCAGAGGCGAGATTATTGGATGCTCGAAAAGCCGGCCCCCCACTAATGGTGTGCGCGTCCGTTGCCCGATCCCAAAGGTTAGAACCGATGACTTTTGTTCGGTAAATATTTGGTAATCCACTGTCGTCAGGAGCAGACCCCATGCAGATGATCATGTTTTTCGTCGATTCGGACACCGCGGGCAGCGCGCACATCACCCGAACGACGAAGCGTTCGCGCCGGCCGGGCCTGGATATCGACCGGCCGGTGCCGCGTAACGCCGAGGTTCTGGTCCTGGACCAGCGCACGGACTGCCTGGCGCTCCCCAAGCGCCTGGTGGAACTGGACCGCATGCCCCAGCCAGCGCCGCCGCCGGTGGTTGTGGACGAAGAGGAGACCGAGCGCTGGGACGGCCTCTATTGATCCGCCGCAACGACGCACTGCGGGGCTGATAACGACTTGAAATTCGCCACTCGCCACTCGCCACTCGCCACTTGGCTCCGGTGTGCGGGTTTCATGACGCGCAGGTATTCGCCGGGGGTGATCTTGGCTTTTCACATCAGCCTTGCTTCGGCAGTATCACCCGCGCGTCTTCGCCGCGGACGATGTGGAGGCCTTTTTCGATGCCGATCCACTGCATCGACGTGCGGGTCTTGTCGTACTCCGTGCGGGTCTTGAAGCGGACGCGCTCGATTACGCGGTTCTGCTGCTGCACCTTCGCCCAGCCGCCGGCCTGGTTCTCGAAGTACCAGACTTCGACGCGCCAGATGATTTCGTCGCCGGCGCGGGCGTGGAAATCGGTGTCGCGGGTGAGCTCGACGATCGCCGCGGCCCGGTCGGCGTTGCCGACGAGTTGCACGATGTCGTTCTTGTTCATGAACGATTTGATCTCCTTGACGATCGACGTGATCTCGGCCTTGTCGTCGTCACTCAGCGCCTCCGGATTGGGCGACGCCGGGGCGGCGTCGGAGTGCCAAGAGAGGTCGATCAGGCGAAGCTGCTTGCCATCAGGCGGGGTCAGCGTCACGTCATAGCGCTCGCCGGGCAGGAGCTTGTCGAAGCGGACGATCCGGTCGGCGACCGTGCCGGGCGTCGCCGACTTCGACCCCGCGCCGAGCGCCTTCGCGGATTTCATCGGGGCGTCGCCGATGTCGATCGTCAATGATTCGGCCCGGGCAAGGCCAGCAAGAATGAGCAAGAAGGCAAGCTGTCGCGTGCAGGTGGATCGCATCATCATTTCTCCATGGTTCGATCGATGAGGTTTTCTTCACGGGCGCGCGTCACATTGCCTACACTTAGCCAGATTGAGGGTTCACCCATGACCACACAAACGCTTCGACGCCTGCGCGGGCTTGATGTTGAGACCATTCTGGACGACCTGACCCGCCGGCAATTTATTGCGCCGCACAAGCCGTTGGGCGACGTTCTGACCGAGGTCGCGACCGTGTTTGGGCTGACCCTTGCGTGCGTCCGCAGCAGCGCCGAGCGAGCGTCGCTCGATGCTTGCAGTGCCGTCGGTCGGTTGCGCCGCGAGGAAGTGGCGCGCCTTGCCGGAGCGATCCACCGCGCCCACCGGCACGTCTCTATGCGCGAGCCGCAGCCCGTCAATACCGACCTTCTCAAAGCCCGATGAACCTATGAAGCCGCCGGCTTCATAAGGCGCGTTGTGTGGCGTCATGGATCGGCTTGGCTCGCGTTCAGCGTTTGCTCAGGGTGCTTTTTTCGTAGGCGCGAACGTCGTCGAGCCACTTGGCACCCGAGGGCACGCCGGACTGGTGGCAGTAGTAACCCCACACGGCACCGGCGGGCTGCATTTTGGCTTCTTC
>JBBRFH010000340.1:0-2873 GCA_038224615.1 Tepidisphaerales bacterium
ACGAAAGAGGGGTCGACTTCCTTCGGCTCCATCTCGCGGCCGTCGCGCTCGAAGGTCAGGAGCAGCTTGCGGCCTTCGGTGCCGGCCTTGGCGGTGTTCTTGACGAACTCGGCGGCGGACGGGGAGAGCAGCGTGTCGCCGGTGCCGACGAAGGTCACCTTGGTGATGACGTCGCCGTCCATCAGGCCGGCCTTGTCGGCGGGGCTGTCGACCTTGACGCCGAGCACGCGCGTTCGTGGCAGCATGCCCACCACCGACCCATCCTTACCGTCGAAGAAATCGGTCATCGACGAGGTGACGCCGTATTTGATCTCCTTGCCGTCGGCTTTGCGGATCGTCACCCAGACCGGCGCGCCGGCGGCCTTTTGGACGGCCTGCTCGAGGACGTGGCTGTCTTTCTCGTTGGAAACGTCGATGTCGTCGACCTTCACGATCCGCCCGCCGTCGGCGAGCGCGTCGGTGACGGAGGACTTGACGTCCTCGATCTTGCCCTTGGGCCCGGCAAGCGTCGATGCCGGACCGACGCCCAGCGCCGGCAGGCCCATCGAGTGCGCCGACTTCTGCGGCGTGGCGTGCAGTGTGACATTTCCCTGCCCTGGGCGGTCGACGACGATGTCGGCGGCCTGATTCGTCTTGAGCAACGCCACGTTCATCTGGATCTTGGTGAAGTCACGCTGCGGTTCGCCGTCGATGCTGATGATGCGATCGCCCGTTCGCAGACCGGCGACCTGCGCCGGCGATCCCGCGACAATCTGCCCGACGACAGCCGGGGGGACGTTGAATCCATAGAGGAACAGCGCGATGTACAGCCCGAACGCCAGAATGACGTTCATGATCACGCCGGCGGAGATGATGACCATGCGCTTGCCGACCGGGGCGGCGCCGAAAGAATGCGGATCATCGGAAGCGACTTCCGTGGCCGGACGAAGATCGTCCTGGCCGGTCGGCTTGACGTACCCGCCGAGCGGAATCCACGACAGGCGGTATTCGGTGACGCCGAGCCTAAGCACGTTGGCGGCCTGCTCGCGCTGCCACTCGCTCCATTCGCCGCTGTCCGAAGGCAGTTGGCCGGAAGTCTTCAGCCATTCATGCGTCCGGCGGTCGTACTCGGCGCGGGACGAGCCGATGGTCGCGCCGAGTCCCTTCCGGAACGACACCAGGGCCTGTCCCATCCCGACCGCGAACTGCTCCACGCGCACCTTGGCCCACCGCGCGGCCAGGAAGTGGCCTAGCTCGTGCCAGAAGATCACGAACCCGAAGGCAAAGATCACGAGAAACGCGTTGAGAATCGAAGTGAGCATAGAAATCAATCAAGCCAGGTCAGACCACCGCGAAGGCGCGAAGCACGCGAAGCAGACGCGAAGAGAAAAAACCGCGGGCTCACGCAGACGAGCAGGAAAAGCCCAACGTCACCTGCATGAGGAACCTCTGAACAACCACATGAGGACACCAAGATCACCAGGAAGGCATGGCATGTTGGCCCGATTTTGGTGTCCTTGGTGTTCTTGGTGGTTGCATCGAGTTGCCCAGAGGCACCATGAATATGCCGTCAGTTTGGTTTTGCATCGCTTCGCGTTTTCTTCGCGTCCTTTGCGCCTTCGCGGTTCAATTCATCTCTTCCACCACCGCCGCTGCGGTACGACGGGCCCAGCGGTCGGCTTCTAACAGATCGGCCAAGCTGGGGGCCGGCTCAATCTGATGAAGCGTCATTGTACTTTCCACGACCCGCCAAATCATGCCGAAGCGGATATTACCGGACAAAAATGCCTCCACCGCCACTTCGTTGGCGGCGTTCATCACCGCGCCCAGCGTTCCGCGACGGGTGGCAACATCGTACGCGATGCGCAAAGCCGGCCAACGTTGTACGTCCGGCGGCTCGAATCGGAGCGTACAACTCTTGGAAAAATCCATAACCCGGGAAATCCCCGCCCGCCGCTGGGGGTACGTCAGAGCGTACTGGATCGGCGTCCGCATGTCCGGCGGGGACATCTGGGCGATCACGCTGCCGTCCACGAACTCCACCATGGAGTGAACGATGGATTCCGGGTGTACGACGACTTCGACCTGCTCCGGCCGCAGGTCGAACAGCCAGACGGCCTCGATGATCTCCGCCGCCTTATTGAACATGGTCGCCGAGTCGATGGTGATCTTACTGCCCATGTTCCAGGTCGGGTGCTTGAGTGCATCGGCGGGGGTGGCGCGGTCCATCTCCTCGATCGGGCAACTGCGGAACGGGCCGCCACTTGCGGTGAGGATGACGCGCTTCACCTCCTCGCGCCGCCCGGCGAGCATCGCCTGGAAGACGGCCGAGTGCTCGGAGTCGATGGGGAGGATGCTGACCTCTTTGGATCGCGCCAGCGGCATCAGCAGGCTGCCCGCCATGACCAGCGATTCCTTGTTTGCCAGCAGCAGCGTCTTCCCCGCCTGCACCGCCGCCACCGCCGCCGGCAATCCGGCCGCGCCGACGACGGCGCTGAGGACGATATCGACGTCCGGATGCGACGCCAGTTCAACCAGCCCGGTCGGGCCGAAAAATGTCTCGCAGCCGAGGTGATGAAGCCGCTCGGCGATGCGATCGCGATCGCAGTTGGCCCCCGTGACTGCGATGGCGGCCGGGCGGAGCAGGCGCGCTTGTTCGATCAGCAGGTCGATGCTGCCATTGGCGCTCAAAGCGGTCGCGCGATAGGGGGCGCCCAGGTGCTGCACGACCTCCACCGCGCTCCGTCCGATGGACCCGGTCGATCCGAGAATCGCAATCCGTTTGCTCAAGCAACGCAATGCTAATCGAGAACCGCGAAGGCGCGAAGGACGCGAAGAATACGCGAAGAAGGCGCGTAGTGTCATGCCAGGCTGTCATGCCACGGTGTCATGCC
>JBBRFH010000341.1:0-2814 GCA_038224615.1 Tepidisphaerales bacterium
CTCGCCGCCGGTGACGAGGCGGCTGCCGGTGAGATCGCTCTGCTCGTAGACGGTGCCATGGTTCCAACCCATGCGGATGGTGCCGAGGTTGGGCAGGTCGATCTGCATGAGAGCTCGGTCGGGCTTTTTCTTGAGCGAGAAGGTCCCGTCGATGCCCGCCGCGGGGACGCTGACGACGCCGGTGATCTCGAGCGTCTTGATCGCCTCGAGCTTCGCCCGCCCGCCGGAGACTTCGATGGATTTCTCGATGATGGTCTTCAAGTCCACCGCAGCCGGCGCGTCGGCGCGGGCGAGCATCGCGCTTGCAGATAGAAATGCGATGCAACACATGATGGCGAAGTGCCATGGTGTTTTCCGTATTGTGGGCATCGTGTCCACGGTCTGCTGCCTGAGCGAAGCGCGTGGGCAAGATGCCTGCGCCACAACGACAGTTTGGTGAGAATCACAATTCATTGGTTCTGCTCCGCTTGCGATTTTATCCACTTCACCGCCGCGGCGACGACGGGATCGTTTTGATCGTCGGGCTTTGGGTTCTCGACGATCTCGTCCGGCGTCACGCCGTTGCCTTCGAGGGTCTTGCCGTTGGTGCTGACGTAGTTGGCGACGGCGTACTGGAAGAGGTAGCCGTTGGGCAGTTTTTCGATGAAGCTCGGCAGCGCCTGCCCGGCCGACCGTTGGCCAAAGACGCGAGCGCGGCCGATGTCCTGCATGCCCTGCGCGAAAATCTCGGCCGTCGAGCCGGTGTGGTCGTCGATCAGGATCGCCACGGGCTTTGTATACGGCTCGGCCTGCGGGTTCAGGACGAACTTCAGCTCGCCTTCGCGCTGAATCATCGTGCCGAGTTTGAGGTCGGGCTTGTCGACCAGCGAATTGCCGATGCCGATCGCCATGATGCCCACCCCGCCGGGGTTTTGACGCAGATCGATGATCAGGCCGTCGGCGCTGCGCGCGTCGTCGATCGCCTTGTGGTAGGTCGGCATCACTTTGGGCGGATCGAGGAAGATGCTCAGGTAGAAGTAGCCGACGTTGTCGTTAGGCAACCGCTGGTACGTCGCGCGCAGCGGCAACTCCGGGAGGTTGCCGAACTTCACTTTGTCGGCCGGCACGTCGCGCGCGAGCGAGGGGACGAAGACGTCCTGCCCTTCCGTCCGCGCCGCCGGCGATTGGGTGCCGGGCGCAAGGATGCCGAAGTGCGAAAGCTTCAGGCGATGTACGAGGTCGTTAAGCACCGCCTCGACTTCCGCATCCGTCTCCGCCCGCTCGACCTTGGGCCGAAGCTCGGCACGCACGGCGTTCCAGTCGAGTCCGCCGAAAGTCGGATCGTAATGCCGGTCGTGGATCGTCTGCCAGACTTTGTCGAACGCCGCGAGCTGAGTTTGACGCCAGTCGTCAAGCCTCCGCGCTTCAAGGTGCGTGGCGTCCGGGCGATGCCCGCAGCCGGCGCCGACCACGATCGCGGTTAGCGCTAGAAAGATGACGGAACGGCGCGGGGCGGCGGACAGGTTCATCAGCGATATACTCCCGCCATGCGCATCGTCGTCAACGGCCAGGACAAACAGATCGATCCCGGCCTCACCGTTCGCCAGTTGCTTCAGCAGTCGGGCCTGCCCGCCGACAAGGTCGCCGTCGAGCTTAATCGCCGGCTGCTCAAGACCGAACGATACGATACGCCCCTGGGCGAAAACGACGAAATCGAGATCGTGACCTTCGTGGGCGGGGGGTAGGTGGTTTCGGACGTGGGAGTTTCGTGGCAATCGAATCCGGGCGTTGCCTCGGCGTGGAACGCGATTGATCGACTTCACGCCGGGGCAACGCCCCGGATTCGAGCGAGTCTGTCCAGTACGGTTTCGCAGCGCTTTTCCGCAGGCGATGCGGTACGATTCCTGACATCATTTGCCACACGGGGTCATCAGCATGGTCAATCGGATTTCGTTCGTCGTGACGCTCTTTATGATCGCCTGCGCGTCGGTGCTGGCGGGCAAGCTCAAGCTCACGCTCTTGGACGGGACGGTCGTCGCGGGACAGTTGCCAGAGGGGCTGAAGTGAGTTGATTGGATAACTGATCTGGGGAGCGGGGGGCAACGCCCCGGCTCCCCACGATCGAATCGAAACTGGACGACCATGCCCCAACCCGGACTGCGCTGGCGCTTCGTCACAATCAATACGAAGAACTCGTGGCACCATGGTGCGCCGCGCGGATTTCGTTCGCGCGATCACCGCATTCATTCCTCAGGCGACTATCGCAATCCGCCGCCCAAGGGTGAGCACAAGGGGCTGTTTCGATACCACGTGGAAAGGGCGGGAAGAAGGGTCATTCTCCCCGAGTCCGTCCGGCCAAGGATCGCTGCCGCGTTGGTGGGCGCGCTATCCGCCTACCGCTTCAAAGCGATGTCCGTCTCCTCCGATCACGCCCACCTCCTGATCGAGCTGCCCGATGACGTTCCGGCGATTAAGGCAGTCATCGGGGATGCGAAACGGATTGCCTCGCGTGAGGTGCGCAACCAACTTCCCGGCGCGATCTGGTCGGCAGGATGCGACTACGAGCCAGTCGATGACGAGGATCATTTCAATGCCTGTGAGGAATATGCGCTGATCAAGCAGGGTGCGGGCACTTGGACGTGGTGGCACGTCGATGGGGGGATGTCGTTCGAGGATCGCGTGCTGGGATGGTGTCCGAGGCGCGATCGGGTTTTGTGACGCTCTGATCCGGGGCGTTGCCCCGGCGTGATAGGAGACGATTGCGCCTTCCACGCCGGGGCAACGCCCCGGATCAGAGCGTCGAACGACCCGTGTTTTCTGCTATACTTCCCCGTC
>JBBRFH010000342.1:0-2718 GCA_038224615.1 Tepidisphaerales bacterium
GCCGCACCCTTACGTGGCGGCGTTCGTCAACGTCGCCGCCGACGACATGGTCTCCAATTTCCAGGAGATCCGCCCCACCGTCGGCTTCGACTGGACGATCAAGCCGCTCGTGATCAGCGGCGGGTTCACGTCGTACATCTATCCCAATCGCAACGAGCAGGAGACCAGCGAGGTCTTCGTGGGCATCGCGCTGGACGACCGCATCCTTGTCGGCGGTCAGTCGATCCCCGTGCCGTACGCGATGGCGGCGTATGACTTCGATCTGTACGACGGGCTTTACCTCGAAGCGGGGTTGCGCTACCGGCTGGCGTTCGACGACATCGGCCTGGTGCTGACGGCGAACGGAAGCGTCGCGTACCTGAGCGGCTACAACAGCACCATCACCTACGCCGACAACGGCAACAACGTCACCATCCCCGGCGCCTTCAGCCGCGGTCTGCCCGCCGACGGCAACAACACGGACACGCTCAACGGCTTCCAACACTGGCAGATCGGTGTGACGGCGGAGTACTCGCTCAACAAGCTCTTCAGTGTCTCCACCCGCTACGGGGAATGGAGCCTGCGCGGCTCGGTCTACTACACCGAAGACATGGACCGCGAAATCGCCGGCACCAACCAGATCTGGGGCGGCGGCGGGATCGTGCTGCGCTTCTGATTCGCAGTGGAACCGCGAGGAAGACTTTCCACGAATCTTCCCGAATCAGCTCGAATAGGACCAAGACATCGCTTCGTTCGTGTGAATTCGTGCGGATTCGTGGACCGCGTTTCGTCTCGGCACCGGGCGAGCGTGGCCTCCGCGGCGGGGGCTTACTTCGCCAGCGCGAGCTTGGTCCTGGCCCGGCGGATGGAGCGTTCGCGCAGGTCGGCGGGGATGTCGCGGCCGAGCCGGCCGGCGGTGGCGTCGGCGAGCTCGGTTTCGGCCTGCTTCTCGTCGAGGTCCTCGACCGCCGTCGCTTCGGTCGTCGCGATCGTCAGCACGTTGTCCTTCATCTGCGCGACGCCGCCGTCGATGAAGTAGACCCGGCGATTTCCCTCGGCGAAGTCCACCGTCAACGGGCCCAGCCCGAGCTTGACGAGGATCGGCGAGCGATCGGTGAGGATGCCCAGCAACCCATCATGCGCCGGCACGACCACCGACTTCGCCTGGATGTCGAGGACCTGCAGTTCCGGGGTGACGATAACGCATTGAAAAGCCATTTTTTCGCTCCAAAATCGAGGGCCGGACAATGTAGTGCAAACCGGATTTCGAGGCAATCCACCGCAAAGGCAACTTCGCCCACGCCGGGACGGGAACCACGAATCTGCACGAATCTCACCAATCAGAAAGCGAGGCCGAGCCGTGTCTGTGGCAGATGCATTCTAATTCATTCGTGCAATTCGTGCCGAATCGTGGTTTCGTGTTCGGCTTTAGGCTTTGACGACATTGCCGCCGAACTTGGCCATGGCGTTGCGGGTATCGACGATGAGTCGGGCGTGCTTTGCAACCAGCGCCCAATCGAACGCGGCATGGTTCGTCGCCACGACGACGCAGTCGTACCCCGCCAGCGTGTCGGCCGACAGGGGGACGCTCCGCATCTGCAGGTCGTGCTGCCGCATCTTGTGCGTCTGCGGGACGTGCGGGTCGCTGTAATCGACCTTGGCGCCGATGTGTTCCATTTTCTCGATCAGTTCAAAGCTGGGACTCTCGCGGACGTCGTCGACGTCGGGTTTGTACGCCAGGCCGAGGACCAGCACCCGCGACCCGTTGATCGCCTTGCCATGCTTGTTGAGCGCGTGCATGACCTTCTCGACAACGTAGTCCGGCATGCGGCGGTTGATCTCGCCGGCGAGTTCGATGAACCGTGTGGAATGCCCGTATTCGCGGGCCTTCCAGGTGAGGTAAAACGGGTCGATCGGGATGCAGTGCCCGCCCAGCCCCGGGCCGGGGTAGAACGCCTGAAAGCCGAACGGCTTGGTCTTGGCGGCCTCGACCACTTCCCACACGTCGATGCCCATCGCGTCGAGCACGACCTTCATCTCGTTGACCAACGCAATGTTGACCGAGCGGTAGATGTTCTCCAGCAGCTTGGCGGCCTCGGCGACTTCGGCCGACGATACCGGGATGACCTGCTTGATGGCCTTGGAATACAGCGCGACCGCCACCCGCCCGCTGGCAGGCTCGATGCCGCCGACCAGCTTGGGGATCGTCACCGTGTTATGATCCTTGCGGCCGGGGTCTTCACGCTCGGGGCTGAACGCGACGAACACGTCCCTGCCGACGGTGAAGCCCCGGGCCTCGAATCGCGGCACCATCACCTCGCGCGTGGTGCGCGGGTAGGTCGTCGATTCCAGCACGATCAGTTGCCCGGGGCGGAGCGTGCGGGCAATGGCGTCGGCGGTCTTTTCGATGTAGGAGAGGTCGGGCTCCAGGTGATGCCCAAGCGGCGTCGGCACGCACACGATGATCGCGTCCGCCTCGCTTAGTCGCCCGAAGTCGGCCGTCGCGTCGAAGCGATCGCCGAGCATGTTCTTGACGAGGTCCTCGCCAAGGTGCTTGAGGTAATTATGCCCCTTGTGCAGGAGCGTGATCTTCTCGGGATCGATGTCGAAGCCGATGACCCTGAGTCCCGCCCGATGGAACGCCGCCATCAGCGGCAGGCCCACATACCCCAACCCGATCACGCCGACGACGGCGGTGCGATCCTCGATCTTTTGAATCAGTTTTTCTGGCATAGAATG
>JBBRFH010000343.1:0-2676 GCA_038224615.1 Tepidisphaerales bacterium
GCCGTTCTCGGCAGAGCGCTTCGACTGCGCGTACAGGTAGGGTAGCAACCGGTATCGCAGATCGATCCAGTCGTGGACGATCTGTTCGGCTTCGTCGCCGTAATGCCACGGCTCGACCGGGTAGCCGCTGTGGAATCGCACATGCGTGCAGAGCATGCCGAATTGCGCCCACCGGACGTAAAGGCGTGGCGTCGGCTCGCCGGAGATGCCGGCGATATCGGAACTCCAGAAGGTGAACCCGCTAAGGCCGAAGTTGAGTGCGCCGGTGATCTGAGCGGCAAGGTTGGCGTAGTTGCTGGTGGCGTCGCCGCCCCAGTGGATCGGGTATCGCTGCGAACCGGCCCAGCCGGAGCGTGCCCACACCAGTGCGTCGCCGGTCGATTGGCGTGTAAACTCGTGGACGGCCGCGTTGTAGAAGAGCGGGTAGGCGTTGTGCAACTCGCGCCCGGTCCCGCCGGCGAGGGTCGCGTCGCGCGGCAGCTCTTCGCCGAAGTCGGTCTTGATGACCGCCGCCCCGGTCTCGAACAGCGCCGCGAAGCGCTGGCGCATGGCCTCGACGGCGCTGGGCTTGGTGTAGTCAATAACCGTCTGAGCGAAAGCCGACCCCTCGGCGAACGCGCCGACAGCGCGCAGCGGCTCGTGGAGCGTGGATTCGCGCTCGACGTACGGCAACTGCCACAGACAGACGCGCACGCCCTGGGCGCGCAGGCGTCGCATGAAAGCCGCCGGCTCGGGGAACGCCTGCTCGTCAAACGCCAGCGTGCAGCGCCAATCTTTGGCGTCCATCCAGCCGGGGTCCAAGTGCAGCACGTCGATACCGAGGTCGCGGCGGCGCATTTCGCTGACGACGGCTTCGGCCTCGTGCGCACTCTTATAGGTGAGCCGGCTCATCCACACGCCGAACGACCAGAACGGCGGCATCTCGGCGTGGCCGGTGAGGTCGGTGTAGGCTCTGAGGACGCGCTTAGGGTCGGGATCGACGATGAGGTAATACTCGAGCACGTCGTCGTCCACGCATAGTGTGTGCTTGCCGGTGGAACGGCTGCCGACGAAGGCGCGCATCGCGCCGCCGGTGTCGACGAACACGCCGTAGCCGCGCGAGGAGAGAAAGAACGGGATGTTCTTGTACGCGCGGGACGAGGTAGTGCCGACGGCGTCGCACTGGTCGAGCCGCACTTCGCGCCGCTGACGGCCGAAGGCGTCGAAACGTTCGCCGTACCCGTAGACGGCTTCGTCGTGGGCCAGATCGAATGAGGTGGTGATCAGCCCCGGCGCATCGGGCAAAGTGACGAAGGACAGGCCGGGGTCATCGTTCTGGCGAAAGACGTTGATCTCCGGCCCGTCGATGCCCGTGACGCGCTGTCCGGCGATGTCGAAGATTTCGATCCGATACGGTTCGAGCCAGACGCGCAGCCGCAGCGCCGATGAGGCCAGGTCGACGTAGCGCGTATCAACGCTGCCCATCTGCCAGCCGCGTCCGACGCCCATGTCGCGCAGGCAGTGCAGCGGTGCCACGCCAGCGGTACGGGTCACGTCGATGGCTTTCGGACGGCTAAGCGTGAATGACAGGCGGGGAGCGGCTTCATCACCCCGGCTGAGCCGTACGCGCACGACCGACGGTGCGGTGAACTCGACGGTCAACTGCACGTCACGCGCAGGTTCTTTCGGCAGTTGCCTGCGGAACCGGCTGCCGCGTTCGGTCCCGGTGTCCATCGCGTAGGCGTGGACGACCGCGTCAAAGCAGCCGCCCGCCCCACCCGGTTCGGCGCGCTCGGTCAGCGCGGCGACCCGATGAAACACAGAACTATCCTCGTCCAATAGCTCCGTTGTCGGAGCACTTCGCAGGGGCATGGTCATAGGAGCGTCAACGCCTCGGTTTGAGAATCCTCGTCCACTTCTAACCAGATCGACCGGGTTGGGAACCGTGAACTGGCCGCGCCGGGCGCGGGGCATGCGAATCTGCCGTCATTGAGGTTCTGAGCATCGTCGCGCGTGCCCTAACGGGCGTATTTGACATTCGAGTAGTCAGACCAGTCGCCATTGGCCGCCCGCGTGCGCAGCCGATAGAGGGCGGTCACGCCGGGCTTCAGCCCGGTAGTGTCGCTGTAGTGAGATTCGGTGACGTTGTCGGCGATGATCGTCCATGTCTCGGCCCCGCTGGCGAGCAACCGTTCGATTTGGTAGCTCTTGGCACCCTCGGCGGGGGTCCAGGTCAGTTCGACGGCGGGCTTGTCAGGCGTCCCGACCAATGCCGCCTTCAAATCCCAGACCGGCGCGGTCGGCCGGGCATTGGGCCGCCAGACGTACAGCGCGGTGTGGCTGAGGAAGTTGTCGTGATACGTCAACACATAGCTGCCGTCGGCCCGATGCATCACGCGCAGGCCAATGGGCGAATCCATCAGCCCGTAGTTCAGGGGCGAGTTACTCAGCATGTCGTTCTTGGATTGGTCTTCAATCCGCATGCTCGGACCCAGTTCCCATATTCCGACAAATTGTCCGGTGTCGGCACGATACACGCGAATGCGTCCGATGCGGGCGTAACCCATGAATACATAGTCGCCCTCGGCTGTCATCATCACTGGCATGTCCATCGCGGCGTGCCGATCAATGTTGCGGGTGGAATCAAAGGGAATTTCCTGAACCCAGGTTGCCTTGGGCGGATCGATCAGCATGTCG
>JBBRFH010000344.1:0-2595 GCA_038224615.1 Tepidisphaerales bacterium
ATTTTCAACTCCGACGTACCGCGATTGGTGATTGTGCCCCGCAGTCGTCCGTGCTCGAATTTGAGGTCGCAGTTGATGATCGCCGGCGCAGCGCTGATGCGTTTTCCTTGTAGAAACCGCCACCCCCAAACGTCGATCCACATCGGCTCCGGCCGGGTACCGCGGTAGTCCTGGTGGAGGTCGGTCGGCAGCGAGAAGTCGGCGGCGCGGTACCGCATGCCGACGGGAACAGGTTGCCACCACACGTTCGGATCCCCTTCGATCGCGTACAACGCGCTGCGCGGGGCGTAGATGAGCGCCACTTCGTTCTGTGATACGACCTGGTCACCGGTTTGTTCGATCAGTCGGAGCGTGCGGTAGTGCAGGTCGCCGCTGCGCAGCAGATGGCCGGCGTAGAGGGCGCCGGTGGTGAGCAGGCCGATCCATCCCAGCGTCGTCGCCCAGGTCCACGGTTGACGGCCGATCTTTTTGAGGACGAAGAAATCGACCGGGCCGACGATCAGCATGAGCAGGCCGATGACGACCACGATGTACGAGAACCCGAACGAGCCGGTGTTGGGAATGTCGCCGATCTGATCGAGCGCGGTGTACGCCGCGTCGATGTCCTCCGCCTGCATGTAGCTCGGCTGGCGAATGGCGCCGTTGGTCGGCGTGTCGCTCGCCGGCGAGAGGCTCTTGCGGTCGATCGTCTCTTTAAGCAGCGCCGTCCAGAAAGTGCGAAAGCGGTCGCCGTCGGTGAATTGCAGCGTCGATGCGTCGAAGGGAAGTACCGTCACCGTGCCGAGGCCCAGGCGACGGGTGACGGCTTTGGCGCGGCCACTCAGCAGGTCGACCGTCGTCGCGCCCGGCAGTGGGGCAAGCGTGCGCTGGGCCATCGTGCCGAAGCGCTCGGGAAGCCCGCTGGCTTGTAGCGCGGAGCGATCGAGCGTCAGCGTGGTGACGTCGCCGATCGAGCAAGGGAGGATCGACGCGATCGGCGCGTCCGGCTCCATCGGTTCAATGCCCGGCCAGATCATCACCTGCCCGCCGGCACGGACCCAGTCGATGATCGCGTTCTGCTGGCCAACCGACAGCGAGGACCAAGCAGGGTTGTTGAGGAAAAGCAGGTCGATCGAGTCGTAGCCGATCGGCGTGATGGGCAGCAGCTTCGTGGGCTGGTGCGAGACGATGGACGTCCCGCCGCCACGATCGTAGACGATGCCCTGCATCACCGGTGCCCGGCCGGTGGTGACCGCGAAGAAGCCGACCTGCTCGCCGCCAAAACCATAGCGCGTGTTGACGCCGCCGGGGTTGTTCTCAGGCCACTCCGCCAGCAGCTTGCCGCTGTTGGCGTCCTTGAGCGAGATGCGCGCCGGATCGAACATCATCGCCAGCGGCGCGTACACGATGTAAGTCTGTTTTACCGGCCCGACCCCCACAGCCTGGCGGATGTTCATCACGCTGCTGGAGGCGTTGGCGACGCGCACGTCGAGGATCGCAGTGATCGGCGTGTCGTGCGAAACCGTGACCATCACCGGCGACCACCGCCCCGGACGGAAGCGATCGCCGAAGCCGGTCTCAACGCTTAACGTCGTCGCCGCCAGCGACGGTGCGACCAGAAGCAGCAGCGTCACGAGTGCTAGTATCAGCCGGCGAGGCCCCATAGGTGGCAGGCAGTCTACCCGGAACCCCTGCCGCCGAAAAACTCCAGTGCCCAAGCGTCGAGCAGCACCCGGGCGCGGCGTGGCGGCCTGCGCGACGATCTTCCTGGCGAGATTCCCCTCACTTGCCGTTGACGGCGGTGCCCGGAAGAGTTGGTTTGGTGCGGGCGCTGGTGTCGCTTACCGAAAAGAGAAGTTTGTGGGCGACCGTAACAGGATGGCCATTCATCCCGGCTCAGCCGAAGAGTTTATCGAAGTCGTTGTGTGAACCGATCCAAACCCAGACGACGCTGTGGCCGTTTCGCTCACCTACGGCTCGGTATGGCTCGTTGATCCGCACCGACCAGACGTGTTCGTAACCACCGAATTTCTTGAAACGCAGCGAGGGGTGGTCTGGGTTCTCGGCAAAGAGCAGGTAGGCCCGAAGCGCCCATGGCGGTGACGAGGCCGCCCGAGAAAGAGGAGCTTGCTCGCGTCCGTCACGGGATAAAAATCGGCCTTGGCCATGAGTGCTTCGCCTTTTTTTAGTCGTGAACTAATCCTTGGCTTTCCTCACTATCCCTACTCCTTTTTATTCCTTTGAACGGCCTCGCTTCTGTTCAGAGCTGGTCGGAGTCGATCAGCACACGGCCGTGACCTTTTTTCTCAAGCCACCAATACGTGAAATGTTTCGACAACCAACTGGCAGCGCGCTCCGTTGCAAGTTCACGCACGGAGGAGGCGTAGATCGTGGGTATCCCGAATTTCGCTTCGATTGCATCTAACGTACCGCATACTGCGTTGGGATGAACCTCGGAGGGGATGTCGAATGCCGCGAAGCCCCCCTTAATGTCCTCAAGGGTTGCCTCAACCAGAATGGCTTTCCAGCGGAATTGCGCGAGCCGCGAGCATGCTGCGATAAACCGCGCTCGGCTGACCACCGTACATGCAACCAGGTCGGCCAAACTCTTGCGCT
>JBBRFH010000345.1:0-2583 GCA_038224615.1 Tepidisphaerales bacterium
GAAACTCGCCGGCCAAGGCGGGTACGCGACGCTGAACGGCCTGGTCCTGATCGGCGGCCAGCAGCACTGCGACAACCACACGCTGCTCGACCACGCCGCGCCGGATTGCCCGAGTCATGAACTCTACAAGCACGTGCTGGCCGACAAGGCGTCGGCGGTGTTCAAGGGGCAGATCCACGTTCACCAGATCGCCCAGAAGACCAACGCCAAGCAGAGCAGCAAGACACTGCTGTTGAGCGATACCGCGAGCATGAACTCGATGCCCGCGCTGGAGATTTACGCCGACGACGTCAAGTGTACGCACGGCAGCACGACCGGCCCGATCGACGAAGACCTGGTGTTCTACCTGCGGTCGCGCGGCGTGGGCATCGAAGCTGCCCGGCACCTGCTGACCTACGCTTTCGCGGCTGACATCACGCGGCGCATCAAGGTCGTCCCGGTGCGCCGTCGCGTCGAGGACCTGATGGCCGTCCAGCACGGACTGCCGCAGGATCTTCGCATCAACGACCTCGGCGCGTTCGATGACAGTCTGAACGCATAGAATACGTCCACGAATTTGCACGAATCTGCACGAATGGACGCGAATAAGGCAAGAAACGGATTCCTCTTCTCATTCGTGTGAATTCGTGGAGATTCGTGGATAGTCTTCCTTTGACGTGAGCGCAACACTCGAACCAACCTCGCCCGCCACCCTCGACGTGCTTCGGGTGCGCCGGGATTTTCCGATCCTGCACACGCTGTCACGCGGCAAGCCGCTGGTCTACCTCGATAACGGCGCGACGACGCAGAAGCCGCAGCCGGTGATCGACGCCATCGTCCGCTACTACTCCGGCCAGAACGCCAACATCCATCGCGGCGTGTACGAGCTGTCGCAGATCGCCACCGACCTCTACGAGATCGGCCGCAAGACGGTGCAGAAGTTCATCAACGCCAAAGAGGCCGCCGAGGTGATCTTCACGCGCGGGACGACCGAGGGCATCAATCTCGTCGCCTCGTCGTTCGGCCGGGCGTTTCTGCACGAAGGCGACGAAGTCTTGGTGTCGGCGATCGAGCACCACTCGAACATCGTCCCCTGGCAACTCGCCTGCGCCGCCGCCCGCGCCAAGCTGCGCGTAATCCCTGCCAACGAGCACGGCGAGTTGATGCTCGACGAGCTGGCCGGGATGCTCAGCAGCCGCGTAAAGCTCATCGCGGTGACGCACCTGTCCAATGCACTCGGCACGGTCGTGCCGGTCGAGCAGATCATCCAGATGGGCCACAGCGTCGGCGCCAAGGTGCTGATCGACGGGGCGCAGTGGATCGCCCACGCCCCGACCGACGTGCAGAAGCTTGACGCCGATTTCTACGCCTTCTCCGGCCACAAGCTGTTCGGCCCGACGGGCATCGGCGTGCTGTATGGCAAGCGGGCGCTGCTCGACGCCATGCCCCCGTACCAGGGCGGCGGCGACATGATCGAGCAGGTGACCTTCGCCCGAACGACCTACGCGCAACTGCCCAACAAGTTTGAAGCCGGCACGCCCGACATCGCCGGCGTCGTCGGGCTGGACGCAGCCATCAAGTATGTGCAGTCGATCGGCTTCGACAAGATCGCCGCTCACGAACGCGAGCTGCACAAGTACCTCACCCAGCGACTCAGCGAAATCCCCGGTCTGCGGATCATTGGTACCGCCAGGCACAAAGCGAGCGTCGTGTCCTTCGTCATTGAAGAGCCGCGTTTGAGCTCCCACGACCTCGGCGTCATGCTCGACCTCGAAGGCATCGCCGTCCGCACCGGCCATCACTGCTGTCAGCCGATCATGGACAGCTATGCGATCCCCGGCACCGCGCGGGCAAGCCTCGCGCTCTACAACACCACCGCGGATGTCGACGCGCTCGTCGACGCGCTGCTCAACATCGTCCAGGCCGCCTCGCAGAAGGCGTCGCCGCGGCTCGTTTTGGCCGGCGAGGTGAAGTTCCCGGAGCCGAGCGCCACGAACCCCGACGAAGCGGCACAGGATCTCATCGACACCTTCGAGTTGTTCGAGAGCTGGAACGATCGCTACCAGGTGGTGATCGAGATGGGCGAAAAACTGCTGCCGATGCTGCCGGAGATGAAGAACGAGATCACCCGCGTACACGGCTGCCAGAGCACCGTTCACCTGTTCGCACGCAAACGTCCCGGAACGGTCGACGGAGTCGATTTCCTCGCCGACAGCGACGCCGACCTGGTGCGAGGCCTGATCGCGATCCTCGCAAAAATCTTCGCCGGCCAGTCCAGCCGGCAGATTCTCGCGTTCGACATCGAAGCGTTCTTCAAGGCGCTCGGCCTCGACCAGCACCTGACCATGGGGCGTCGCAACGGCCTGGCGGGGATGGTGTCTCGGATCCGCGCGCACGCCAACCAATTTATCAGCGTCTCGGGGTGAGATTTGGGTAGTGTGGGTGCCACGGTTTGGTACTCCAAGCCGTGTCTTCGATCGGCACGGCTTGGAGTACCAAACCGTGGCACCCAGAAGTCTGTCGAAGCGGTGAAATCTATGACCGATCAACCGCGTAAGCCGCTTAGCGTCCTCAACCCGAACGACAAGATCGCGCAGCTTCGCG
>JBBRFH010000346.1:0-2457 GCA_038224615.1 Tepidisphaerales bacterium
CCCGGCTCCTGCCCGCCGAAATTGTTGGCGGGGAAGCCGAGGATCACCAGCCCGCGGTCCTTGTACTTTCGGTACGTCTCTTCGAGCGCCTTGTACTGCGGCGTCATCCCGCACTTGATGGCGACGTTGACAATCAGCACGACCTTGCCTTTATAGTCAGCGAGATTCACGTCCTTATCGTCAATGTCCTTCATCGTGAACTGCAGCGGACCGGCGCCAGCGGCGATCGCGGGCTGCGTGGCTGCCGGCTCGGCGCGGGCGATGCCCTGGCTGCCCATCCAGCAAGCCGCAAGCACTGTCGCTGCGGTGCATGTCGTCCCGATCGTCCCACGCCGCCGAAGAGCCTTCCACGTGTGTCGCATGATGCCTCAATGTATGACCGACCCGTGCCAAAACCGAAACGTCCATTGCAGTTACGGCTCCAAAAGCCGATCGGATTTGTAAGCACCGTCGAACCACTGGCGAATCGGTCCCGGACTTGATAGACCAATGGCGTTGCCCAAGACCGACCTGACCATCACCGCCGTCCGAACCGGGGGAGCGCATGTGGCGTACCTTCGCAAGAATCTGCTCCGGGCGATCGAGCTGATCCGCGCCGCGCCGCAGGAAATATCAATCGCACTGGTGGGTAATCGCCAGATGGCAGAGCTGCACGAGCGGTTTCTGGGCATCCCCGGGCCGACCGACGTGCTGACGTTCGAGCTGGATCACGATGCCCGAGGTCGCGTTTCGGCGGGGGAAATCGTCGTCTGCGTCCCCTACGCCACCCGCGAGGCCGGCAAACGCCGCCATACCGTCCGGCAGGAATTGCTGCTCTACGCCTTGCACGGTGTTTTGCATTTGTCCGGGTATGACGATAGAAACGACGTTGACTATCGTCGCATGCACCGCAAGGAAGATGCGGTCCTGACACAACTCGGGATCGGCCCCGTTTTCAACGCCGCCGGTTGATGAGCACCATGTCGCTGACGCTGACCATTCTGCTAATCCTTGTCTCGTTGCTGCTGTCGGGCCTGTTCGCCACGCTGACGTTTTCGCTCCGCGATTTTTCACGTCCACGACTGGCTGACCTGCTCGAACGGCGCGGCCGATCGGACATGCTCAAGCCCACCGTCGACAACGCCGGCGAATTGGCATTCATTACGGCGTCGATCCGTCTGCTGTTCAACGTGCTCATCCTGCTCGGCGCCCTGCACGCCGTCCGCGATCGCGGTTGGCCGCAATGGGCGGAATACCTAGTGGGCGCGAGCTTTGCACTCCTGAGCACGATTATCGCGTCGGTCACGATCCCCCACGCCCTGGCGCAGTACCTGGCCGAGCCGATCATCTCGATTTCCGTGGGCCCGCTGCACGTCATGCGGATCGTCTGTCGCCCGCTCACGCGGATGTTGCGGCTGGTCGAAGGCGTCATCGAGCGCGCCTCTGCCCGTCCCGACGATACCCCCGCCAAAGCCAACGAGGACATTCAGTCCGAGATCCTCGCCGTCATGGAGGAAGGTGAGAAGGAAGGCGTCGTCGACGAGGCCGAGCGCGAGATGATCGAGTCGGTCATCACCTTCCGCGCCACCGCCGTCGTGCAGGTGATGACGTCCCGGCCGGACATCCTTGGCGAGCCCGTCGACGCCGGGCTGGAGAAGTTCCGCGGGCTGATGGAAGAGTCGGGGCACTCGCGGATTCCGCTGTATGAAGGCACGCTCGACCACATCGTCGGCATCCTTTACGCCCGCGACCTGCTGAAATACATCGGCGAGCCGATCGACAAGTTCGATGTCCGCCAGGTGATGCGGGCACCCTTCTTCGTGCCTGAGACAAAGCTGCTCCGCGACCTGCTGGCCGACTTCCGGCTGCAGAAGGTACACATCGCCATCGTGCTCGATGAGTACGGCGGCACCGCCGGGCTGGTGACGATCGAAGATGTTCTTGAAGAACTGGTCGGCGAGATCAGCGACGAGCACGAGCCGATCGAGGACGCCGTCTTTAAGCGGATCGACGACAACACCGCCGACGTCGACGCGCGCATTCATGTCGACGAACTCAACCGCCTGCTCGGCACGCACCTCCCCGACGACGCCGGCTTCGACACCGTTGGCGGGTTTATCAGCACGCACCTGGGACGGATTCCGGAGGCGGGGACGGAGTTCGAGTCCGACGGCGCGTCGTTCCACGTCATCGACGCCGAACCCCAGCGCGTCGGCCGCGTCCGCGTCCAACTGATTCCGTAACCGCGGGCGCAATGGCGAGCAACCGATCACGCGACGCGCCACGAACCCGCAGCGGCATCACACGCGGAAGCTGCGCACGAGATTGACGAACATCCGCACGCCTACGCCGAGTGCCGCGTCGGTGAAATCGTAACGGTCGCTGTGAAGCGGCGGGTAGGCTTGGCGATCGGGCGGGACGACGCCGAGGAAAAAGAAACAGCCGGGGACTTTCTCGAGGTAGTACGCGAAATCTTCG
>JBBRFH010000347.1:0-2451 GCA_038224615.1 Tepidisphaerales bacterium
ACGTTGCGCCGCGGGCTGTCGGCACGGTCATTTCTGCAAAGCAGAGCCCTGAGCGACCGCAGGCAATACGGGCGGAAGCGAATCCGCGTTCCTGCTCAAAAAACGAAGAAACCCCCGGCATCCGGGGGTTTCTGATGGGCCCGAGTAGATTCGAACTACCGACCTCGTCCTTATCAGGGACGCGCTCTAACCAACTGAGCTACGAGCCCGCAAATCGATTGCGAGTCGCGTAATATATCCCGCGCATCGAACTTGTCAAACCGACGGGAATGCGTTCAATAGACCTCGCTTTCAGCAGGAGTTACAACGATGGCAGACTTGGCAGTGATCCTCGTGACGGCGGCGCCGGAGGGCGTCAACAACGACATGGGC
The DNA here is from genome assembly GCA_038224615.1 of Tepidisphaerales bacterium. Taxonomy (GTDB): domain Bacteria; phylum Planctomycetota; class Phycisphaerae; order Tepidisphaerales; family Tepidisphaeraceae; genus JBBRFH01. The sequence goes on from JBBRFH010000347.1 coordinate 373, forward strand.
GCGATGGTGAAGGTCGACGGCCGTGAGTCGGTCTTGCGGGCGATGGAAATGTTCACCAACCGCGAGGGAATCGCCCAGACCGTCCTGGTCATCGACAACGCCAACGCGGAGCAGATCAAGCAGAAGATCGGCAGCCACCTGGTGTTCATGGGCATCAAACTCGTCTCCGGCGGCGCGACGTGGTTCGAGCAATTGGCCGACGCGCAGAAGGTGTTGAGCACCGATGCCAAACACGTCCTCGTCCACGACGCCGCCCGCCCTTCCGTGCCGTATGCGGATCTCGACGCCATCATCGCGCTGGCCGGCAAGCACCCCGCCGTCACGCTGGCGTTGCCCGTGCGGGGGGCGATCGTCGCCGCCTCGATTGTGCCGGGGGTCGGCAAGCCGACGTCGGAAAAGGTCGCTCAGTGGCTCTCGCCGACACTGTACGACCGTGCGACGTTCGACGCTGTTGTCGCCGCGAAGAAGCAGCCGGAGTCGGTCCAACTCATCGAAGGCTCCCCGCTCAACGTCCGCTGCGGCAGCACCGAGACGGGCATCGTCAACGCCATGATCAAGCTGCTGCCCAAGCCGAAGATGAAGGCCCCGTCGTCGCCGTTCGAGGAGGCTCAGTGGTGATGTAGCGCGCTGGTGAGCGCGCTACATTTGATACATTCACCCGACCTCCCGGCCGGCCAATTCATGGCCCGGCCGATACTTGCGGCCGGCGACCCCGTGCACAGGGGTGATGCACAGGTGTCACATCGTGCTACATCCGCCGAGCCGAGTCGTCGGTCCGGCGATGCGGTCTTCACTTGTCAAAGAATTCCCGTAGAGGTGCGTGCCTTCGTCCGGCAAGGATGAAGGTGCATCGCCCTGGGCCACACTGCCTGTTCGACAGCGTCTTTCAAGAGCGGCGGGGACCGCGCCGCGCGCGGTCCCACCCGATATAAAGGGCTGTTGCGCGAACCGCGGCGGAATCGCGCAACGCATCGGTCGCCGTGGCTCAGAATCGTGGAATAATTTAGGATTTTGGATCGGCGGCGCGTTGCGCGCTGCGAGCCCTTGCGTCGGGTGCGATTAATCGCACCGCCGAATGCCGTGCGGCGATCGTGGCGCGATAAATCGCACCCTACCGAAGCCGGGTGCCACAGGTCGCGTTACTCGGAGACTTGTGCTTTCGAACGTCGTTCGGCACAGGTCTGCGGGGTACCGCCGACCTGTGGCACCCGCGACCAAATACGCGTCATTTACCCCGGCAGCAACCGAACGAACTTTTTGCTCCCCATCTGCAGCACGGCCGGTTCCGTTACTTCGATGGGGTACTTCGTATCCGTGATCTTTTCGCCGTTGAGTTTGACAGCGCCTTCTTTGATTTTGCGGTTGGCTTCGCCGTTGCTGGTGCAGATTTGGGTGGCGACGAGGACGGCGACGATCGGTTGCGGGCCGGAGGTCAGTTGGTGCTCGGGGATGTTGTCGGGGACGCCGCCGTGGGTGGCGGTGAAGAAGTCCTTTTCGGCTAGATCAGCAGCCTCGGAGTTGTGCAGCCAGGTGATGAGGTGCTTGGCGAGGCGCACCTTGGCGTCGCGCGGGCTTTGGGCGATCACGGCCTTGAACTCTTCGGGCGGGATGTCGGTCAGGAGTGTGTAGTAGCTGTCCATGAGCGCATCGGGCAGGCTCATGACTTTGCCGAACATGCCGCCGTTGCCGGCGGGGGCGTCGGTGACGCCGATGTAGTTGCCCTTGCTCTTGCTCATCTTGATCGCGCCGTCGGTGCCGACGAGCAGCGGCGTGACGAAGACGCACTGGCCTTCGCCGCCCTCTTCCTTCTGGAACTCGCGGCCGACGAGGTTGTTGAACAATTGGTCGCTGCCGCCCATCTCGATGTCGGCACTGATGGCGACGCTGTCCCATCCCTGCAGCAGCGGGTAGAGGATTTCGTGCAGGCGGATGTCGACGCCCTCGGCGTAGCGCTTGGCGAAGTCTTCGCGCGTGAGGATCTGCGCGACGCTCTTGCGCGAGGCCAGTTTGATGATCTCGACCAGACCCATCTTGGCGAGCATAAGCCTAAATTCTAATTTGGTCTAAAGCTATCAAAAT
>JBBRFH010000348.1:0-2431 GCA_038224615.1 Tepidisphaerales bacterium
CGTTCGTGGCGCAGGATCTCGACACACTCCGTCGAATGGGCCAGGCGGCGGCGGAACATGCTGCGCAGCAGTTCGGATTGGATCGGCAGATACAACAGACCATCGACCTATACGCCGAAATGCGTGATCGCTGGCAACGCGAACGAGGGCAGATTCCATGAGCGACCGCTGGCGAGTACCGCTCGAAACATACGCCGACCTGCCGATCCGCTGCGCGCCCGGCGTTCACGCCGCAGTTGGCGAATTGGTGAATCAACACCGCCGTGCCAGCGACGCCGCACTCGACGTCGCGGCGGGCTCGGGCGCGATGGTTCGGCGGCTGATCGACATGGGGTTTCAAGGCGTTCGCGCGGTCGAGCTCGATCGCGACAAGTTTTTGGTCGCCGACGTGACGCCGGAAGCGGTCGATCTGAACGAGCCGTTTGCATCGGTCGTCGGAGGACGATTTCCGGTCATCACCGCGATCGAGATCGTCGAGCACCTGGACTCACCGAGGCTGTTTCTCACCGAACTGCGCACCCTGCTGCGGGACGACGGCGTGCTGATCCTGACCTCGCCGAACGTAGTCCACTGGATAAGCCGTGTGCGGATGCTGCGCCGCGGGGAGCTGCGGTACTTCGACGAGGGGCAATACCGCTACAACCACCACGTTTCGCCGCTGATGCCAACCCAGATGCGGCATCTGTGCGGCGAGATCGGGCTTGAAATCGTTGAGCATCGGACGGCCGGAACTTTCTTCGGCCGGTGGAAACGGGCGATGCTCTGGCCGGTGGCAGCGGCGTTTCGACTGCTTGGCAAAGGCGACGTCGAAGGCGATGTCAGCATCTATGTGCTGCGCCGCGCGACGCCCGCGCCGCACCGTGCGGGAGACTGGGTCGGCGTCTAACCGGCGCGGGATTCCGGCACGCGCGTCACTTTTCTGTTAGTTGCGCCGCGATCTCCCCAGCCAGCCATGTGGCGAATCGTTGCGCGCCCGGGCGGTTGAGGTGTTGCAGGTCGCTGAAGTCGTCGTTGGTGGGCTTGAACGGCTGGTCGCGCGTCGGCAGGTAGTGGATGGACGTCTTGTCGATGCGCATCCGCACCTGTGCATCGAAAGCGCTGATCAGCCGTTTTTTCTTTTCGAGCGCCGCCTGCAGGTCGGGGGCGACGGGCATTTCGACGATCATCGCCTTGGGCGCGCCGCCGGCGAGAAGTTGATCGGTGAGCGAGGTGAAGCGCTCGCGCATGATGCCCGGCGGCTTGGCGTCCTTGTCGGGTGCGTAGGACGGGAGCGCGTTAAGCATGAGCCGGCGGGGTGCGAGCTTCCCGTGGCTGATCGACCGCTCCCCGCGACGGCCGAGGTGCTGGAAGGTGGGCTCACCGAGGATCGGGCTGGGCTCGCGCTCGTCGCGCACGCCAAATCGTTCAAACAGGTTTTTCGCCCAGATGGCGAGCATTTCGCGGTGCGCGAGCGCGAGCGAGGCGCGGCCGGCGTAGTTGCGGATGACCTGGGGCATGTCGTCGGTGCGGCGCCAGCCGGTCGCGCGCAGTTCGCGCCAGAAGTCCCCCAGCGTCCAGAACGTCGCCAGGCGTGGCCAGTCGGGTTCGGACGTCTTCATGCCCGGGGCGAGCGCACGCAGGTCGCGCGTCGACAGCCCGACGACGATGAGTTTCGGCGGCGCGGGCTGGCGCAACAGCTCGCGCACGACGGCGTCAATCACATCAACGCGGGCGCCGCGCAACGCGTAATTGGACACGCGTACCGGCCGGCCGATTTGCTGCTGCAGCGCTTCGGTCAGCGTGGGCATGTAGACACCCTCGCGCATCTGGCTCGATCCGACCAGCGCGATCTCGGCCGGCCCGTCGAGTGCGATGTGGTCGCGGACGGCCTGGTATTGGCCGAAATCGCTGGCGTAGGCGATGAGCCGATCGCGCGGCACGGTGTGCAGGAACAGCTCGAACGCAACGACAAGCATCACCGCCATCAGCAGCGCGTACGGCACGCCGCACTTGACCGGCGCTGGCGCCGGCGCGTCATGGCGCGGCCTGGCCGGGTCAGAATTGGAAGTAAATGAAGTCGCCACCACCGAAATCTCCAAAGATGAGGAAGCCCAGGATCATACCCGCGTAGACGATCGCGCGGATGGGCGCGGGGACGCGGAAGAGGACATCGTGATCGTTCCTGACGAACTTCAGCAATTGCGGGAGCAGCAAGACCGCCGCGACCGAGCAGAGGGTGAGGATGTGCTCGGGGAGCAGGTAGGCGCGGACGGGGACGACGCCGCGCGTGTAAAACGGCATCAGCAACCGGCGCAGGTTCTCGACAGTGCCCCCGACGAAGAGCATCCAGCCGATGCAGGTGAACTGGAAGAAAACGACGACGCGAAGGATCGTCCAGAGGGCGGCCTGCGGCTTGCCGCGAAACGTGAAATAGCGGTCGAGGATCGGTTTG
>JBBRFH010000349.1:0-2407 GCA_038224615.1 Tepidisphaerales bacterium
AGACGTCGATGTCCTTGCCACAGAGCTGTGTCGCCATGGTGGCGATGATGTCGTCGGCCTCGAAGCCGGGCATCTCGAACAACGGGACGCCGGCGTCGTTGACGATCCGCAGAATCCGCTCCTCCTGCGGATGAAACTCCGGCGGCGGCGGGGTGCGGTTGACCTTGTATTCAGGGTAGATCGCGCTGCGGAAGACGTCCTTCTTGCCGGAGTCGATCACCATCGCCAGATAGTCGGGCTTGCGCTGGGCGATGAGGTTGAGCAGCATCTGCGTGAAGACGAACGTCGCTTTCGTCGGCTCGCCGGTGGGGCTGGTGAGCTCGCGGAACGGCGCGAAGAATGCGCGAAATATCTGGGCGTGGCCGTCGATGATGTAGAAGCTCTTGCGCATGTGGTAAAGGAAAGTCTGAGGGAAAAGTCTATGCGGGATCGGCGCGAAAACGTAGGATAGGAATATGAGCCCGATGACGATCCGACCCGCGAAGGTAAACGGCGAGAAGCGCCGGCCGATGTGCGTGCGGTTTACGGTCGACCGTTATCTTTCGTTGGGACGCAACGGTGCATTCGGCGATCGCCGAGTGGAACTCATTGAAGGGGAGGTTTACGAAATGGCACCGCAGGACAATCCGCATGCCATAATGGTCGAGAGAGCCTGTGAGACTTTGAGGGCTGCCTTCGGTAAAGGGTTCTAGGTGCGCAGTCAGTCGACGCTGCAATTGCCGCCCAGAAGCGCGCCTGATCCCGATTTGGCGGTGGTCGAAGGTGATCGCGAGTCATGGATTGATCGAGAGGTTCCGCAAACAGCACTGCTCGTCGTCGAAGTCAGCGTGTCGACGCTCCGCTTCGATCGCAACAAGAAAGCCGCGATCTACGTCAAGGCGGGTATCGCCGATTACTGGGTGGTCGATGTCGTGAATCGTCGTATCGAGGTGCGCCGTAACCCCCACGAGGACGGTGAGAATCGCTACGGCTGGAGTTACGACCCCGCGATCGTTTATGACCCGACGCACTCGATCGAACCGCTGGCGCGGCAAGGTGTCGCGATTGCCGTGGCGGATCTGTTGCCTAAGCTCACGGCATGAAAGCCTGGCTCCTCTCGCAACTCGGTTCACTCGACAACCTGAAACTCACCGACGCCCCCGACCCTGCGCCCGCCGCGGGCGAGGTGGTGCTGCGGATGATCTACACGGCGCTGAACCCGGCGGACTATTACCTCGCCGAGGGGCAGTACCCGGCGCGGCCGACGTTTCCGCACATCCTGGGGCGCGACGGGATCGGCGTTGTCGAAAAGATCGGCGACGGCGTGACCGAGTGGCGCGCGGGGGAGCGCGCGGTGCTGGTGCGATCGGAAGTGGGCGTGAATCGCCCGGGCGCGCTGGCTGAGCGCGTCGCGGTGCCGGCGGCGTCGCTGGTCAGGCCACCGGATGGATGGTCGGCCGAAGAAGCCTCCTGCGCAGCGCTGGTCTATCTGACTGCGTGGCAGGCGCTCGATCAGTGGGGCGAACTACCTTCCGATGCGGTCGTGCTCGTCACCGGCGTGTCCGGCGGCGTGGGGGTCGCGACGACGCACCTCGCCAAGGCACGCGGCTTCACCGTCATCGGGACCTCACGCGGCACCAGCAAGATCGACGCGCTACGCGAGCAGGGCGTCGACTTCATCGTCGATCCGACCGATACGCAGTGGCGCAAGCGTGTGAAGGAATACCTCGGCAATCGAAAAGTGGATCTCGCGGTCGACAACATCGGCGGCGCGTTCTTCGGCGAAATGCTCGACGTGATGGCGATGTGGGGTCGCATCAGCGTCATCGGACGACTGGCGGGTCCGGTGCCGGCGTTTAACACCGCAAGCCTGTTCTTCCGGCGATTGAAGATCGGCGGCGTATCGGTTGGCACCTACTCACCAGACGAATCGCGCGCCGCGTGGTCGAATGTCGTCCAGACGATGGCCAGGAGCGGCCGGCGTCCGCTGGTCGATTCGATTTTCGAGTTCGATCAGCTCCAGGCGGCGTTCACAAAGCTCAAACAAGGGCCATTGGGGAAGGTTCTGGTGCGCGTCGGGCCGGTTGCCTAGCGCGATTGCTTCCTTTTTGGGCACGCGATGCCGCTTTGCTGTCGGCGGAGTCAGTCAATTAGGGATCATGCGATCGGACGATGGTCGATTACGCAGGTGGATGTCGCATTTTGGGCCTAAAACCGCAGAAACGAGAAAATCTTCTCGCGAAAATGCTTCTGGCACTTGGTTTGATATGTGAATCCCGTCGCTAACACGGTGTTAGTGATGGGTGACGAAGTCATCCACATATCATGGAGCGCGGTTGGTTCCCACGGGCCGTGTCGCCCCGCCGCCGGGAGGGCCGGCGACACAGCAGCCCCAAGCATTTAAACAGTCCCCCCCCCCTTTGCCCCC
>JBBRFH010000350.1:0-2388 GCA_038224615.1 Tepidisphaerales bacterium
GACCTGATAACTGCTGGAGCGCGTGACGACATCGACCCGCGCCTGCAAGCGGCAATCGTCGCTTAGCGACACCGTTAGCGTCGGCTGCACGTCCATCGCCTTAGCGCCCGCTTCGTCCAGCAGCCCGAACAGCGGCGAATCGCGATACAGGCTCTCGGCCACGATCTCGTCGTGGTTGCCCGCGTATTCGATGTCGAAACCGAAGAGGATATCAAGGTGGTCGATCTCGACCATGCTCAACCCCAGCGCGTAAGGCGCGTGCTCGATCACCGTGCGGTGCAGCTGTAACGAATCCTCGATCGAAGGCGGATTGACATGCCCGCAGGAAATCTTGGAAGACTCGATGCTGAGCCAGTGATAGCTTTCCTTTTCACGGTCTTCCTCCAGCGTGTAATCGCCCGCCTCGTTGCGGCGGAACCGGGTCATCTCGGGGAACGCCTTCTGAATCTGCTCGAAGAAATGCAGCAGCGTCTCGCGCTGGTGGGGCAACGCCATCTGCGTGCCGAGCCGTAGGTTGACGTAGAAATCGTCGCACACATCGTTGAACTCACTGGCCATACATAGAGAGATGATACGCGCTTGGCGCTGGCATGCGACTGTCTAATTCGGACCTGCGTCCGCCGTTGCGGAACGCGCCGCGACCATTGAGAATAAGCCGCAACACGAATGCCTCCCCTGCTCTGGCGAATGCTCATCGTCTGTGTCTTGCTCGCAATCGCGATCGCGGGGATCGATTGGGGCTTGCCTTCGCGCGGCTCCGATCAGCAATTGTTCGCGTCCCACCTCGAATGGTCGGGCGCGGAGCTTGCGGCGTTCGATGCCGACCGCGTCGCCTCTGATATCGGTGCCGACGTCGATCGCGACCCGCTGCCGCGGTCCGCCGACCCGGTGACGACCAACCCCGACGACGACAAACGCGCGCAGATCGTCCGGCGTTACCGGCTGTTCTCCAATCAGCCGGACGAGATGATCACCTTCATGGCGCTGCAGCAGATGAAGCCCGCGGCGCTCGAGCTCGACCCGCGGCTCTATCAATACGGCGGATTGTGGATCTACCCGGTGGGCGGATTGCTTAAGGCGTGCGACGCCGTCGGACTTGTGGACCTGCGCCCCGACAAGGCATTTTATTATGAGAACCCGCAGGCGTTCGGGCGCTTTTACGTGGTCGCGCGCTGCTACACGCTGGCGTGGTTCGCACTCGGAATGTGGTTGTGTGCGTCGGCGGTGCAGCGGCTGACCGGCAACGACTTCGCCGCCGTGGTGGCAGCGGCGATCGTGGGGGTGTCGCCGGTCGTGTTCGCGCTGGCACATGAGGCCAAGCCGCACCTGCCCGGCAGTGTGCTGGTGCTCGCCGCGTGTCTTACCGCCGACCGCTGGACGAAAGACGCGCGCAAACGCGACGCGGTCCTCGCCGGCGCTCTCTGCGGCGCAGCGGCGGGGATGGTCCTGTCGGCCGCGGTCGGCGGAGTCGTGCTGGTCGTCATGGTGCTGCTGAAACGCACGTCATTCGCCCATCGCGCCGGCACCCTCGCGATGTCAGCCGGCGTCGCAGCGCTGGTGTTCGCAATCAGCAACCCCTACTTCGTGCTCCACCTCGTACAACGCGATGAAGTGCTGAAATCGAACCTGGCGAATACCAAGGCGATGTACACGGTCGGTCCGTTGATGGACACCGTGCGGAACGGCGCGATTCGGTTTGAACAGGCGCTGTCGCTGCCGGTGCTGCTGATCGTGATGGCGAGCTTGGCGCTGGTAATCGTCCGCCGCAAACGCATCGCACCGCTCGGCTGGCTGATCGGCACGCCGGCGGTGATCGTGCTGGTGCAGTTCTTCCTTTTCGTCGCGGGCAAGCCGGGAGAGTACGGGCGGTTCGCGATTATCCCGGCGGTCGCCGCGTCGATCCTCGCCGCTTGGGGACTGTCGCAGATTCGCAGCGCCGGGCTGCGCGCGACGGCGCTGACGCTGGCGCCGATCGCGATCTTCACCTGGGCGACGCTTCCGTATTACCAGGCGTTCGCCGCCGACTGTTCGCCAGCCGGTACGCGGGCGCTGGCGGCAGTGACCATTGCCCAGACGCCGTCGCCGCGCACACACTCGACGATCCAGCTCTACGCCGAGCCGGCACCTTACTCGCTCCCGCCGGTCGACCTGTGGCGATTTCGGCTGGTGCTGACCCGACCGTCCGACACGCCAATCGGCGACATCATCGTCCGTCCCATCGACGACCCGGCGGTCCTCACCCCGGCACCCCCCGGCTACCGGCGGCAAATTGTCGATACCGGCCAGCGCCCCGCACCGATCACCTGGGCCAATAAACCGTTTGAAATCCTCACCCGATAACGCCCCGGCTGCCGCCGCGACAATCGCGACGGGAAAAGCTAAACTCCC
>JBBRFH010000351.1:0-2269 GCA_038224615.1 Tepidisphaerales bacterium
CCGATGGCCTGAGCGAAGTGCGGCTCGCCAGCGGCGCGGTGCTCAAGAGCAAGTCAGTCATCATTTTGACCGGCGCTCGCTGGCGCGAAATGAATGTTCCCGGCGAGCGCGAGTATCGCGGCCGCGGTGTTGCCTACTGCCCGCATTGCTATGGTCCCCTCTTCAAGGGCAAACGCGTTGCCGTCATCGGTGGTGGCAATTCCGGCGTCGAAGCGGCGATCGATTTGGCGGGCGTTGTCAGCCACGTCACCTTGATCGAGTTCGACAAGATATTGCGGGCCGACGCCGTCCTGCAGAAAAAGCTCCACAGCCTGCCGAACGTGACCGTCATCACGCACGCGCTGACAACCGAAGCACTCGGCGACGGCGAAAAGATCAACGCGCTTGCCTACAAGGATCGCGGCACGGAAGAAAGCCACCGTATTCCGCTCAAAGGCATCTTCGCGCAGATCGGCCTGCTGCCGAATACCGACTGGCTGAAGGGAAGCATCGACCTCTCGTCGCGCGGCAAAATCGAGGTCAATGCCCGCGGCCAGACGTCTGTGCCTGGTGTTTTTGCGGCAGGCGACTGTACGACCGTGCCCTTCAAGCAAATCATCATTGCGATGGGTGAGGGCGCCAAAGCTTCACTCGCAGCATTCGACCATCTGATCCGCACCTCTGTACCGGCATAAGACGTTGCAAGGAAGCACCTGCAATAGAAAAGCGCCATCTGTTTTCGCAGACGGCGCTTTTTTTGCTGAAGCTGTAGGTAGATCAGTGACGGTGCTTGCGTAGCTGCTTGATTGCCCGCAATTGCGCGACCGCCTGCGCCAACTCGGCCTCGGCCGTCGCATAACTGACGTCAGACGACCGGTTCTTGAGCGACTCCTCGGCCCGACGCTTGGCTTCGATCGACTTGGCTTCATCGAGATCGTGAGCGCGGATCGCCGTATCGGCGAGAAGGGTAATCAAGGTCGGCTGCACTTCGAGAACGCCGCCCGAAACGTAGACGAGTTCGTATTCGTCACGATCGGGGATCTTGAGGCGAACCGTTCCCGGCCTGATTCGCGTCAGCAAAGGCGTGTGCCGCGGATAAATACCGAGCTCGCCGGCTTCACCCGGAAAGACGGCGAAATCGGTCTCGCCGGAGTAGATCAATTCCTCCGCGCTGACAACATCAACATGAACTCTGAGTGGCATGGCTTTCCCTCTGCACATCCCGCCCAAGCCCTTTTACCGGCCCGGCGCGGAACGCGCGATGCGTGTCTTAAAGAGTTTTGGCTTTCTCGAAAACTTCCTCGATGCTGCCAACCATGTAAAAAGCTTGCTCCGGGATATTGTCGCACTCACCGTCAACGATCATCTTGAAGCCCTTGATCGTGTCCTTAAGCGAAACGTACTTGCCCGGCGTCCCCGTAAACACTTCGGCGACATGGAACGGCTGCGACAGGAAGCGCTGGATCTTGCGCGCGCGGGCGACGACCAGCTTATCCTCTTCCGACAGCTCGTCCATGCCAAGGATGGCGATGATGTCCTGCAAACTCTTGTATTTTTGCAAGGTCTCCTGAACCCTGCGCGCAGTGTCGTAATGCTCCTGGCCGACGACGGCGACGGTCAGCACGCGCGAGGTGGAGTCGAGCGGATCGACCGCCGGGTAGATGCCCAGCTCCGAAATGGCGCGGTTGAGCGTGGTCGTGGCGTCGAGATGGGCGAAGGACGCGGCCGGGGCCGGATCGGTGAGATCGTCGGCGGGCACGTAGATCGCCTGGACCGAGGTGATCGAGCCCTTGTTGGTCGAGGTGATCCGCTCCTGCAGCTGACCCATGTCGGTCGCCAGCGTCGGCTGATAGCCGACCGCCGAGGGGATGCGTCCGAGCAGCGCCGACACTTCCGAACCCGCCTGGGTGAAGCGGAAGATGTTGTCGATGAAGAACAGCACGTCCTGGCCTTCGACGTCGCGGAAATATTCGGCCTGGGTCAGGCCGGACAGGGCAACGCGGGCGCGCGCTCCCGGCGGCTCGTTCATCTGACCGAACACCAGCGCGACCTTGGAGCCTTCGGGGGTCGGGTTGCCGTCGGCGTCCTTGGCGATGACGCCGGCGTCGAGGAACTCGTGGTAGAGATCATTGCCCTCGCGGGTGCGCTCGCCGACGCCGGCGAATACCGACACGCCGCCGTGGCCCTTGGCGATGTTATTGATCAGCTCCTGGATCAGCACGGTCTTGCCGACTCCGGCGCCGCCGAACAGGCCGATCTTGCCGCCGCGCGCATAGGGGGCGAGCAGGTC
>JBBRFH010000352.1:0-2226 GCA_038224615.1 Tepidisphaerales bacterium
AGGGGATCGAGCCGTTGATCGTCAGTGCGCTGCATGAGCGTATGGCCGCGTTCGCCGAGCAGGCGGACTGGGTCAGCGGTGTGGTCGCGCCGCCAGCAAGTAAGCTGCCGATCGACGTTCATCAGGTACGGATCGAGGGCAAGGCACTGCGTTACACGTTCGAGATTGCGGCGGCGCATGGGTTGAAGATCCCCAAGCCGGTCTTCAAGCGCTTCAAGGCGATGCAGGAATCGCTCGGCAACTGGCACGATTACGTCGTCCTCTGCGAGACGGCGTCAGAAGAGTCGGCCGAGCGAATGCTGGCGCACCACGAGCCGAAACTGGCGGAGCAATCGCTCGACCTGTCGAAGCGATTCCTCAGGAAAGCCAGCCTGGAGCTGAACAAATTCCGGGGTCAATGGAAGCGGAGCGGGTCGGGCATCCGCGCCGCGCTGGATGAGCGGGTGCCCTTGGCGCGCGACGTGGCTACCGAATCGAAAACGGATCCCGATCCGTCGCTGACAGCTCAAACGCAATCCCCGGCAGTCGCTGACGGAGCGTTGCCGCCAACGTCGCAAGTGTGACCCGCTCGCTGTGGCTGTGCAGCGTGCAGACGACGGTGACGCCGGCGCGGGCGGCCTTGAGCGCGTCGTGATGGCGCATCTCGCCGGTGAGGTAGACGTCGACCTTGTCGTCGATCGCCCGATCGAGCAGTTCGCCTCCGCACGAACCGGCGCAGACGGCGGCGGTGTTGGCGTGCCCCTCAGTCGGACCGGCAACCAGCAGGTGATCGATACCGATCGCCTGCTTGATCTGCGCGAGCAGGTGCCCGCGTGAGACGGCCGATTCAAATCGCCCGATCCGGCCGATGCCGACGCCTTCGGGCGGGGCGACGAGTTGTACAAGTTCAAACGCCGGCTCCTCGTATGGGTGACTGGCGCGCAACGCGGCGATGACCGTGTCAATGCGGTCAAGGGGCGCAACGACTTCGAGCTTGGTCTCGCGCGTCGTCTCAAGTTTGCCGGCTTCGCCGACCACGGGATGTGAGCCTGCTTCGCCGCGAAAGGTGCCGGTGCCCTCGGTGCGGAAGCTGCAGTGCGAGTAGTTGCCGATCCACCCGGCGCCGGCGGCGAAAAGTGCCCGCGAGACTTGATCGAGACGCTCATGCGGAACGAATGTCACCAGCTTCAACAGCTTCGCCTTCGTCTCGGCAAGCTTGAGGGGACGACGATCGACAAGCCCGAGCATGTCGGCCAGCACATCGTTCGTGCCGCCGTCGGCGACGTCCAGCGCCGTGTGCGGCGAGTAGATCGCCACGCCGCGCCGGATGGCGTCGTAAATGAGCGACGACGCGCCACTGCCCGTGACGCGCGTCAGCGGCTTGAAGATCGGCGGATGATACGCGATCACCAGATCGCACCCGCCCGCCTTCGCCTCCTCCGCGACGGCCGGCGTGTAGTCGATGCAGAGGATCGCCTTCGTCACGTCCTGTGCCGGATCGCCAACGAGCAGGCCGACGTTGTCCCACGACTCGGCATGACGCGTCGGGGCGATCTGCTCGAGCTGCTCGGTCACGTCGCGCAGGTTCATGCCCGGCATCATCGGATGCGACGTTGCTCAAGTCGAGGGGTCGGTGTGCCGACGTTTGAAGAAGACGCACCAAGGAGCGGATCATGCGAATGCACAGCGAAACACTCACGAAAACCATACTATTACCGGCCGTTCTGGTCGCCACGCTCGCCAGCGGCGGGTGTGAGACCAAGGCGGGCACCGGCGCGATCGTCGGCGGGCTTGGAGGGGCGGCGATCGGTGGATTGATCGGATCCAACTCCCACGCCCGCGCCGGCGAAGGCGCACTGATCGGCGGCGCGATCGGTGCGGTCGGCGGCGCTCTGGTCGGCCACTCCATGGACGAGAAGGACAAAGAAGACCGATACACGCGTAACTACGACGACAACTTCGACGAGCACGGCCACCGCCGTTGATCGCAGGGCACACGCGGCTTCGCCCTCGTCCGGCGCCCGCGTATAACATGCCCGTGTCCCTCGCGTGGCCGCTCATTCACGCCGGCAGTGCGTCGATCGAATCGCGATCGCTGGCCGATGCGCGCCAGGCAATTACGCAGATCGAGAAGTCGCAATCGCCGCTCGTCGGCTACTTCAGCTACGACCTCGCGCCGCTGTTTGAGTCGCTACCCACGTGCGCCGTCGACGCCGACCTGCAACTCCCGCTCATCGCAGTCGCACC
>JBBRFH010000353.1:0-1984 GCA_038224615.1 Tepidisphaerales bacterium
CAGCCCGAGATGGGTCGTGCCACCTTTGCCTGGCGTTACCCCGCCGACCATCTGCGTGCCGTAATCTAGCGCCTGCTGGGTATGAAACGTCCCGGTCTCGCCGGTCATCCCCTGCGTGATGACCTTGGTGTTCTTGTCAACGAGGATGCTCACTTGAGGCTGCCGTCGATCGCCTTGCACGCCACCAGCAATTCCTTGACCGCGTCGACGCTGACCTGGAAATTGGCCTTGGCCGCGTCGTCGAGCTGGATTTCGACGATCCGTTCGACGCCGCCTTCGCCGATCACCACCGGAACGCCGACGTAGAGGTCGTCGACACCGTACTGGCCGGTCAAATGCGCGGCCGCCGGAAGCACGCGTTTCTTGTCCTTGAGGAAGCTCTCGGCCATCGCGATCGCGCTGGTCGCCGGAGCGTAATAAGCGCTGCCGGTCTTCAACAGCGCGACGATTTCGCCGCCGCCGCCACGGGTGCGCTTGACGATCTCGTCGATCCGCTCACTCGTCGTCCAGCCCATCTTTACGAGGTCGGGGATCGGGATGCCGGCGACGGTCGAATATTCGACGATCGGGACCATCGTGTCGCCGTGGCCGCCGAGCACGAACGCGGTGACGTCCTCGACGCTGACGTTGAATTCTTCGGCGAGGAAATGGCGGAAACGCGCGCTGTCGAGCACCCCGGCCATGCCGACCACCTGGCTGTGCGGCAGGCCCGAGAATTCGCGCAGCGCCCAGACCATCGCGTCCAATGGGTTGGTGATGCAGATCACGAAGCTGTTGGGCGCGTGGGTCTTGATGCCCTCGCCGACCGCCTTCATCACCTTCAGATTGATGCCGAGCAAATCGTCGCGGCTCATCCCGGGCTTGCGCGCGATGCCGGCGGTGACGATGCACACGTCGGCGCCGGCGATGTCGGCGTAATCGGAGCTGCCCTTCAACTTCGCGTCGAAATCGTCGACCGGCCCCGCCTGGGCGATGTCGAGCGCTTTGCCCTCGGGAATCCCTTCCGCGATGTCGAACAGGACGATGTCGCCAAGCTCGCGCATCGCCGCGAGGTGGGCTAGGGTGCCGCCGATCATGCCGGCGCCGATCAGCGCGATTTTCCTGCGAGCCATCGAGCTATCGCTTTCCTCTGTTGTTCTGGGAGCGCCGAGGACCGGCGCCGCGAATTGGCGGCGCTCTAGACCGGCAGGGAGAGTCGGGCAACCGGCGTACGGTTGCTAATCTTCGCACCCTCGAACGTGCTTAGGATGCTGACGTCGGAGACGCCTGACCGTCCCGTAACATTACCATTCGGCAACCTAGGCAACTGGGCCTCGCGCCAATCGTTGAGCGGCCGACAGGGAAGGAGCGCGGGCTCCGTCGCTTTATCAGTCAAGCTGAAGGAAAATTCATCATGAAGACGATTCTTGCACTCGCGGCTGCGGCCGTGGCTTTCGCCGCCGCCCCCGCCGATGCCAAGCCTCATGCAAAGCATTACGCCAAGCATCATTCACGAACGGTCTGCACTAAGTGGCGTCACGGCCAGTGCGTTTCGATGCGGCACGCCAACCGTCATGCCGCGATGTACCGCGTCGGCTATCGGTTCGCGCCGCGCTACGCTTACACATCCTACGACGCTCTGCCGCGGACGTACGTGAGCCAATACAGCCTGCGGCCCAATGATCGCTACGTGTACCGCGTCAACTTCATCTTCGTCGTCAACGCGCGCACCTACGCGGTCGAGCGGGTGATCGCGGCGCTGACCCGCTAAGCGACAGCACCGACCTTGAAGAGTGGCCGCCGGGCAGTGCTCGGCGGCCCTTTCTTCGCCTGAAAAAGGCGGTCAACAGCCGTTCATCTGGCGGCGCCTACCCTTCAAACCATGAAAACACTGATCCTAGTTGCGGGCGCCACGGTGCTCGCCTTCGCCTCCCCCGCTGCCGCCAAACCCGGCAACGGCCACGGCAATAATCACGCCTACGGCTATCAAGACCACGGCCAGGGC
>JBBRFH010000354.1:0-1959 GCA_038224615.1 Tepidisphaerales bacterium
TAGACCATGAAGGTGCGGGCGATGGTGATGGGGGTCTGGTAGAGGTGGTGGAACATCCGCGCATAGAGCGTCTGCGCGGTTTTCGAGGCCGCGTAGGGGGAATTGGGGATGTCGCCTGCGGTGGATTCTTCGAGCGAACCCGCGAGAACGATTCGCGGCGTGCCGGACGCGCCGAGCCGCTGGGCCGAGTGCAGCAGGTTGACGGTTGAGACGAGGTTACTGGCGAGCGTGGGCAGGATCGCCTCCGGCGAGCGCGACGCGCTGGCATGGCCGGCGAGATCAAAGATCATCGAGGGGCGCGTCTCGTCGATGAGCGCTTGCGTCGCGGCGGGGTCGGCGAGATCGACCTGCCGCCAGTCGATGGAAGGTTCGATCGCGTCAGTAACGCCCGACCTCCCCACGCCGATGACATCAGCCCCGGCATCGACACAAAGGCGCGCGAGATGACTCCCGATAAAGCCGGCGGCGCCGGTAATCAGAACCCGCTGGTCAGCAAAGGTGTCGGGCTGGATAGTCAAACGCTCCCTCATCTATAGGCGCTGAAGGTGATACGGCAAAATGCCACAGCGATGCCAAGAAGTTCGGTGCTGCGGCACGGGAGATTTTAGATTCCGACCGGCATCTCGGCAATTTGTGCCGATTATCGGGATCATCGCTATCCCTGGGCAGCGCCCCGCGTGCGGCGAATCGTCTCACGCGGCCGTCCGCCGACGTACTTGCCCATCGGCTGGCGGTGCGAGGTGACGGTGTCGGTGTCGGGCGAATCGGGCACTACGGGTGCGCGCAGGATAACCGCCGGCCGCGCCCAATTCCGATCGCTGCGGACCGTTCGACCGGTTCTTCGCGCGTAAGGAAGGGGTGCGCCTCGACGGGGCAGTGCGACCCCTACTCGTTTTCCCCCAGGTGAGCGTCGCCCGCTCCGGCACCTGCGCCAGTACACGAGGCAAGACATTATCGGGTCTGTGCAGAACCGCACGCAAGGCACGATTTCCTTTGCGGAATCGTCGATACGAGCCTTGGTCGGACAGTGAGTGTGCGAACTGGGAATCATGCCTTAACGCACGCCGAACCGCGCCCTCGGCGCGAAGTGGATCATGAACGACACCTCTGGAAGCGATCAGAACGGCTGTGCCGGGGCCATTGCGCCGCGCGGGCTGGGCGGCAAATGTCTCACCTTTGCACTTGGAAACGAGGAATTTGGAGTGGCGATCCTCTCTGTACGGGAGATCGTCGGCTTCATGGAGGTGACGGCGGTGCCGCAATCTCCGCCTCACATCCGCGGGGTGATTAATCTGCGTGGGCGGGTGATTACCGTCGTCGACCTGCGGGCACAGTTCGGCATGAGCGCCCGTGCCCCGAATGAGCAGACGTGCATCATCGTCATCGAGACGGTGACCCAGGATGCCCGCAAGTTGCTCACCGGGATCATCGTCGATCGAGTCGGCGAAGTGCTGCAGATCAATGACGACGCGATCGAAGCGCCCCCGAGCTTCGGCGCCGGCTGCGAAGTCGACTTCATCACCGGCATGGCCAAGGTCGGCAAGTCGATCAAGATCATGCTCGACATCAACCGCGTGCTGGGCAACGAATCAACCATCCTTCAACTTCAAGCCGCGTGAGGCATGTCGCCGCGCGGTTCAACCAACGAACTGACAAAAGTTAACCTGAAAGCAGAGTTCCCATGAGCCTTACACTTGGAAAACGCATCGCATTAGGATTCGTCGCAACCGTGGCCATCACGATCGGCCTGGGCATCTTCGCCTACAGCCGCATCGTCGTGCTCGACGTTCAGATGCATTCACTGACAGATGATACCCTCCCGGGCGTGTCGGCGATCGGAGAGATTGGCAATGGGCTTCGCGACAACGCCATCCGCGTCCTGTTGCACGTCCAAGCCACTTCGCCGGCAGAACGCAAGCAGTGCGACGAGCAGATCAGCGGCATTGCCGTGGTTATCAC
>JBBRFH010000355.1:0-1948 GCA_038224615.1 Tepidisphaerales bacterium
GGTGCATTCTCCGGCACCACCAGCGCCGGCAGCGGACGCGCGTAGAAGAGCACCGTCGGCTCGCACTCCCGCGGCATCACGTGGTTGCGATTGCACTCGCCGCGCGTCGCCTGCAGGTAGATCATCGCGCTCGGCAATGGCTGGCGTTCGTACAAGCAAGCCATCGCGTCGATGAGTTGAGCGTTGGTGTACGGCAGCGGCAGGTCGATCGCGTCGCACGAACGACGCAGACGTTGCAGATGCAATTCGAGCGCGAACGGCTTGCCTTCATAGACGCGGAAGACTTCGTACACGCCGTCGGCGAACTGGAAGCCGCGGTCCTCGACGCCGATCGTCGCCTCGCTCATCCGCATCACGCGGCCGTTGATCCAGATGTGTTGCTCTGCGGACATGAATCCTTCGCGATTATTGAAAGTCCTGAACGATACCACGTCGACCGGGCGCGCGTATCGCTCGACGCGCTGTTTTGTCATCCTGAGGTACTCCGAAGGATCTGCTCGCAGCCTACAGGGCCCACGACGGTGCCAGAAGATCCTTCGGAGTACCTCAGGATGACAACCGCGCGGTTCCGACACGGCCGGTTGAGATCCGCCCCACGCAACTTGACGCGGCAACCCCCATCCAGCCTTCCCCGGAGGGGAAAGAGCCGGAGGTGTGGCGCCGAGTCGAGCGAAACGAGCCCGAGTCCCTATACTCTCGCGACCGATGTCCGACCCCGCACCAGCCGCCCCCCAGTGGGACGCCGACCGCCTGCAATCCCCGCACGCGCAGGCCGACAAGCGCACGCGCGTCCAGAAGATGTTCGCCGCCATCGCGCCCAGTTACGACTTGAACAATCGGCTGCACAGCTTCTGGCGCGATCAGGTGTGGCGAAGGAAGGCGGTGAAACTGAGTGAGATCCGTCCGCTGGATCAGGTGGTGGACGTTGCGTGCGGCACCGGCGATTTGACCCTCGCATTTCATGCCGAACTGCAGCGTCGAATCTCCGTCGAACTGCCGCGTGAAGCAATCGAACCGGCGCTGATCGGCATTGACTTCACCTTCGCGATGCTCCCGATTGCAAATCGAAAATCGAAAATCGAAAATCGAAAATCCATCGCTTTTCTCAACGGCGATGCCCAGCAACTCCCCCTTCCCGATGCCTGCTGCGATGTCGTTTCGATCGCGTTCGGCATCCGCAACGTACAGGACGTGAGCGCCGCGCTCGCTGAGTTCCATCGCGTGCTTCGTCCCGGCGGGCGGGTGATCGTGCTGGAGTTTTCGGAGCCGACGAACCCGATCATCCGCGCGCTCAATCGTTTCTACTGCGGCAAAGTGATGCCGATCACCGCGACGCTGATCAGCGGCGACAAATCGGGGGCATACAAGTATCTGCCCAAGAGCGTCGAGACGTTTTTGTAGCGGCAGCAGATGGTCGATCACCTGGCGCGGGCGGGGTTGGCCGATATCTCGCAACACCCTTTCACATTCGGCGTCTGCGTGTGTTATCGTGGGTTCAAGCGCTAGCGGATAGCGCATCTTTTTCATCACCCCCCAGGGAGCCCTCTTCCATGCGATCCAAGTTCAACGCCGTCGTCGCCACCACCACCGCCGCTTTGCTGTTTGCCTGTTACACCCCCGCCGCCCGAGCCGATGATGCCGCCGATGCCAAGGCCGGGGCGCTGTCGTACATGCAGGCGTTGATCGATCACGACAAGGACAAGATGGCCTCGCTCTTCAGCGGCGCCGCTAACGAAAAGCAGCTCGGCGAGCAGCTCGCGGACATGATGGTTTCGGTCAAAGCGCTCGAGGCGGCATGCACGAAGAGATTCGGTGCCGACGCCATGAAGAATAAGAGCAACGACATGAACCCCGAGAAGATGAAGCAGGAGATCGAACAGAGCGAGGTGACTGTCGAGGGCACCACCGCCACCCTGCACAAGCCCGGCGCCAAGGACGGCATGCAGAT
>JBBRFH010000356.1:0-1920 GCA_038224615.1 Tepidisphaerales bacterium
CTTGAGCTTGTTGCTGGCGAGTTCGCAAATTTGTTGGCGCGTGAGTGACATTCAGTATCTCCGTTTTGGGACCGCTAGATTAGCCACAGAGCGCTTACGAACACAGGGGTCGGGGCGAAGATTTATTGCCACAGGAATAGCCCGGACGTGCCGATCGCCCGTCGCGATGCCCCCCGCGATGCCCCCCGCGAACCCCCGTCCGATCCCCGCCGGCCCCGCAGTTCCCCCTCCTCGAGTCATTCTGAGCGCAGCGAAGAGTCTACTCGCCGACGCCGCAGCCCGACGGTCGCGCCGGCACGACGGTGAGCGTCATTCTATTCAACGCAGAGCCTTGCATGGGTTCGCAGATTCTTCGCTGCGCACAGGATGACATTTGCCGACGTTGGCGTCGGGTCGGCTACAGCTTTCCCGCATACGCTGAAAAGGTGCAATGACCGCGAAGCGTAACCCGAAGTTTGCAGTACCGAATCTATTGCTTCTTCGCGTTGACCTTCGCGCTGATCGCATCCTCGCGGCAATTGAATCGCAGCAGTTAACTCACCCGCTCTCGCCGATCGCGCTGCCGGTGGCGTGGGTTTCGATGTGCGAGATGCTGATGTGCCAGTTCCTGATGCCCATTTGCTCGGCGAGCGCCGCGGCTTCGCCGGTGAGTTGCAGCAGGGGTTGCCCGAGCGGATTGGGCAGGATCTCCATGTCGATCCACTGGATCCCGCCGCGCCAGCCGGTGCCGAGCACCTTGAGGATTGCCTCCTTCACCGCAAACCGCCCGGCCAGGTGCTCGACGTAGCGCTTCTCTGACTGCGCGCAGTACGTCTGCTCGGACGCCGTAAAACACCGGTCCAGAAATCGCTGCCCGTGCTCGGTGAGCATGTGCTGAATGCGCTCGGTTGCGACGATGTCGATGCCGTGGCCGATGATCATTTCGCTGGGGCTTGGGGACTGGGGCTTGGGGCTTGGGGTTGCGTCGCCGGCGCTGGCGAATTCATCAGGTCGGTCGCCGCGAACGCCTGCAGGATTGGTTTGCCGTCGATGCCGTCGGGCGGGGTGAGCTTGAGGACGTTGCAGGCGGTGGCCATCGTGTCGTAGGTCTGGATCTTCAGATCCCTGAACTGCGTGAGATCGATGTTCTGGATCACGCCGGGCCCGCGGATGATCCAGGGGATGAACTTGCTGCGATCGTCGTTGGCGCCGTGGCTCTTGCCGGCGCCGCCGTGGTCGGCGGTGAGAATGATCGTGGTTCCCTCGTACAGCCCGTCCTGGCGCAGCGCGTCGAGCACGCGGCCGAGGTTCTTGTCGGCGTCTTCGATCGCCTCGATCTGCTCGCGCGTGCCCCAGCCTCTGGCGTGTCCGACTGAATCAGCACTCGGGAAATGGACGAACATCAATCTCGGCTGAAACGTATGGATGATCTCGACGGCGTGGTCGGCGACGTCGACATTGGCGGTGGCCGATTTAGGCGGGACCCACCCGTGATCGATCGCGGGCACGAAGATGCTGAACTTCGACTTGCCCGCCGCCATTCCCGTGCTGATGCGCGCCTTTCTCGCGATGTCAAAAATGGTCGGCACGAGCAGCGTTTCGGTCGCCGCGGCCTTGTCGTCGTTGCCTGTGATGCCGTGCCGCTCGATGGTCACGCCCGTAAGCATGCTGGTGTGCGACGGCAGGGTGATCGCCGCCGGCGTCGTGGTCGCCCAGAACGAGAACGCGCCTTCGTCCATGAGTGTGCGGATGTTGGGCGCGTCGGCGCGCAGGGCGCAGTCGGGACGCAGCCCGTCAATGCTGACAATCAGCACCCGCGGCTCGGCGGCGAAGGCGTTGATCGACAGAAAAAGCAGCAGCGCAGATACAAAGCCAAGGCGTTTCATTGAGGGTTCTCCAGTCGAGGCAGTATCGCACGATTCCGGTACGCGTAAAGAGTGG